>JBCDBH010000223.1:0-9834 GCA_039184055.1 Acidobacteriota bacterium
CCTGCCGGGACTTGGTCGGCAGGACAAGTGAACGGCTTTCGCCCTTAGGCCAGGGCCGCTCCAGATTTGACGGGTTTAAGTATCGCGCCCGTAGAGCGCCGCGCGGCCGCTAGTCTGGTTTCGACGCGACCCGCGTGCATCGCTCGACAGGCTTGCAGCGTGGCGCCGCAGCTCTCGAGAGACGGCGTAGAACGACGGCTCAGTCGATGATTGATCGGCGTCGTCGACGGCCAAGGTCTGGTAGGCATCGGCGACCCGCTGGTAGAGCAGCCGCGTCGACCAGGCGTCGGTGATGAGGTGGTGCTGATTGAGATACCACCCCGTGCCGTGACTCCCGAGCTGGATCAGCACGCTATCCACCAGACTGGCCTCGACATCGAGCGGCCGCGCGCAGCGTTCGCGGCACAACCGGTGAAAGGCCGCGACCGGGTCATCGTGGTCGGAAAGATCGAGCGCTTGGGTCGACGCACCATCGAGGGTGATCCATGGCTCGACATCGCCGTCAGCGCGTCGGGTGAGGACGGTGCGGAGAGCATCGCTGGTCATGACCACACGACGCCACGCTTCCTGGAAGCGCTCCACGTCCAACGCCTCGGGAAACACGAAGGCGAAGGCCATGTTGTAGAGCGGGCAGTCGGGATGCAGCGTCTGACCGGTCCAGATCTGACGCTGGCCAGGAGTCAGCTCCACGGACGCTTCGCGATCCCGACGCGGCGACTCAGCGCTGGGAGACTTCGATTCCACGTTCGACTCTCAACGGGTCAGCTCGGCCTTCAGGGCTTTACGGTCGACCTTGTCGGTCGGCGTACGGGGAAAGCGTTCCAGGATCTCGATTCGACCGGGAACGGCGTAGGCGGGTAGGTGGGCGCCGAGCTCGCCACGTAGCGATCGTTCGTCGGCGTCGCTCTCGGCGGTGAGCACGACGGCGGCGATCAGCGTCGAGCTGCCTTCCCCGTCGGGCTGGGCGAGGGCGACCGCCGATTCGACGGCGTCGTTGGCGAGCAGGGCGGTCTCCACTTCCTGGAGCTCGACACGAAAGCCACGCACCTTGACCTGGAGATCGGCACGAGCGACGAAGGCGAGGTCGCCGTTGGCGTCGGCGCGCACGCGATCACCGGTGCGAAAGTAGATCTCGTCGAAACCGCCGGCGGCTGGACGCCGCACGAGCACCTGGTGATTGCGCTCGGGGTCGTCCCAATAGCCCGACATCACCGTTGCGCCCCGCACCAGCAGCTCGCCGACTTCGCCATGTGGCACGGGCTCGAGAGCCTCGTCGACCACCAAAGTCGCGTCGGTCGAGCACGCCTGGCCGATCGGTAGCGGCGAGGGTAGGGGGCCGTCGGGCAGGTGGTAGTAGGTACAGACGTTGACCTCGGTCGAGCCATAGACGTGGCTGAACCGGGCCTGTGGCAATTGCTGACGCAGACTTTGCAGATGCTTTTCCGGAAAGGTCTCACCGGCGAACAAAACCCAGCGCAGGGCGCTGAGATCTTTCGACGCCAGGTCGCCACGCAGCGCCAGGTGCACCAGCGCGGTGGGCACCGAGTACCACACGCTGATCGCCTCCTCTTCGAGTAGCGCGGCGAGGCTCGCGGGGAGCACCAGCGACGCCGGGGTGAGCACGACGGTCGTGGCGCGCGCCCGGGCGGCGGCGTAATAGTCGAAGGTGGCGAAGCAGGTGTGGTGGGACGAGTGGTTGCTGAGCCGGTCGTCAGGTGTCAGCGCGTAGGTATCCGCCGCCCAATCGACAAAGGCGAGGGCGCTGCGGTGCGTGTGCCGGATCAGCTTGGGGATGCCGGTGGAGCCGGAGGTGTGGAGCACGTAGACCGGGTCGAGATCGATCGTTCGTACCGCCGGACGGGTGTCGCTCGCCAGCTCGTGGATTGCGGACCACGGAAGACGCGCGCGCGTCAGGTCTTTGTTTGGCTGAAGGTCTTGATTTGGCGGATCGTCGTCAGCTTCCAGACCGAGCACGTGACGGAGGGTGGGGCATGAGTCGACGGCGTCGTTCGCCACGCGGCGCAGGCTAGGTTTGGTGATCAGATGCGTGGCGCCGGTGGCGCTCAGAATCCGCGCCACCTGCTGGGCAGGGGATCTGGGATCGATCGGTACCAGCACCGCGCCAGCGGCCACTACGCCGTAGAAGGCCACCGGTACGTTCAAGCCTCTCGGCAGCAGCACGCCGACCCGTGCATGAGGCTCGATACCGGTGTCGTGCAGCGCTCGCGCGACACCGTTGGCGCGGCGGAGCAGCTGACCGTAGGTGATGGCTTCGCCATCGGCTCGTACGGCTTCGGCTTCGGGGCTGAGATGAGCGGCTTCGTCGATCAGATGATGTAGCAGGCGCGGCATACGTCCTCGGTCCGTTTACTCTCCATCCACGCTTGTATAGTACACAGCGAGCATGATCCTGACACTGCTCTTCATCGCGCAGCACCTCGCGATTCTGGCCCTGATGGCGGCCACGGCTTTCGCGCTCGGTCGCCGATTCACCACCTCCTTACCCTTCCGTTCGGTCGCCGAAGAGGTGGCGGTATCGGTGGCGGTCGGTTTGGGCAGCCTGGGGCTGTTGGGCTTGGCGCTCGGCCTCGTCGGTTGGCTCCAGCCACCCGTCGTATGGTCGGTGATCGTCGGTGTGCACGTCGCGGCCTGGCCGCTGTGGCGGGATGCGATCAAGCGTTTGCCGCCTCATCTCGCCGACCTTCGCTGGCCATGGTGGACGATTCCAGCGGTTCTTGTGCTCCTGACGCCGAGTCTGCTCCTGCCGCTCTATCCCCCTGTGGCCTACGACGCGGCGATGTATCACCTGCCGTACGCCGATCTCTTCGCTGAGCAAGGCCGGGTGGTTTTCGCGTCGGATCTGCGCTACCCGGTCTTTCCCCAGCTGGTGAATCTGCTCTTCACGCTGATCTTTTTGGTCGCCAACGACATCTCGGCTGCTCTGGTGCAGACCTTGGCCATGCTGAGCGTCGGTCTGTTGCTTTACGCGTGGGTGGCACCGATGGCGGGTCGGCGGGCAGGTCTGTGGGCGGCGGCGATTTGGCTCGGCAATCCCTTGGTGGCGTGGAACGCGCGCGCCGCCATGGTCGACGTCGCCCTCGCGCTCTTCGTGGTTGTGGGGGTCTATGGTTTTGTGCGCTGGTGGCGGACGCGACATCTGGGTTGGCTCGTGGTGAGCGCCGCCGGCTGTGGCTTCGCCGCCGGCACGAAATACCACGGGCTGATCTTCGTCGCCATGCTGGTGGCCGCCTCGTGTCTCGACGCCATGCAAAAAAGAAAGCTGACGCCGGTCCTGGCGGCTGTGGTCGTCGTGGTGCTGGTGGCCAGCCCCTGGTACGCGCGCAACGCCTACCACACCGGGAATCCGGTATTCCCGCTCTTCTTTCAGGTCTTTGGCGAGTCGGAGTGGAGTTTCTTCCTGAGGGATCAGGACTCGGTCGAAGATCTGACCTGGCTCGACGACGCGGTTCCCGGTGATGACGAGGCGCTCGCCTCGAAAATGACCGGCGCGGCGGTCGAGATCCCTCGGCTGATCGGCGAGCGGATGTGGAGTCTGATCACCGAGGAGTCTCGCGATCTGCTCTTGCTGCCGTGGCGGCTGAGCTTCGAGCACCAGCGCTTTCAGCGAGCGCCGGTGTCTCCGATCTACCTTTTTCTTTTGCCGTGGCTCCTGCTTCTCGCCGTGCGCGATGCCCAAGCTCGTTGGCTGATCGCGATCTCGATCGGCTATGGGGTGATCTGTCTCGCCACCGCGGGTGATCCACGCTACCTGATACCGGTTTTGGGTGTCCTGGCCGTTCCCGCCGCGCTCGCCATCGACCGGATCCACGGGGATCTCGAAAAGGCCTGGCCTCGACTTTTCCGTCACCGGCTTTTTCGTCACAGGCTCGTCGGCGCATGGATCGGCCTGGCGCTTCTGACCCCGGCCACCGCCTACTCGACGTTCAAATTGTCGGAATTGGGGCCGCTGCCGGTCACGGCGGAGCAGCGCGACGCCCATCTGAACCGAGCTCCCTGCCACGGAGCGATCCGTGATCTCAATCGACGTCTGGGCGCGGCCTATACCGCCTACGCCTTGCAGTGCGAGGACCAGGTCTACCACGCCGAAGGTCGCCTGCTCGGCAACCAATTCGGCCCGTATCGCTTCGTCAAGGTCAACCGACGACTCCAGGATGCCGCCGCCTTGCACGAAGCCCTGCGGGGTTTCGACGCCCAATACTTCGTCATCACCTTTTGCGAGACGCGTTTTCCACCCGAAGCCACGGGGATCGAGAAGTACTTCGCGCTCGAGTATCACGAGCGGGACGTTTGCACCTATCGACTACTGGAGTGAAGCCGTCGGGATCCCTGCTTCTCAGGGATCCCGACGGGCACGTTTCGATAGGCCTTACTCCTCGTCGCTTCTCAAGTAATCGGCGAGGTAGTAGCTACCCGCGGTGCTGCCGGCGGCGGTTCCCGTCGCGACGCTGAGCGAGAACCAATCGAGCGCCGGATCGAAGATGACGCCCTTTCGCGACATGTTGCGCGGAATGATGTCGTTGAACGGTGTCCGCATCCGAAACGAGCCCTTGACGTAGGCCTTGAGCACGATGGGATCGAACATCTGGAGCGACAGCCTGCCGCCTTCGAAGGTCTCGCCGACGTGTCGTGTGCGGAGCACGCCATTGGTCATGCTGTGTGGGGTCGCCATGTCGCCGAGTCGAGTGAGACCACGGTGTTGCGCTTCGATCGTCTGTTTGCCCCACCATTGCTTGAAGCGACTCGCTTCGGGATCGACCCGCTTGACCCAGTCTTTGCCGTCTCGACCGATCTCGATTCCCGGAAAGCCCTTGGTCCAGGTCATCGTGGTCGAACCGGCCGCCGCCGCCACGTCATCAGCCGATCGGCCGATGGCTTTGGCCGTGTATTCCGAGACGTTCTGCAACATCTTGCGACTCGACAGCACGGTCGAGACGGTTGTGCAGGTCCCACCGGTGGCGCCATCACACACCATGGTGGCGGCTTCGGCGACCCCTTCTTTGGTGATGCCCATCACCCCGACCGTCGCGATGATCTCGGCACCCGCGATCCCTCCGGCGGTGAGCGCGAGGGGGGAAAGCTGCCCGAGCGCCATGGTTCCGGCGCCTCGCACCATGCCGACGTCGTCGGCACAGCGTTGAAAGCCCTGGCCACAGTCGCCGATCACCTTCGACCAGCCGAGATAGACGTCGACCGAGCTGGTCAGACGTGGGTGCGACCAATACGCGGCGTCGCCGTAGTACAGACGCTCACCACCGGAGAGGATGAACACCCAGCCCGCCGAGCCCTGGATCGCCGACTCGAGCGTGCTGTTCACGAAGATGACTTCGTTGTAGAACGACTCGCACGGTCCGTCGCCGTAGGGGCAGGTGCCGCCTCCCGGGTTGGGCACCAGGATGCTCGATCCGCTCTCGACCGTTCGCGCTTCGGTTTGCAGCCCGGTGGGATCGAAATTCGACAGCGGATTGTTGGCCGAGAAGGTGTAGAGGTTCATGTCCGCGAGGAAGCCTGACGCGCCGAGCTCCGGGACCATCGACAGCAGCGGATCGGGCTGGTTGAAGGTGCGTGACACCGGTTCGAAATGACGCGCGCCGATCTCGTAGAGCCCGGCGAGACCGGAGTAGCGCTCGCTCTGATAACCCATGTCGAAGTCGTTCATGGCGCCGGTGTTGGTCAGCACTTGGCCCCATGGATCGTAGAGCCTGCCCATCGCCATGCCACCCAGACCGTCGAAGGTCGCGGCCAGGTTGCCGTAATTGTCGGTGACTTCGAAGCGGATGTCGGTGCGGTCGACGATCCGGGATCCGGCGAGCGTGGCGACGGTCTCGATGCGATCACCGTTGGCGTCGTAGCGGATCTCGGTGGCGCCGAAACGGCGCCGGGCGCCGGTGATGGTCTTGGCGGCATCACGCTCGATGATCAACGCTCGATCCGAACCGAGGTAGTACGAGATTTCACTCTCGCCGTTCTGATTGGTGGTGATCCGTAGCGCGTTGCTGCCATCCCAGGCGTAGGCGTGTTTGGCGAGGGTCGCTCCGGATGTATCGACACGGTGGCGCTCGAGCATCTTGCCGGCGTGATCGTAGTCGTAGGTCACCGCCGGGCGGCCGCTGGGGTCGACGAGCGCCGCCAGTTGCTGCGGCCGTAGTGGATCGTAGTGATAGCTGGACGCCGGCAGCTTGGCGCCGAGCGTGTCGTCACGGTAGGGAACGAGCCCACCGAGATCGACTTCGGCATCGAGCAGGCGTCCGCCGTCGGTGTAGTGGTTGAACGCTGCATAGCTCGTCAACGGCTGACCGGGGGCCACGACCGAGCCGTCGACGCGGGTCAGCATGTGGCGGTCGTCGTAGAAGTACTCGAAGCTCCCGGAGGTGCCGTCGGCGAAGGACTGGCTCATGCTCTTGGGATCACCGGTGGCGTAGTAGCTCACCTCCTGGTGCATGACGTCAGTGACGGCGGCGCCATCGAAAGCGGCGACATGCTGATCGACGACCCGGCCGAGCTGGTCCCGCTGGTAGGTGATGATCACGGGGACACTGGCGGACGGGACGCCACTCGGGAAAGCCGCATCCGACGCGGCCTCGGAGAGATAGCCGCGATGCTGTCTCGTCACGACGCCCGCGGGGTTGCGGTAGAGCTTGGTCAAGTGCGTCACCGGTCCGGACACGCCGTTTTGGTCGAGCACATGGTCCACCGTGTCGAGGTTGTAGGCGCCGTCGTAGCCGTATTCGATCGCCGATCGTTCACCGTTCGCACCGTCCGCCAGCAGGGTCCTCGTCAGCAGGTTGCCCTGGTACTCGTTGTCGATGGTCAACACCTCGTCGAAGGGCGCGATCGTCAGCTCTTGCTCGATCCGGGTCACGGCGCCGTTGCCGTCGTGCCGATAGCGCAGGGTGCCGACCCCTGATTGGGTGGAGACTCGCGCCCCGATCGCCGCCGTGTCCTCGTCGTAGCGGTGCACGGTGTCACCGAGACGGAGCAGCGCTGGATCGAGTGTCGTGGTGCCGCTCGCCGTCGGTCGCGCGGGTATCGCGCGAGTGAGACGGTTCAAGCGGTCGTAGTGGAAGCTCGAGGTGAACTGTGACGCGGGCTGCGCCGCCGTGTGCGGAGCGATGTAGGTGACGACATTGCCGTTGCCGTCGTGGACGAACTCATGCCGGATGTCTTGCGCCGGTGAGCCGCCACGCTGCACCACCTGGGTTCGCCGACCGAGCCAGTCGTGATCGAGCTCGGTTGTCAGGCCGTCAGGGGTGATCGTCCGCAGGAGATGGTTGGTGAGCGGGTCGTATTCGTAGCGGGTTACCCGGCCGTCCGGGAGACACGTGTCACAGAAGGTGTCGGTGATACCCGTGTCGGCCCATTCGGTGACCGAGATCACCTGACCGTGTCGATTGCGTTCCACCTTGCGGTGCGATCGGGGATCGTCGTCCGCCGGCCGGGGCTCGGTGCTCGGATCGTAGTCGAGCTCGCTGAGCTGGCGGAGGTAGGTGACGCGACCGTCGTAGTCGATCTCGATCGCCGTGGTTCCGGGCGAGCCGTCCGCGGCTGGAAACCGCGAACGGACGACCCGCGAGAACACGTCGTACTCGGTCGCATGGCGCACCGTCGAGATCTCGCCGACGGCGGCTCGTGGATCCGCGACCCGTCGTTCGACCATGCGGCCGAGGCCATCGTAGCGGAAGCGCGTATGCGTATCCCCGGTCTCGGGCCCGCGGTCGATGATCAACACCGGGCGCCCGAGACCATCGGTGTTGCGGGTGGTCCAGCGCGGGTCGGCGCCGGCATGTGGATAGTGGTAGACCGTCAGCGAACGTTGGTCCGACCGGTAGGTGACGTAGGTGTCGAGCGATAGCAGGTATTGATCGTCGAGGGTCGGATGGTCGTCGGTCGAGTAGCTGTGGGTCAATCGACCGTAGCCGTCGTAGACCGCCTTCTTCTGCGCGTAGCGGCGGTCTTGCGGGTCACAAGAGGCGTCGCGGTTGTCGGGGCCGTAGCCGGGGCATTTGTAGCTCGGTCCTTCGCTCACCAAGACCTGGCCGTAGGCGGGATCGTAGTTGCGTACGAGAGAACGATGACGTTCCTCGTTGAAGGCTTGGGCCGGATAGAGCCGCGCGGCATCGTAGATGGTGCGCGCCCAGCGACCGCCCGGGCCTTTCGCGACTTCGTTGGGTGAGCGTGAGCGGAGCAGAAGACCCGACGTCAGCTCCCATTGCATCTCCGAGGTGATCCACGGTCCACCGGCTTCACGACGCACACGGGCGAGGATCGGTGCGTGATGCCCCGGGTCGTATTCCAATTCGCGTTCGCCGGTCAGAGATTCGCTGGTGATGCAGTCTTCGGCGTGGTTACACGACACGATCTCGACGCCGTAATTCTCGAAACGGGTCGGCACCAGACGATACTGCGTACCGGTCTTGACCAGGTGATAGTGGTTGACGGATTTCTGGTTGCCGTTCTCGACTTCACCCGCGGGAAGAAAAGCGCCGATCGTGCTCTCACGATAGACGGTGTGGTAATACCAGGTGGTGTCGAGCGCGAACAGGTGGTAGTTGCTCGTACCGATCTGGCCATAGCCACGGTAGCTCCGCTCGATGGTGTTGAAGTCCGAGCCCGTCGTGCAGTCTTCGTAGCTTTGATTGGCCTGACAGTGAAAGATGCGATCGATATGTGGCAGCCAGACGCCGAGCTCCGGCGTACCGCCCGGCGTGACTTCCTGGTAGGTGTGACGGCCGACGATCAGGTAGTTGCCCGCATCGTCGCTCTTGCTCGACTCGCGTAGCAGACCACGATGCCATTGCTGGTAATCCCAGACGGTGGAGCCGATCGCGGTGCGGCCCGTGTCTTCGTCGTGCTGCCAGGTGTCGATCTGGCGGTAGCCGGCGAAATGCACCGCCCCGCGAGCGTCCGGGACATAGACCGGATCGTGATAGCGATAAGACAGGGTGACGTTGGGCTGTCGGGCGCCCGGGGATTCCGTGATCGAGTCGACGACCACTTTGGTTCCGGCGCGGCGGTTGTCGAGCCCCGTGACGATGCCGCTGTTGGTGGCGTCGGCGTAGCGGATGGTGGTGATGTTGCCACGACCGTTTTCGATCGTCCGAAGCAAATACGGGACTTCGCCTGCCTCGTCGATCGTGCGATAGCGAACGACCGTGGTGACCGTGCCTTCGATCGGATCGTAGCGACGGTAGACATAGTCTTGGAGACCGTTACCGTCGAGGTCGATGCTCATCCCGACGGCTTTTTCCTCGAACGAGAGGTGGGTGCTTTCCACCTTGGGGCGGATCAAGGAACGACGGGCGATCGCCTCCGCTTCTTCTTCATCGAGGGTGTTCGGCTTCCAGATCCCGAACATCAGACCGGCGATGTTGAATTGCACGTCGCGACCACGCACGCGATCGACCAGACCGTCGTGGTCGATGTCCGCGAGGGTGGTGGAAAAGTAGGTGTCGACCTGATTGATGACCCACGCGTCGAGGTTGGGGTGATGGGTCGCGCCCTGACCGGCCGACAGGTCGACGTCGAAGGCCGAGCGTCGGTAGATTCGCTCGTAGGCGTCGTAGTAGTGGGCTTTCAGCGATCGTTCGGTGTGGTCGTCGCCACTCGCGGCGATCTCGAGGCCGCGCCGCGTACCGGTATTCCAAACGGGCTTGGTGTAGGTCGGTCCGGCGCAGGCGTCGACCGTCTGGGATTTGTCGGGTAGACCGTCACCGTTCAGATCGATCCAGCTGTCGATACGGCGCAGATCGAAATCGGGTAGCTGTGGTTCGGTTTCACAATCCGCGGTCGGTCCACCGGGGTTGGTGTAGCGCAGCG
>JBCDBH010000224.1:0-9826 GCA_039184055.1 Acidobacteriota bacterium
AGCGGCTCTCGACGCTGCTCGACCACCCCGAGCGTCTGCGGGCGATGGGCGAGGCAGCGCGGCGTCATGTCGCCGAGCATCACGCGCCGAGCCAGGCGGCGGAGGCGATCATCGACGCCTGTCGCGAATGGGCGCGGCTCGAGCCGGTCCCCGTGTCCGCGGTGCCGGTGGTCCATCCGACCAGCGCGGTGTGGGCACGGCTCGACGGCACGATCGAAGTCGACGGCGCCGAGACACCGTGGCCGGCCGGAGAACGTCGCCGACTACGGGTGCGGCTGACCAATCGCTGTCGCGCCCGCTGGCTCGCCGGCGAACGCCCGGAGGGTGGCATCGTGGTGCGGGCCGAGCTCTGGCGCGACGGAGAGAATCTGTGGGCGGGACGGCCATGGCATCGGCTGCCACGCGATCTCGAGCCGGGGCAGAGCGACGAAATCCGTCTCGACGTGCGTCGACCGCTCGGTGACGACGTCCGTCTCGACATCACCGTCGACGTGCTCAATCAAGACACCTACTTTCCGGATCTCGACCGACCCGTATGGCGGGCGACCCTATGAGCGTGGCGCGTCAGCTGATCACATTCGACGCCGATCGTCGTCGGCGTTTGGCGTGGGCGGTCTTGCTCACCCTGCTCGCCGCGCTCGGCACCGCCGCCGTGCTCGACGAGCGCCCGGGTGTCGAGCCTCCGGTGGTCGCCGGGGAGTCCACCTATTGGATGCAGGCGGCGAGTCTGGCGCACGATTTCGATCTCACCTACGAGCGTCGAGACATCGACCGCTTTCTCGCCCATTGGCGTCACAACCCGGTCGATCTCGCCTTGGTGTCGGGCTCGCGGGGCGAGCACATCACCTGGGATCGACCCTTTCTCTACGCCCTGCTGCTCGCGCCCTTCGTCGGCATCTGGCCGCAGACCGGCTTCGCGGTGCTCAACAGTCTGCTGCTCGCCTTCGCCGCCCTTCTCGCCGCGCGGGTGCTGAGCAGGCGGATCGGCTCCACCTTGGCGCCCATCCTGGTGAGCGTCTTCGTCTTCGCCACGGTGACCTTCGACTACGTCTTCTTGCTCACCGGCGATCTCTTCCTGCTCGTGCTCTCGGTCATCGCCTTCGCCCTGATGACCTCGTCACAAGATCTTCGAACCCTCGCGGACGAGGCCGAGAAGAAGGCAGGTAGGCAGAAGGCAGCCGAGAAGAAGAAGGCCAGCAGGAAACGCGTCGCGAACGAGGTCACCGAGCCCGTGCCACTGCCCAGTCCGTCCTGGCGCTGGCTGCTCGCCGGAGGCCTGCTCGCCGTCGTCGTCTTCACCGCGCCGATCACCTTCGGCTTGCTCGTCGGCGGGCTCGTGCTCGCCCAGCCGAGCCGCCGCTTTCATCTGATCGCCGGCTTCGGCGCCGGTGCCATCGCCATCATCGCCGTGCACGCGCTCGGCGCGGGTGGCGGGGTCTACGGCATCGGCGTCGAGCGTTTTCGCTTTCGTCCCGCCACCGGCTATCCGCTGGTCGATTTCACCGCCGCCGAGTTTTCGCGCAACGTCCAGCATTTCAGCGCGCTTTATTGGGATGGCGCGCCGCGTATCGGCTGGGGCTTCGATCCGTTGCTGTGGCTGTGGAACGGCCTGTATCTCCTGCTCGGTGAGAGCATCGGGTTGCTGCCGTACTTTCCGGCGCTTTTTCTGCTCTTCGCCGGTCGCGGCGAGACCCGGCAACGCCGAGCGCTGCTGATCGCCGCTGGCCTGTGGGTGTTCGCGATTTTCTTCTGGCGACCGTTCGACCTTTTCGGTGGACCGGCCGCGGTCGGCAACCGCCTTTTCTTACCGCTGTGGGGTGCGCTCTGGCTGGCCGTACCGGCGATTCGTCATCCGGCGCGCTGGTTGGCACCGGTTTTGGTGCTCGCCATCCTCTTCTTGCCCGCGGTCTGGCAGGCCCCGGGTGTGCCGCTCATCGACAACACGCAGCTGCGTCATCCGACCGCGACCGCCCGGGCGCTCTTGCCCTACGAGACCAGTCAGCGCACCCTGCCGGCGGGGCAAGAGGCGAGGCTCGACGAGGTGTGGGTGCGACCGCTCGACGAGCACGTGTGGAGCGAAGAAGGGCAATTGAAGATCGATCCGGGCGCCACCGCCGATCTGCTGATCGCTGTTTCCGAAGACGCCGACCTGCTACGGTTCGATTTCGGCTCGTCGGCGCCCGCCGAGCTCGGTGAGCTCCATGGTGCCGAGCTGCTCGAACGGATGTTCACCGCCGGTGGTGGCGTGGCGTTTCGCGTCGAGCTGCCGAGCTTTCCACCCAGCCATGCCATGTGGTGGACCCCGAACCGTCAGCGGGTCTATCGCATTCGCTTCGGTTTGCCCGCCCCGGCCGATGGTGGCGCGCTCGCCTTCGACATCGTCGCCGAGCGTTTTCTCGAGGAGTGAGGACGATGAGCGACGAAAAACACAGTTGGATCATCGAAATGCGCGGCCGTCTACGCACCCCCGCGCCGCAGCGTCTGCCGCACAACGACGCCCGTCAGGCGGCCGTGCTGGTGCCGCTTTATGTCGACACCAATGAGCTCTGGACCCTGCTCACCAAGCGCAGCGAGCAGCTGCCCCATCACAAAGGCCAGATGGCCTTTCCCGGTGGTGGTTTGGAAGAGGGGGAGTCGGTGTGGGAAGGCGCCATGCGCGAGGCGCACGAAGAGATCGGGCTCGATCCCCAAAAGGTTTTGCAGATCGGTGAGCTCGACGAGCTCGCCGGCATGGCGAGTGGCTTTCGCGTCGTGCCCTGTGTCGCCGCGGTGCCGTATCCGGTCGAGACCGAAATCAACGAAGACGAAATCGACGAGATCGTCCCGGTGCCGCTCCGAGCTTTTTCCGACTCACGCCTGATCGAAGATCGCGCCGTGTTGATCGACGGGGTCGAGCGAATGATGCGGGTGTACCACATCGGCGGTCGGCAGGTGTGGGGCATGACCGCGCGGATCGTCCAGACCCTGCTCCAGCGCATGGGGCTCGCGGCCTGACTCCGCGTCGTTTCGCGCGTCTGCGCGCCATCCTCGATCGACGGCAGCCCGATCTGACCGTCTTGATGGACAACGTCCACAAACCCCACAACGTTTCGGCGGTGGTGCGCACCTGTGACGCCGTCGGCGTGCTCGAAGCCCACGCCGTGGCGCCCGGTCAAGACACCTTCGTACCGCGTCACGAAAGCGCCAGCGGCGTGCGCAAATACATCCGTGTCCGCACCCACCCGAGTCACGGCGCCGCCTTCGACGCCCTACGAGACCGAGGCTTTCGGATCTACGCCGCCCATCTCGACGAGAACAGTCGTGACTTCCGCAGCGTCGACTTCACCCGGCCGACCGCTTTCCTGCTCGGCGCCGAGCTCGACGGCGTGAGCGACGACGCTCTGGCGGGTGCCGACGGTGCCGTCTTCATCCCGATGCTCGGCGCGGTCGCCTCGCTCAATGTATCGGTGGCCGCCGCCATCCTGCTCTTTGAAGCCCAGCGGCAGCGCCAAGCCGCCGGTCTCTACGACACCAGACGGCTCGACGCCGACACCTACACGCGCACCCTCTTCGAATGGGCCTACCCCGAAATCGCCGAGCTGTGCCGGAGGCGCGGGCAGCCCTATCCACCGCTCGACGACGAAGGCGAGCTGCTGGGTGACGTGCCTCGAGGCTGACGCCAACGTTTGACGCCGCAATGCGGCATGTGGCAGGGTGTACCGATGCGCTACGTGGTATTCAATCGCAAAGGTGGCGTCGGTAAATCCACCATCGTGTGCAACCTCGCCGCGGTCGCCGCCGCATCGGGTCGTCGCACCCTGGTGGTCGATCTCGACCCCCAAGGCAACGCCAGCCACTACCTGCTCGGTACCGAACCCGATCCCGAGCGCACGGTGAGCAAATTCTTCGAATCCACCCTCGGCTTCTCGCTCATCGGCGGCAACCGTCCCGAGCAATGGGTCCAGCCCACCCCCTTCGAGCGTCTCAGCCTCATGGCCGCCGACGCCACGCTCGCCGACCTGCAAAACAAGCTCGAAACCAAATTCAAAATCAACAAATTGCGCGACCAGCTCGTGGCGCTCGAAGACGCTTTCGAAGTCGTGCTCATCGACACCCCACCGGCGCTGAGCTTCTTCACCGTCTCCGCGCTCATCGCCGCCGATCGCTGCCTGATCCCCTTCGACTGCGACGAATTCAGCCGCCGCGCCCTCTACCAGCTGCTCGCCTCCGTGGAGGAGATCCGCGCCGACCACAACCCCGACCTGCGCGTCGGCGGCATCGTCGTCAACCACTACCAGGCCCAGGCCAAACTGCCGAGGCAAATGGTCGAAGCCCTGATCGACGAAGGCCTACCCGTTCTCCAGCCCTACCTCAGCCCCTCCGTCAAAGTCCGCGAATCCCACCGCGCCCACCAGCCGCTCGTCCACTACGACCCGAAGCACCGCGTCGCCGAGCAATTCAACCGGCTGTGGCAAAGCGTTGAGGCGGTTGGGCGGCAGCCTCCGGAGATGCCTGCGCTGGGAGGGTGAGATCGCCGAAGATCACGGGTTCTCGACCGTGAATTGACGGGTAAAGGTAAGGAGCCGTCCCGAGGCGTCCGTCCCTGAAAGCGTCATCGTGTGCGGGCCGTTGCCGAGCTGCGTGGTGTCGAGCGTCGCCGACCAGCCAACCAGCGGACAGTCCGGATCGGCGACGTCGACGTTGGCGTTGCATGCACCCGCCCAGGCGAGACCGAACGTGACATCGGCGAGCGGCACACCGTCCACCTCCACGCGTCGATCGGTCAACCCACCCGCGCCGAGCGCCCAGCCGTAGACCGTCGGCGCCGAGCCGGCGAGCACCTGATGGTGCGCCGGAACGTGAACCCAGCCACGGGGCGCTGGATTGTCGACCTGAAAGGTGCGCGTAAAGATGCTCGATAGCCCATTCGCCGCGGTCATCGACATCCGCAAGGTATGTACGCCATTGGCGAGACCGGTGGTGTCGAAGACGCCGTCGATCCCGACGGAGGGACACGCCGGGTCGGCGAGGTACGGATAGGCCGCGCACGCCCCCGCACGATCGCCGCCCCGCGAGAACGAGCCGATCTGCGGTACCGGGATCTGCCCGTCGATCGACATCCACACCGACGTCAACCCACCCTCACCCAGCGCCCAGCCGCTGATCGGTGTGGCGAGCCCTGAGACCACGTCGTTGTGTTCGGGAGCATCCAGCCAGCCGATCGGCGGGTGAGCCACCGACACCGACACCTGTCGGCTCGAAACATTGCCACAGCCATCGGTGGCACGGGCTTCGAGCACATAGACACCCGATGGAGATATCGACGGATTCCACGTCGTCGAGTACGGCACGGTCGCATCGCTATGGTGCAGCACGCCGTCGACATGGAAATCGACTCGAGCCACACCGTTGTCGTCCGACGCCGTCGCCGTGATCGAGACTGGGCCACTCGTCGTCGAACCCGGGCTCGGTGACGTCAGCACCAGCGACGGCGGTGTCGTATCCGACGTACACGGATCCGGCGGCGGCTCCTGGTAGACGTCGACAGACCATCGTCGCGGCGCCACGTTCTCACACGCATCCACCGCCCGCACCAAGATCTCATGCGTGCTCCCGGGTGGAGCCGTCGAGGCATCCCACGTCGTCCGCCAAGGTGGAGCGTGGAGCAGCGCCACCGACTGACCGTCGACAAAGATCCGCATCCGGTCGACATCGTGATCATCGTCCACCGCCACCTCGATCGGTACCCGACCCTCCACCGTTGAACCAGGAGCCGGCGTGATCGGTGTCACGATCGGTGGCGTGTTGTCAGTACAGCCGTTGTCGACGGTGAACGTGCGTTTGATCGCGGTCAGAAGTGGGTAATTCCGCTCGTCGAGCGTCACCAGCACCAACTCGTGCGTGCCATTCGCGAGCTGAGTGGTATCGAGAAAGCCCGAGAAGCCGACATGCGGACAATCCGGGTCGACGCCTTCCGGATGCTGACAAAGGCCGCTCGACGCTGGCCGACGCCAACCGAACGAGCTAAGGTTGGCGGGCTCACCGTCGATCCACGCGGCGATCTTCTGCACGCCATTCGGCGTTGCCGCCGAGCCACGCACCTCGATCACACCGCTCGTCACTTCATGTTCCGCGGGGGACGACAGCGTCACCACCGGTCCGATGCCCGACAGCACACGAGGTGGATTGTCCGGGTCGAGGATCGACACCAGCGTACACGTGATCTCCATCGTCGAGCCGAAGCCATAGTGCACCAGCCGCGCGACACAGACTTGCCGCACCCAGACCACGCCACCGAGGCACGCTTCGGGGAGCTGGTCACAGATGTCGATGTCGCCGATGATGTCCTCCACACAGATCTCGCCGGAATCGGGATCACACGGTGGTGGCGGTGGCGGCGGTGGTTCGTCGGGCAGCTCGTTCAGCTCGTCGGCGAGCTGACACTCGGCCGTGCTCGGCGACTTCGGGATCATGTTGCCACTGTCGTCCAAAGCGTAGCCAGTCATCATCATGCTTGCCGCGCAGCTTGGTGGCGGATGACCGAGGCCCAGGAAGTGTCCAAGCTCGTGTCCCAGGAGGTCGCCGATATTGCGGGTGGTTTGGGGACAAGGTATCGATTCGCCATCATCCAAGTCGTCGTTTCCATTCAAATCGCGCCACGTGTTTTTGTACAAAAAGATCATTCCCGACGATGGGCTGAACGTTCCGCAAGCTCTTTGACTGCTGCCTCGGTATTGCTCTCTGTAAGCAACCTGGAGTTGCCAATCAGCGTCACCGGACGTTTTGAAGTCAGGGATCGACTGCCCATCGGCATCACATTCTGAGCTGCTCCAGTGATTCGCGGCGATGTCAAGCGCAGCTGTATGTTCAGAGGGCCAATCTGAGACGTTGAGTCTCACACTAGTGATGTTGTCAGGTGGTGAATAATTGGGAATTCCTGCCACGCATTGCGCCTGGGCAGCACCGATCGAGGCGACCAGAATCGCAAACCAGAGCGAAAGCCGCGCAGTCACTATCGATCTCGGTTTGCCGTGCTCTCGATCAACTCGACAAGCTGGTCAAATGGTCTGTCGGTGGGTAGGTAAGGTAATAAGGCCGAAACCTCGATCGTCCCGTCCTTGCGCTCGATGACGACCGCTTCGGTGGTCATGACCCGCGGGCTCATGCGCATATAGGGAAAGAGGATGACGCGCTCACCAATTTCGGGAAGTGCCGGATACTTTTTGTCGCGAACGCAAAAGGTTTTGCCGTCGAGCTCGAACTCAGCCGTCGATATGTGGAAATAGTACTCGTCAGCTTCCTTGAAATCGGGATGTCTCTTGAGGAGTCGGGAGTCGTCGAGTTTCATGAGGGTGCCGAGGAATTCGCCGATCAGTCCAGGCGCCGCGTCGGTGACGGTGCCGACAAAGATATTCGCCGTACTATCGATCCCGTTTTGTAGTGTGTCCCATGACTCTTCGGAACCAAACGTGTCGATGATCCAGGCATCGTTCTGGTCGATACAGCCGCTTGTCAGCGCAGGGATCATGGCTTCGAGTTGTTCTCGAATCCACGATCCGACGAAGGTTTCGTTGACTCCACCCGTGGGCTCGAAGACGAAATCCGCACGGACCCAAACCGGGTCATTGGCAGTAGCGGTTGGCCATTGGCCCAGTGTCGCCGGTATTTCGGCGATGAGCGGTGAGCAGGTGATTAGGATCAGAAGCAAGAAACAGATCGTTTTCATCATCCCTCCCTATGGCGTTCCTGACTCGTCGATCTCTTGTCTATCAGAGCAAAGACAGTGCCAGTTTACGATGGCGAGTTTCTTCCTATCTCATTTCAATTCTGGGCAGGTCAAAGCCACTCTGCGACTAGCAAGCCACTGAATATAGACCGTTCTCAGAGTTGAGAAATCGGCGTTCTCAACGTTGAGAATGCACTCATCGGGCATGGCAGTCGCGGATCTCGAATGGTCGGCTGCGCGCCGCTGATGGAGAAGCCGAGTTGGGAGTCTGGCGTCACATCTGGCGCTTTGCTTGACCGATTCCTGAACCATCGCTCTGATAGACGCTATGCGCGTTTTTCTCAGTCATGCCTCGCCGGACAAGGCCCGTGTTGTCGAGCTGGATGCCGCGTTGCGAGCACGTGGGATCGATACTTGGTTCGATAAGTGGGAGATCCATTCGGGTGACGATTTTGTCGCCAAGATCAATGAGGGGCTGGATGCGTGTGACGCGGGCATTGTGGTGTTGTCGCATCACACGGCGAAGAGTGGGTGGGTGACCGCCGAGGTCAGTGCGTTGATCCATGCGTCGATCGAGGACGGCAAGCTCTTGTTGCCGATTTCGCTCGATGACGACGCGCCGGTGCCCGGGTTGCTCCGGCCGCGTTTGCGACGTGGGATCGATGAGCACGATGCGATTGTCGAGGCGTTGCTCGGTCGGCATGCGTCGCCACCGCCGACTCGGCGGGCGGGTGAGGGTCGGGTGGAGAAGGTGATCGTGCGGCTCGGGAAAGAGACCGTGCGGCTCGGGCGGGAGGAGGAGGCGATTCACGTCGCCGTGCATGCTGGGGATGCTCTTCTCGGCGAGGCGCGCTTCGAAGAGATTCCCGCGGACGTTCTGACCGGGTACGAGCGTTTTCGCGAGGGTTTTCGGATCGGCAGCCGCGATCCGCTCGCGGCGGATCGGAGCCGTCGTGAGGCTCAGATCAACGAGCTCGGTCACGCTTTGCGGCCGTTTTGCTTGCCCGGTGATGCTTCCGAGGCGGTCACGGAGCTGGTGGATGGCGCGCCGGTCGGAACGACCGTCGAGATCGCGTTCGAATCCGATCGTCCCGAGCTGCTCGACCTGCCTTTCGATGCCCTGCGGCTCGAAGACGGTCGGCTGCTCTCGATCGCTCCCAACGTGGTGACGATGTGTCGGGATCGGGCTGGCTCGATGCCCCCGATCGAAAAGCTCGCCGGTCCGCTCAAGATCCTCGTCGCGGTCGGAGCGCCGGACGAAGACAAGAGCTCGACGGTGGTGCTCGATCAGGAGCGCGAGCTGCAGAATATTCTCGATGCGGTCGAGGGGGCGCGTCGAAGGGAGAATGTCGAGGTGCGGATCCTCGAAGTCGGCTCGCCAGGGCAGATTGGCGCCGCCTTCGAGCGTGATGCCTACCACGTGCTGCATCTTTCCTGTCACGGGCGTCCGGGCATGCTCGAGCTCGAAAACGAAGATGGCGAGCCCGAGCGGGTCACCGCCACGGAGCTCTTGGCGCCCATCAAGAAGACCGGCCGCCTGGTGCCGCTGGTTTTTCTCAACTGTTGCCATGGCGCGGTGAACGATGGTGACACGGCCAGTCTCGCCAGTGAGCTGCTTCGTGCCGGCGTGCCCAGCGTGCTCGCCATGCAAACCGCGGTGAGCGATCACTACGCCTCCCAGCTCGCCCGTGCCTTCTACCAACACCTCGCGGCGCGAGATACGCCACGGCCCACTCGGGCGCTTGCAGCGGCGCGGAGAGAGCTCGAGTTGGCGCGTCGTCAGGCCATCGCTCAGGGCCAAGCGAATCCGGTCGCGACTCAACCCGAGGCTGCGACCGCGACGCTCTTTCTCACCGGTGACGACGCCGTCTTGATGAATCCCTCGCTCGACGGTGTACCGCTTCAATCACCACCGGTCTACGAAGTCAGTGGTCCCGTACCGCAGCTACGGATCGACGATCTGATCGGGAGACGCAAAGAGCTACGTGAGACCTTGGGCATCTTTCGGGATCCCTCCCGCCAAGTCGCCGGTGTAGCGCTTACCGGTATCGGTGGCGTTGGCAAAAGCGCCGTCGCCGGACGGGTGATGCAGCGGCTCAAAGAAGACGCCTGGATCGTCAC
>JBCDBH010000225.1:0-9800 GCA_039184055.1 Acidobacteriota bacterium
CGTCCACGTATGTCCGGCGACCGCGATGCCTTGTAGATGACCACGCCAAGCGCGTAGCTCGGCCGCAAGGTCGTCGGGCTGGTCGATCGGATGGATACGCACGGTGCGGGCGCCGGGTGAAGGCTGGAGCCCGTCTTCCGGCAGAGGCGGGGCGACCACCACCGTGCCGTGTTCGAGACGTGTCGGGGCGACGAAGCGCGCCGCCATCGCGGTGGTGGCGCGTAGCTGGTGGATCGCGCTGGCGCGCGCCGGGTCGATCGGTCCGGGCAGCAGGGTAGACGCCAGCTCTTCGAGCGCTTCGCCGAGCGCGGTGGCGAGAGCGCGGGTGGCGCTCGGTTGCGTGCACACCGCCTGGACCGACAAACAGCCGTTTTGATCGAAGAGCGCGATGTCTCGCGCTAGGCGTCGCGCCACGGTGGAAAGCTCGACGTCGGGATCGGTCGCGTCGACCAGGGCGATGCTCATTTTGGGACCGAGCGCGAGCAGACGATCACCGAGCTGTCGATGGAGCGCCTCGATGGTCTCGCCGCCGCCGTAGGCGACCACCTTGCGGGCGTGAGCGAAGAGCGGTTGCTCGACCGATGCATCGCCCCCCGGCCAGGTGACGGCGGCGATCATCCTCGTTACGTCGGGTAGATGCTCGCCGAGGGCGTTCACCAGAGCAGGCGCGAAGACGGGCTCGTTCGATGGGGATTTGAGCACCACCGGTCGACGCTGGACGAGCGCGGCGAGCAGCGGTTGCACGGCCAGGGCGGGAATGTTGCCGGCCAGAATGACGACATCCGGGCGCGGGTCGTCGATCTCATCGGGTGACACTGATGCGAAGAGACGATCGGTGGCCGGACCGATCACGCCACCGAGCATGATGTCGAGCGCGGCGTCGAGACCGGGCGCCGACAAGCCACAGCCACGGGTCAGTGGTGCGACGAGGCGTTGGCGAATCGGATCCGAGCGATCGAGCAGCGTTTCGATGGTCGTGATCCATGCTCGGCGAATCGACTCGGTGGAGAGGGCGAGAAACGCCTGTCTCTGTTCGCCGAGTCGGGTGATGAGCTCGGCGAGAGCGGGCCCGTCTCGATCGTCTTCGAAGCCCGATCGGTCATCCACGGCTCAGCTCTTCGACGGTCAGAGAGCAGCCACGGAGCTGGGCACCGCTGGCGCGCCCCACGAGGACGATTCCCGACCCGCTCGCATAGCCGATGTCCTCGGTGAGCACATGGATCGCCGAACCGAGATTGCCGAGATCGACGAAACTGATCAGGCCTTCTTCCCCGGTGGCGACCTCTTCGAGGCTGATCGGATCGAGAATCCGCACGCGCACCCAGTGGGGCGCCACCAGCACGTCGGGATCGCCACCGTGCAACGGATCGCCATAGAGCTGGCTGGTCAGCTCGGTCATGCCGTATTCACGCACCACGTGGTCATGAGGCACACTGAGCCCGGTGGTGATCATGTCGATGAGCTCGGAGCGTGAGACCTCGCGGGTGCGGCCTTTCGTCCCTCCGGTTTCGAAGATCACGCTCCCCGCGGGCAGCTGAAGCGGCGTGTCGAGGCTGTCGAGCCAGTCGACCAGGGCGAAGGCGGTGGTGAGGATGAGCACCGGTCGGGTCTGCTCGGCGCACCAATTCGTAGCGATGTCGGTTTCCACGCCATGGGGGCCGAACGCGTAACGACTTTCCGGGGCGCCCCAGTTTCGAAGCACGTGGTCGGTCATGAAGCCGAGGCTCGAATCGCCGAGCTGGTCGCGGCTGGGGATCAACGCCAGCATCGGTAACGGCGTCGGAGTGGGCAGACAATAGTGAGGGAAGCTGGCGTCGATCACGTGTCGATAGAGGTCGGGAAAGGGGTGATGGTGCACGCTACGCGCGCCTCCCTTCGGACCCGTCGTACCGCTCGAGCGAAAGATCTCACGTGGCTCGGCGGCGTGCAGAGGCGTGGTGGCGAAGGCACCGGTGGGAACAGCGGGCACGGCGCGCCAATCGTCGAGGCGGGTGGGATCGATGCCTCTGGCGTCGCATAGATTTCGATAGGGCTCGATGTGCTCGTATTGAAACGCGAAGGCAGCGAGCGCCAGGGTGGCGAAGTCGGCGCTCGTCGGATCGTCGACAAAGCGAGCGATCCGTGTCTTGATGTCAGGATGGGTCGGCGTCGAGTGGTTGGTCATCGAGTTGTCGGTCATCGGGGTTTCAGTCATCTTGGAGGGGGGCTGCTCCGAAGCTTGTTCCTCGATGCACAACGTTATCCGAACGACGGGGCAACCGAGGCGCTCTGATAGAGTCTGCGCGGTTTTTCACCATCCGTAGACGCCTGTTTGGCGCACATGAAGGAGGGCACGTGGCTCGTACCAAGAAGCCCGCCAAGGCGGCCGCCGCCAAGAAGAAGAAAGGCGGTGGCTCGTCGCTCGGTCCGGCGATCATCGCCTTGGTGGCCATCGCGGTGGCGCTCGTCGCCGGCACCGTGGCCGCGCTGACCCAGCTCGCGCAGGGCAGCGGGATCCGTCAGGAGCTGTCCAGCAACCTCACCGGCAGTCTGTCGATGCAGACCGCTTTTCAGCAGCAACGATATCGACGGCTGCAGCTCATCTCGCGGATATTCGCCACCGATTTGGTGCTCCCTGGCTATCTCGCCAAGGCGGCGGCGTCGGGTGACGCGCGCGAAGTGCTCGATTTCGTCGAGGAATACCAGAACATCCTCAGTTTCGATTTGGGCGTCGTCATCGACCCCACCGGGCGGGTGATCGCGCATACCGACGACCCGGCCGCTGCGGGCACCGATCTATCCGACCGCGCGCTGGTGCAGGTCGTCCAAGAAGAGAATCCGGCGTTTGGCATCTGGCGCGACAACGAAGAGCTTTTTCACGCCGTGGCGGTCGAGCTGGTGAGTGATTTCGATGCTGCGGGCTATCTGATCATCGGGCTCGAGATCAACGATGCCCTAGCGCTTCAGCTGTCGCGAATTTCCGGCGACGAGATCTTTTTCCTCGCCGATGTTCCGGGCGATTTGATGGCGGTCACCGCGTCTTCGGGACAGGGGATTCAACCCGATCAATTGATCGGCGCGTTGCGTCGCTCGGGCGACGTGTGGAATCGGGTCATCAGTCGTGGCGCCACCCTCGACGATGTCAGTCTCGAGCTCGATAACGGCGAGCGTCTGCTCGCCATCATGCCGTTGCGTGACGCGTCCGAAACCCCGGTGGGCGCTGCCGTCGCCCTGACCGATCTGTCGGGTCGATTGGCGCCGTTCCAGCAGATTCTCTTCGGGGCGCTCGGCGCCGCTGGTGTGGCTCTTCTGCTCGCCGGTCCGGTGGCGCTGATGTTGGCGCGCGGCACGCGTCGGGCGCTGGTGCCACTCGCCGCGGCGGCCGATGAAGTGGCGGCGGGCAATGTCGAGATCGCGGTACCGGAGGGTTCCGGTGGTGAAGCGAGCCGGATCGCCGGTGGTTTGGAGCACCTGCTCCGACAGGTCCGAGGACGGCGTCTGGTCGATGCGTTCGTCAGTCACGTGGCCCGTTTTCAACGCGAGCCGGCGTTGGGAAGCGCCAGCATCGATTCACGACCCCGGGCCGAAAAAATCACGTTGCTCTTGGTCGAAATGCGTCGGTTCGCCAATCCCAAGGCGGGGTACGACCCGGAGGAGAGTTTGAGTCGATTCAGTCGCGATCTGCGCAAGGTGGTGACGGCGATCGAGTCACGGCGCGGACAACTCGAATCGGTCCAGGGCCATCGTTTGCTCGCGACGTTCGAGGGTGACGACGGCGCGTTTCGCGCGCTCGGTGCCGGTGCCGAGACGATGCACCGTTTGTCGGAGCGCGAGAATGTCTTCGACGAGCCCGAGCCGCCAGCGGTGGTCTTGGCGTCGGGATCGACGGTGATCGGACCGGTCACCGCCGGTCAGCATGCCTCGTCGGGGGTGCTCGGATTGCCCGTGCAGATGCTCGAATCGCTGGTGCGCGAAGCGGCGCCCGGTGAGGTTTATCTCGCCAAGCCAGTAGTCAAAGACCTGCTGCCGACCTTGCAGCAGGCTCAAATCGCCCCGACCTCGCAACGCGGCATCATGAGCACGATGCCGATTTACACTCTGAAAACCGAGGACGCGTGTCGTTTGGCGGGAGTCGACACCACGCCGCGTGCCGATACCGCGTTTCCCGGTGACAAGCTTTCACCTTCCGAGGTCAAGGCCGGAATGTTGCTCGGTGGTCGTTTCGAAGTGCTCGACGAGATCGGTACGGGGACGGTCGGTTCGACCTTCAAGGTGCGTGACCGTGACCGTCATCAATTGGGTGCGCTGGAGTTGCTCGACGACAAGCTGCTCGCCGATCCGACCGAGCTCGAACGTTTGAAGAACCTCATTCGGGCGATTCGAAGCTTCAACCATCCGCATCTGATCGGCATCTTCGATTTCGGCGAGGCCGATGGCATCCCGTACTTCTTGCTCGAATATGTGCGTGGCATGTCGTTGCGTTTCGTCATCGATCAGTCGCGTCGGGTGCCGGTGGCGGTGGCGACACGCTTCGCCGAGGAGATCTGCCACGGGCTCGACGGCGCGCACGGAATGCGGGTGCTGCATCGCTCGGTCAAGCCCGAGAACGTGCTGGTCGAGACCACCGGTCGGATCAAATTGGCCGGTCTCGGTTTGTCGCCACCGATGAGCTCGCCGCTCGGGATGGCCTCGGCCTCGCCACCGTACCTGGCGCCCGAGCAGCTCGCCGGTCACGATCAGCTGACTCCCGCGGTCGATGTTTACGCCACCGGTGTCGTGCTCTACGAGATGCTCACCGGTAAGCTACCGGTGAGCGGCGCCACCCCCGCCGAGATTCGGGCTCGTCACGACGAAGGCGCGGCGATCGAGCCACCGAGCGTGCACGTGCCCGAGGTGCCGCCTCGGCTCGAACAGATCGTTCTCACATGTCTCGCCAAAACCCCGGCGCAACGGTACGAGACGGCGGCGGCGTTGGCCGAAGATCTGGCCGCGGTGGGTTAGGCACGTTCGGGTCCGCGCGCAACATTTCACGGTTCCACCGCAAGAACGTCGCGGGTCGCGGTTTCCACGCTAGATGAGCGGCGCTGTCCGGGACATCGATCCCGACCTGCTGGTGCTCGAACGGGTTGCGGACGGCGATGTCGAGGCGTTCGCCGAGCTCGTCGACCGACACCGAGATCGACTCGTTCGGTTGTGCCATCGCATGCTCGGCGATCGCGAGGAAGCACGCGACGCGGCACAGGACGTCCTGGTCAAGGTCTTCCGTCACGCGGGTCGATTCAGACCACGGGGCAAGGTGTCGACGTGGTTGCACAGCATCGCCGTCAACCATTGTTTGAATCGGCTGCGTCGTCGCAAGATCGTGCGCTTCTTCGGCTTCGAAGATTTCGGCGACGGTGGCGACGAGGAATCGGGACCGGTATTCGACCCGGCCGACGACGCTCCCGATCCGGGACGTAGGGCCGAGAGCCGTGATCGTTGGCGACGGACCCGTCGACACATCGACGCGTTGCCGGTCAATCAACGGGCCGTGGTCGTGCTCGCCAAGCTCGAAGGGTTGAGTTACAAAGAAGTGGCGCAGACGCTCGGGGTGACGGTGGGCGCGGTCGAGAGTCGTTTGTTTCGCGCCATGCGCCGTCTCGAGACCTTGGCGCAAGAGGAGTCACCAGAATGACGCGGGGCGCAAGCATGATCGGACTCGAGGGTTTCACGTGTGGGGACAAAAGCGGGTACAGAGCCGCGGGTGTGGAGAGATCGTGGGAGTGAGACGATGACGACACGCGACGACGAACGACAGCTGATCCGGTTGCTTCATGGCGAGCTCGACGATGTGTCGACCGAGCGCCTGCGCGCGCGGCTGGCGGCCGAGCCGGCGTTGGCGGCACGTCACGCTCGACTTGGAGCGGTGTGGCGAGACCTCGAGGGGCCATCGGAGACGTCCGTCGCCGATCCCGCCTTCAAGCATCAGGTCATGGCGCGTGTTCGTGACCGATCGATGGCGTCCACCGCGAGCTGGACCCGGAGCTGGGTGGCGACCGCCGCGGCCACCGTGCTCACCGGCGTGATGATCGGCCTCGGTGCCGGCCAGCTGGTGGTCGCCCCTTCGCCGCCCTCTTCTCTGCCCGCTCCGACCGTCATGGTTGCCGATCTCGACACGATCGAGCGTCCGCTGAGCCTCACCGAAGCGTATTGGCTGGCTCTCGACGAGCTCGACGGCGATGAACTCCTGGTCGAGGGCGAGCCGTGAAACGAAGCCTGCTCGTTCTCGGTCTCCTGCTCTCGGTCGGGATCAACATCGGGATTCTCGCCACGATCGCGATGAACGGAACGGCCACGGGCGGAACGGCAGCCACGCGAGGCCCGACCGAAACGGGTACGCCGATCCAAACCGACACCTCTACTCAGCTCGACTCGTCGAACGATGAACCCATGCTCGAGAACGAGCGGGTCGAGGCACTCATCACCCGTGTCGCCGACGAGCTCGAGCTGACCGGCGAGATCCGGGAGGCGTTTCTCGATATTCAGCGCCGATTCATGGTCGATACGTTGAAGGGACGCGCCGAGCTGGCGCGTCGTCAAGCGGCGTTTCGACGATCCTTGTTGGCGCCTCGACCCGACCGAGAGCGGATCAAGGGTCATCTCGAAGAGATCGGCAAAGCGAATGTCGAGCTCGAGCGCGCCTTCGCGGTCAACATCCTCGCCGTCCGCGAGCTGCTCGACGACGAGCGCGAGAGACGCTACATCGGCATTCTCCAGGTCCTACAGCGCCGGGTCCTGCGTGGCGAAGCCGAGCGTATCCAGCGCCGGCATTGGCTCGAGCGTCGGCAGCGGATGCAGGGCGACCGCCGCCCAGGAGAGCCCGGGCGGGCGAGGCCTGAACAGCCCCAGTGAGTACGGCTCCAACGACGCGGAAGCGTGCGTCAGATCCGGGCAGCGCAGTGACAAGCGACCGGAGGCGTACTCGGGGTACGTCGAGGGAGCGCGGAGCGAGCACGCCCGGAGATGGCGTGCGATCCCGCGTCGTCCAGACGAAAGAAGTCCCCGGGGGAGGAGCCCGGGGTGGAGAGGAGACATGCTGTGTGCGACCACCCTTTCCTACGGTCGGGCATCGAAACGTGTCTACTGTAAAGGGAAGAAAAAAGGCAGGAGCAGGCTGGTGAGCAGCCAGAGCGCGATCTTGAGCGGCAGTCCGGCGCGTAGGTAGTCGAGAAAGCGATAGCCACCCGGGCCATAGACCATGGCGTTGGTTTTGTAGCCCATCGGCGTCAGGAACGACGCCGACGCGGCGAACGTCACGGTCATGACGAAGGGGCGTGGGTCGAGACCGAGACCGACCGCCGTCGAGACGGCGATCGGCAGCATCAACACCGCCGTCGAGTTGTTCGACAAGATCTCGGTGAGGATGGCGGTGGCGGCGTACAGCAGGGCGATGACGATATGTGGACCGAGATCGGCACCGACGGTGGCGATGCCCTCGCCGATCCGTGCTGCCAGTCCCGTGTTGACCATGGCGGTACCGAGCGGCAGGATCGCCGCGACGAGAAAGATCACACTCCAATTGATCGCGCTATACGCCTGCTGCACGGTGATGACCCGGAGCACCAAAAGCACAGCGACCGCGACGATCGAAGCTTCGAGAATGCTCATCACGCCGGTGGTGGCGAGGGCCACCGCGCCGATCAGGGCGGCCGGGGGAAGCCACCATCGGGGCGCCAGACGCAATTTGAGCTCGAGCTCCTGAAGCGGCATGAAGTCGCTTTGTTGCTCGAGCGCTTCGACTTTGGCGCGCGGGCCGAAGATCAACAGCGTGTCCCAAGCCTGGAGCGGAACGGCGGTCACTTTCTTTCGGATCGTTTCACCGGTGCGACTCAGAGCGAGCACGAAGCAGCCGAAACGGCGGCGAAAGTCGAGCTGTTTGATCGTCTCACCGAGCAGACGCGAGGTCGGTGCGAGCTGGACCTCGGCCAACATGGTGTCGGCGGCGTCGAGATCCTCGTCGGCGAGCTTGAGGTCGGTGAGCAGGAGAAGACCGTAGGCTTCACGCAAGGCGACGATGTCTTCCATCGTCGCGCGGACGATCAGCAGATCGCCGACCGCGAGGGTGAGATTGCGCAAATCACTCGCGATGTGTTGCCCCTGACGCACCACCTCGAGCACGTTGACGCCGAAGCGCTCGCTGATATTCGCTTCGAGCACCGTTTGCCCGATCAGTCGCGAACCGGCTGGAATCTTGACCTCGGTGACGAAGTCGCTCATCCGATATTTGCGCATCAGGCTCTGCTCGTCGCCACGTGCCGGCAGGGTGCGCATGGGCACCAGAATCGTATAGACCAGACCGACGCCGAATATGATCAGACCGAGACCAGCGAGCTCGAACATGGCGATCGGTTCGAATCCCATTTCCGCAACCAACGAGCTCACCAGGAGATTCGACGAGGTGCCGATCAGCGTACAGGCACCGCCGAAGATGGTGGCGTAGGACAAGGGCAGCAAGAGGCGTGACGGGCTGATCTTGTAGACCTTGGCGAGATGGAGCATCACCGGTAGAAAAATCGACAGCGCGGCGACGTTGTTGATGAAAGCCGAGAGCACGCCAGCGAGAAGCAGCAAGGTGATCGCGGCGGGCCAGTGCGAGCCTCCCGCCACCGCTGCCAGACGATGTGCCGCCTTGGCGATCAATCCGCTGCGAACCAAAGCGTCGCTGAGCACGAACATCATCATGACGGTGACCACCGCGGGGTTGCCGAAACCGGCGGCGGCTTCGGTGGGGGTCACCAGATCGCATGCCACCAGGGCCGCGAGGCATGCCAAGGCGGTGACATCGATCGGTAAGAGATCGAGCACGAAGGTGATGATCGTCGCCACCAAGACGATGATGAGCAGGAGCTGCGGATCCATGGGACCCTCAGCATACTGGAGTCTCTAGGTGTGGGCGATGTGTCTTGGTACGCTTGAGAGGTTTTCCACCAGCCGAGATTCGTCGCTGGTGAATCGATTTGATTTTTGGGGAGTCCATGAGTCTAGCGATCCCATTCGTCGAGCATCGGCTCGACAACGGTCTTCGTCTCGTTTTACACGTCGATCGCAGTCGTCCGTTGGTGGCGCTCAACCTGTGGTACCACGTCGGGTCCAAGAACGAAGGGCCCGGGCGCACCGGTTTCGCGCATCTTCTCGAGCATCTACTCTTCGAAGGCAGCGAGAATGTACCCGGCAATCGCCATTTCGCCATGGTGCAAGAAGCCGGCGGGGTGGCCAATGGATCGACCTGGTACGACCGCACCAACTACTACGAGACGTTGCCGAGCCATCAGCTCGATCTCGGTCTGTGGTTGGAATCCGATCGTATGGGTTTCTTTCTCCCCACGATGACGCAGGAGAAGCTGGATACGCAACGAGACGTGGTGATCAATGAGCGTCGTGAACGCACCGACAATCAGCCTTATGGTTTGGCGGGTGAGCGGTTGCGGGAGCTTCTCTATCCTGAGGGTCATCCCTATCGTTGGCCGGTGATTGGATATCTCGAGGATCTTCACGGCGCCACGCTCGATGAGCTGGGGTCGTTTTTTTCGACCTACTACACGCCCAACAACGCGGTCTTGGTGCTCGCTGGCGACTTCGATCCAGAGGTGGCACTGGAGCGTGTCGCGCATTACTTCGGTGAGATTCCTCCCGGGGAGGCACCCTCTCGACCGGTCGTGGAGCCGGTCAAAACCGATGTCAAAAGATCGGCGGCGTACCACGCCTCGTCACCATAAGGCGGGATGTGCCAACCGTAGTAGATGCGTGGCAGCTGCACACGATCTTCGAGCTCGCCCCGAATC
>JBCDBH010000226.1:0-9727 GCA_039184055.1 Acidobacteriota bacterium
CGCCACCGGCGAGGATGTAGGCGATGTGGTTGGCGACGACGCCGTCGTGCTCGGTGGCCCAGCCGGCCTGGACGAGCGACCACACACCGAGCTTGAGCGCGGCGTAGAGGTCGCGACCGCCGGCGTAGAGCGGCGCGGGTGGCGTCGGCGCCCAGCCTTCGGCGACCATCGACAGTACTTCTTGCTTGGCCTCGAAGAGGACGTGGTCGCGGTTCATGACGATCCGGTCGCTGTCACGCAGGAAACCGAGCTCGCGGGCCTCGGCGGCGCTACCGGAGACCTTGGCCATGCCCACGGCCTGGAGAATCTCGTTGGCGTAGGGTAGAGCGTCGGTGCCGTCGACGCCGAGCGGTGGCGAGATCCGGCGGCGCACGAGCTCCATGAGACCGCCTCCGCCTGGCACCAGACCGACGCCCACTTCGACCAGGCCGATATACGACTCGGCGGCGGCGACGGTACGGGGCACGCCCATGGCGAGCTCGCAGCCTCCGCCGAGGGCCATGCCCCAGACGGCGGCGACGACCGGTTTGGGACAGGCGCGGAGCGCTTGAAGCTCTTCCTGGAGAGCTTTGGTGGCTGCGGCGACACCGTCGAAGTCACCCGCCATCACCAGCGGGGCGATCTTCTGGAGGTTGGCGCCGACCGAGAAGTTGTCGCCACGGGTGCCGATCACCAGCCCGTGCCAGTCGTCACTTTGCAGATGCTCACGCGCGTGGGCGAGCTGGGCGACGATCTCGGCGTCGAGGGTGTTCATCTTGCTGTGGATGTCGAGCAACAGGACGCCGTCACCGGCGTCGAGCAGGCTAGCGCTTTCGTTCTCGGCGATCGGCGCTTTGTCGGCGCGGATCGCGACGATGTCGAGCGAGCCGTAGTCGGGATCGATCTCGATGTGCTCGTTTTCGTCCCAGCTCCACGCGGCCTTGGGCAGACCGGAGGTCGCGTCGTCGTTGTGCCACTGGTAGAAGCTCTCGTGACCGGCATCGAGCATCGCCTCGACCCACGGCGCGATGGTGTAGCCGGCGGCGCGCATGGCGTCGGCGGTGGCGCGAACACCGAGGCGATCCCACAGCTCGAACGGGCCGAGCTCGTAGCTGAAGCCCCATTTGACCGCGTTGTCGACGCTCGGCAGATCGTGCGCGACGTCGGGCGCCACCTGACCGGCGTAGGCGAGCAGATGGAAGACGACGTCACGCGCCAAGCTCGCGCCACGATCGTCGTCAGCGGTGGCGAAGAGCTGGCGCAGACGCGCGCCGAGCTCGCGCTCTTTCTTCGCCGCGCCGACGGCGGGAAAGTCGACCGGCTGAACGTCGCGGTAGTCGAAGGTCTCGGGATCGAGCACCTTGAAAACCGATTTGCCACCCGGACCTTTTTCCTTGCGGTAGAAGCCGGCTTTGCTCTTGTTGCCCTTGCGGTCGCGCTCGAGCAGACCCTCGATGAGGCCTTTCATCTTCGGCTCGGCGAGCACGTCACGCTGCGGATCGTCGGGAATCAGCCCGTGGAGGTTCTGCGCCACGTAGTAGGCGACGTCGATACCGACCAGGTCTTGGAGACGGAAGGTGGCGGTCTTGGGACGACCGACCAGCGGACCGGTGATGGCGTCGACCTCTTCGATGCTGTAGCCGTTCGCCAGGCTGTGACCGATCACCCACGAGCCGTGCACCGAGAGCAGGCGGTTGCCGATGAAATTCGGCGAGTCTTTGCAGATCACCACGCCTTTACCGAGTCGCTCGGTGGCGAAGTGGGCGAAGCGCACGATCGATTCCTCATCGGTCTCGGCGCCCGGGATCACTTCGAGCAGCTTCATATAGCGCGGCGGGTTGAAGAAGTGCGTGCCGAAGAACCGTTTGCTCAACGACTCGCTGCGTCCTTCGGTGATCGCGGCGATCGGCAGACCCGAGGTGTTGGTGGTCACCAGAGCATCTTCACGGCACACGGCTTCGATTCGTTCGAGCAACGGACGCTTGATCTCGAGCTTCTCGATCACCGCTTCGACGATCCAATCGCTCTCGGCGGCGCGTTCGAGATCGTCGTCGAGATTGCCGATTTCGACGAGCTTCTGGGCGCGCTCGCTCATGAACGACGGCGGCTTGATCTTGCTGATTCGCTTCAGTCCGTCGGCGACGATGCGATTCTTGACCTGTTCGAGGCTGAGACCTTTCTTGGCTTCTTTCTCGGTCAGCTCGCGGGGCGCGATGTCGAGAAGGAGCACGCGGATACCGGCGTTGGCGCAGTGGGCGGCGATCGCCGCACCCATGGTGCCGGCGCCGATCACGGTGACATGTTCAATCGGTCGGGTCATGAGGTACCTCGAGTCAGGATCGCTTCGTCGACGTCGACACTGATCGGACAGTGGTCCGAACCCTCGACGTCGTGATGAATGGCGGCGCCGTGGACGTGCTCCATGGCGCCGGGAGAGGCGAGGACATAGTCGATACGCCAGCCGATGTTGCGTTCGCGAACACCCTTGCGCTGACTCCACCAGGTGTAATGGCCCTCGCCTTTTTCGAAGTGGCGAAACGTGTCGACCCAGCCGGCGTCGATCCAGCGCGCCAGCTCGGCGCGCTCTTCGGGGCGAAAGCCGCTGGTTTTCTCATTTTGCTTCGGTCGCGCCAGGTCGATGGATTCGTGCGCGGTATTGAAATCACCCATCACCAATACCGGGTCGCCACGCTCCATCATCGGTTCGAGCGCCTCGAAGAGAGTGCGGTAGAAGTCGAGCTTGTATGGAATCCGCGAGAGATCGCGATTGCGGCCGTTGCCGTTGGGGAAATAGCCGTTGACGATCACCAGACGGTCGAAACGAGCGATCTGCAACCGGCCTTCGCGGTCGATATCCGGCTCGCCGATCGAGTGTTGCACCCCATCAGGGGGCTGGCGGCTGAACAACGCCACGCCGCTGTAGCCCTTGCGCTCGGCGGCGTGCACATCGAGATGCCAGCCGTCGAGCTCGTTCAGCTCCGGTGGGATCTGCTCGGGTGTCGCCCGCACCTCTTGCAGACCGACGATCTCGGCGCCGCTACGGTCGAGCCAGTGGTCGAAGCCTTTTTTGGCGATGGCACGGATGCCGTTGACGTTCCACGAAACGATGCGCATGAACGCGGGATCGTACCACTCGTCCGGTGCATCCCGTCACTCGCGGCTTGTAACCAGGGGATGCCTGTCTCGTAGAGTTCGTGACAGCCGTTCCGGGTCGACACGACCCGGTTCGAGATGAGGGCAGGAGGTGTGCCATGGGTTGGACGAGGATCGAGGAGCTCTTTCTTCACGTCGTCGGTTTGCCCGTCGAGGAGCGAGCCACCTTTCTCGATCGTGCCTGCTCCGAAGCACCGGAGCTGCGGCGTCAGGTCGAAGAGCTCTTGGCCGCCGATCAGAGCGCGGGGAGTTTTCTCGAACCACCCGTGGCCGCTCCCGTCGTCGGGTCGAACCGCTTGGTCGGGCAGTCGATCGGGCGGTATCGGATCCTGCGCTATCTCGGTCAGGGTGGGATGGCGACGGTCTATGTCGGCGCGCGCGATCGTGATTATGAGCAAGAGGTGGCGATCAAGATCTTCGATCACGACCAGCGTCGCCGCGATCTGGTGCGTCGTTTCGAGCACGAGCGTCAGATCCTCGCCGGTTTGGAGCATCCGTACATCGCGCGCCTGCTCGACGGGGGTAGCACCGCCGAGGGCCTGCCGTTCTTGGTGATGGAGCTCATCGACGGTGAGCCGATCGACGTCTATTGCGATCATCATCGTTTGTCGATCGACGCTCGTCTCGAGCTGTTTCGACGCTTGTGCGAAGCGGTGAGTCATGCGCATCGCAACCTCGTGGTGCATCGCGACATCAAGCCACGCAACATTCTGGTGACCGCCGACGGCGTGCCCAAATTGCTCGATTTCGGGATCGCCAAGCTGATGGAGGATGACGAGAACCTGACTGTAGTCGGCAGTCGTCTGATGACCCCGGCCTACGCGAGCCCCGAGCAGGTTCTGGGGCAACCGGTGACCACGGGCAGCGATGTCTATGCGCTCGGCGTGTTGCTCTACCGCCTCCTGTGTGGAGTCTCGCCCTATCCACCGAGCGACGACACCGCCGATCTCGAACGTCTGATCGTCGAGTCCGATCCGGTCGTTCCTTCCCAGCGTCTCACCGTCCTGCCATCCGAGAACAGGGCCGATGTGGCGACGCATCGCGATACCGAGCCCGGCGAGCTGCGACGTCGCTTGACCGGTGATCTCGATGAGATCGTGCGCGCGGCGTTGCGTAAAGACCCGCTCGATCGCTATCGCTCGGTGGCCGATCTCGAAGAGGACCTGCGTCGCTACCAGGAAGGGCTACCGGTCCGGGCACGCGCCGCGACGCCGAGCTACCAGCTGCGCAAATTCATCGTCAGGCATCGCTTGGCAGTGGCGGCGGTGATGGCGTTTCTCTTGATCGGGATCGCCTTTACGGTTTCGGTGACCCTGCTGGCGCGTCAGGTCACGGTCGAGCGTGACGAAGCCCGTCAAGAGCGCGACAACGCTGAACAAGTGGCGAGCTTCCTACGCGACATGTTCGCTGAGGCCGATCCCGATCGAGCGAAAGGGGAGCTGACGGTCGATCAGCTCTTGTCACGCGCGGCGAAGCAACTCGAGACGCTTCACGATCAGCCGGAGGTCTACGTCACGTTGGCGAGCACGCTCGGCGATGTCTACGTCGAACGCAATTTCCACGAGGAGGCCGACACGCTGCTCACCGAAGCGATTCGGGTCGGACGGCAATCGCTGCCACCCGACCATCGTGCCTTGGGCGAGGTCTTGCCCGTCCAGGCCGAGCTCGAGGCGTTTCGTGGCGATCTCCACAAGGCCGAAGCGCTGTTGCGCGAGGCGTTGGTGATCAACGAAGCCTACGGTGGCGAGCCGCTGGCGCGTACGCTCAATTTCCTCGCCATGGTCGCGGGTATGCAGGGGCGCTACGACGAGTCCGAACCGCTTTTTCTCCGCGCCTTGGAGATCGAACGCGAACGGCTCGGGCCCGATGCTCCGGTGATCGGTTCGTACATCGGCAACCTCGGCATGCTGACCTACAGCCGTGGCGACCTCCGGTCAGCGGCCGATTACTACGCCGAAGCTCTGCGGATCCACAACAATGCCGATCCCGAGCACACCGCGGTGGGTAGCTTCAGTATCAACCTCGGTGTCATCGAGCTCGAATGGGGGCAGCTGGATCGCGCCGAAGCGAATCTCCGCCGCGCGGTGCGACTGTCCGAAAAGCGGCTCGGGGCTCACACCTGGCGGACCAACGCGGCGCGTGCCGCGCTCGGCAGCGTCTTGGCCGAGCAGGGCGATCTCGAGGCGGCGCGGCAACACTTCGCAACAGCGATCGGCCATATGCAGCACGAGCTGGGTGACGCGCATCCGCGTCTCGCCCAGGCGATGAGTCGCGAAGGTGCGATGTTGCTCGATCAAGGCGCGGTCGACGATGCAAAGGACCGTTTCGAGACCGCCTTGGCAATCGATCGCGAGGCTCTGGGAGACAGTCATCCGTCGACCGGGCATCGCTTGCTCTTGCTCGGGCGGCTGCTCGGGACAACGGGTGATCTCGACGGTGCCGAGAGTCATCTGCGTGAGGCGTTGCGGATCTACCGAGACGCCTTTGACGATGGCCACTTTCGCGTTGGTGACATCGTCGTCGCGCTCGGTGGTGTCTTGACCATACGTGGCGAGCTCACCGAGGCCGAAGCTCACCTGCGTGAAGGTCTCGCGCTGCTCGACAATCACTTTCCCGCTGATTCCCCGCGTCTCGCCATGGCCCGCGCCGAGCTCGCCGCGTGCCTGATCGAGCGTGGCGAGCTCGACGAAGCCGAAGCGTTGCTTCACGGCAGTCTGCAATGGCTGGAAGGGCAGCCAGGTCCGGAAATCCGTGTCGAAACGGTACGCGCGCGTCTCGATCGCATCGAGTCGCTCCGCAACGTGTGACACCCGAGGCCGAGTCTCCCCGGTCACTGCCCACGATGGAGGCAGTTCGCCAGTTTCGTGGGCACCCGTTCCGACTCGAGCTACGACAAAACGGCTCCTTCCACCTGGCCCGAGGCTTGCTTTGGTGATCGATGAGCCGTTCACCGTCGCCAGGAGGAAGCATCGTGAATCGCGATCTCGAGGACCGTCTTGCCCGTTTGGAACGTCAGTCTCGAATCCAACGCCTATTGTTGATCGCCCTGCCTTGTGTATTCGTCGTTGCCCAGCTGGTGGCCCAACCGCCCAAGCCACCACCTTTCACGATCGACCCGGGCGTATCGGGTCAGCTCGGCGATCTGATTCGACCCGACACCGTGCGTTTTGCCGGTCGCACGGTCGAGGCGAGCGCATTTGTCGTTGTGAACCCCCTTACCCGCGAGACGGTGATCCGGATGGCGCGCGACGCCGATACCGGGCTCGGGATGGTCGAGCTCTTCGATCCCAACGGTGATCGTCGCGCCCTCTTCGAAGTCGTGGGATCGGGTGAAGGCACGGGACGGTTCGGTTTTGACGTCGAGCTCTTCGACCAGCAAGGTGAGTCTCACGTCGCGCTGCGGTCGACGGTGAGTGACTTCCCGATTCTCAGCATGCGAGCTCGTCGCGGTGAGCGGCAACAGCAGATCACCCCGAACGGCATCAACGTGCGCGAAGGTCGCAGGAATCGAGTCGTGATCGACAAGGACAAGATCCTGCTCAACCGGGGGGATGGCAACCAGCTTCGGCTCGAAGACGACAAGCTGACGATGCGTTCCGCGGGGGGCAATCTCGAGCTCGGTGTCGAAGGACAACCGCGATTCGAGCTCGAAGACGCCGACGATCAGCGGCGTTTCACCGCCCATCTCGACAACGGCCGACCGGTGCTCGAGCTGTCGAATCCCGAGGCGCCGTGATGTCGCGATCGTGGCTGTGCGCCCTGGCGCTCGTCGTGTTGGCGTCGTCGTCGGCGGCTCAGGACGTGCCGGTGCGTGAGGATTGCTCGCCACGCGATTTCGCGGTCGACGACGCGACGCTCACCGATGCCGAGGATCTACCCTGTTGGGATTGGATGGAGCCACGCACGTACACCCTGCGTTCGACCAGTGGTGAACGCGAGGTGCCGTTGCCGTTTCACGATCCCACCTTTGCCTGTCGTGGCATGGACAACCCGCCCGACGTCGATCCCGCCGACGGTTGGGTCGCGCTCTATCGTCGCCTCGGCGACCTGACACCTGTAGGCAGCGGCTCGGGTGTTCCACTCGCCAGCTTCGCGCTCTACAACCGACATCGCGGTTTGCTGCGCTACTTCTTCTTTCCTCTCGGAACCATGACTCAGGACAGCTTCACCACGGGCTTGGTGGAGCTCAGTATCCGTACCGACCGCGTGGAGGAAATCGACGGCGAGGAGCAGCCACGGATTCCGGCTCTGTGGGCTCCGTTACTCGCCCGTGATCCGGAAGGTGCGGCGGCCGGGCGCGGCACGTTGCGTGAGTTTCGACGCGCGGCGACCTTGTCCCAGGCGTTTCTGCCACGCAACGACGCGTGGAATTGCGTCACGTTCGTCTTGCCGGGCTATGACCCCTTGGCGGATCGTCGAGAAGATCTGGTGCTCGGTCTCGACGTATTCGGCGTCGTCGAGGGCACCCTCGATCTCGCCGGTACGCTACGCCAACCGGGAACCCAGCCAATGATGGAAAGCAGTAGCGCCGATGCGTTCTCCGAGCTCGGTGATCGGTTCTCCCTCGCCGCCGAGAGCTATAGCTCGGCGACCGGCTGGTTCGACAAGACCAGCGAATGGGCGCGTGGACGTCTCGGCGCGGCGGCTGGGGGCGCCGGTGGCACGGCGGCGGCCGATGCCGACCCTGACTTCGATGTCGTGGGCAATTTCGCGCGCGCCGTCGAACAGGTCGACGAGCTCGGTGTCATTCCGATCATCGGCACGGTCGCGGGCGTGCTCGATTTCTTCAGCGGCGGTGAGAAAGGTCCGTCGTTCGTGACGGTCCAGGGCGATGTGGCGCTCCAGGGCACGGTGAAGACTCGCAAGACCCTGGGGGCGGTGTCGATCCGACTTCCCGGGAGTCGCGACGTCGGGGAATTCGTCAATCAACCGCTCTACGATCTTCGCCTCGGGGTCTTCAATCTCGTCGACATTCCCAAGGCCGAGGTGGTGCGGGATTGGCGTCTCGAGGGCGAGGTGACGAGCCGTTTCGATGGCGCCAACGAAATCCGCACGCATTGTGGTGAGCTGCACTTCCGTCGTGATCGTCTACGGCTCAAAGCGCCCTTGTCGTTCGCCATCAACCCCGATGCCGAGGTTGCCATCGAACGGATCGAAGCCGCCTGGGTTCCTCTTCACGGGGTGGTCGCGGACGACGACTACCTGCCACTCGAGGTCTTCAACGAAGGGGTCGTCGAGCTCGAAGTGAATCAGCGCACCACCCGACTGTGTCGCACGGTGGCGGACTGGACGCGATTCGCCCGTCTCAATCCACTACCGGCTCCGGTGCTGCCACGTCAGCTCGATGTTCGTGTCGTATTCAGAGCGCCGGGAGACGAACCGAGTGTGATCAAGGCGCGTTACGACGTCGATTTCAAGTTGATCGCGCCGACGCCGGAGCTGCCGGGATTCGGCGAGCCGTGGTTCACGGTCGAGCGACTCGAAGCGGCGAATCGCGCCCTGTTCCGTTCGTTCGGTACGCCCGTCGAGCGCATCGTGACGTTGCAGCAAGGGGCGGCGATCCGTGGCGAGTTCTTGGCCGCGGAGCGTGTCGAAGTCGACTTGGTCGGCGCCAACACGGTGGTGGCTGGCGATGCCACGTTGACAGCAGGTGAGGAGGTTCGCATCCAGGGCTCGTTCTTGGTGCGACCGGGGGCGTCGTTGGTCCTCGAGACCGTCGATCCGACCGCGACCTCGGTGCGTTTCACCGGGGATCGGCTGCCACGGATCGACGAGTGAGCAGGATCGAGGCCGGGTGGCTCAGGGGGGGGCTACCCGGCCTCGAGGCTCGGGTGTCGACGGCGTTGTCGGCGACGAAAAAACCCGCCAAACGAAATCGCGTCAGTTGGAGCTCCGCAGGTTGCTTGGTCCGTGCACAGCTGGGTTATGATCCCATCTCGCTAGGAGCCTGTCGCGCATTGACGGTAGATGGCTGGTGGAGCGCCGCGAGAGGCTCCGCAAGGCGCTTATGCAGGTCCATACCCATTGGTATGGGCCAAGGAAGCAACGTCGCGGAGGCCTCGCGCCGCCCGCCAGACGCCTGGCGTTTCAATACGTGACAGGCTCCCAAGACATGATGGCTGACTTGAAAATGAGCATGCGGTGATGAGCACCGAATGGCCGTCGACTGTCGACCAGGAGGAATTGTGTGCATCAAGGTTGAAGGATCGAAGGGTGATCGACCGGCCGAGCATTCGCATAAATCGGCGGCCGCGTTTTGGAATCGTCTGCTCGCCCCCTACATGAAGCCGAATTCGAAGACGGCGTGGTTTCAGCTCCTCACGACCGCCGCGCTCTTCATCTTGAATTGGGCGTTGATGCTGTGGAGTCTCGATGTTTCCTATTGGCTGACGCTCGCTTTGGCGGTGCCAGCGGCTGGTTTGATGATCAGGTTGTTCATCTTTCAGCACGATGCGGGCCACGGCGCGTTCTTTGAAAGTCGAAAGGCCAACAACGTCCTCGGATTCATCATCGGCGTTTTGATGCTGACTCCCTTTCAGTATTGGAAGCGTTCGCACGCGATCCACCACGGTACCTCGGGTGATCTCGACCGCCG
>JBCDBH010000227.1:0-9672 GCA_039184055.1 Acidobacteriota bacterium
CGCTATCGAAACTGTACTTGCCACCGATTGGCTTGCCGTTTTCCATCAAGATGCCGCTGCGCTGGCGCACGTGACGATAGAAGCGATCCATACGCCAAGGCGGTCGTGTTCCCGCGCCTTGGACAAAGTCTTCGGTGGTGGTGAGCCATCCCTCGTGTGGAAGCTCCTGGATGCCGCCGCTCGCCATCAAGGGTGCGAGGTCGCGTCGTAGCTCGCGTTCGGCGGGGCGTTGAACGAGCAACGGACCGAGCTCGTCGATCAGCGGGCGGAGCGCCCGACGATAGGGCCCGTTTGCGACGACATGGCGAATCGCCACGCCTCGTTCGGCTTGTTCGAGTGCGAAGTGGCGCAGGTTGGCCAAGACCAGGGCGAGCTTCTGGCGGTGATAGGGACGTTGCGCCGCCTTGTGGGGATTCTCGACGACGACGATCCCGAGACTCCTGGGATCCTCGTGGGCGAGCGGGCCGATCTCGTCCGAAAGCTGATCGTAGGGAACGAACAGCCAGCGCCGGCCAGTGGGGTCGGATTCACGGTCGCGGAGCTCGCGGGAAAACACGTGGCTCATGGTCGTTTCCACCGTAGGCGGATCGGGCCGCGAGCTTCGGTGGCGTCGATCACGCGTCCCTTGGCCAGAACTTCGAGACGACCCGCCGCCGCCAGACGTCTCGCGGCGCTACGGGTTCGTTCCATCAACGGACGCCAGGCGTCCGGCGCCACCGCTCGGGCCGCTTCCGAAGGACAAATCGTCTTGGTAACACCGCGTCTGGCGAGCAAGGACTCGATCGCCGATTCGAGTTGGCGATCCAGCTCACTCGGTTTGTTTCGCCGACAGCGCTCACCGCAATAACGTACCTGCTCCCAGCTGCGACGCCATTTGGCGCGCCAGGCAAAGCTCCGGCCGCAGGTTTGGCAGATTTTGCTCGTCTCGGTCTTGCGCGACCCGGTCTTGCGCGACCCGGTCTTGCGCGACCCGGTCATACTCGTTTCGGTCATGGGATCTGCTTCGCGACAGTGTCCAGCCTGGATGCTAGTCTTCGCGCCGATGGCGTCCCCACTTCCCGTTTCCCTCCGTCAACTTCTGTCTCGACTCCGTCCGTCGTGGGTCCAGCGTGCCGTGCGTCGCAAGATCGGCAAAGCACAACGTCGGCGTCTCGCGATCGAGCAGCAAGTGGTGACCCTGGAGCCGGATGGTGAGCCTCGGGGCGACGTGCTCTTGGCGTTCATCATCGATGGTTTTCTGGCCCCGAACGACGACGCGATTCCTCGTACGCACACCCACTTTTGGGAGTCGGTGCAGATGGCGCGGAGCTTTGTCGATCTCGGCTATCGGGTCGACGCGGTGCACTGGACGAATACCGCGTTCATACCGACCAAGCCCTATCGGGTGGCAACCGATGTTCGCCTGTTGCTCGAGCACTGGGCGCCACATCTGCCCGCCGACTGTCTCAAGATCATGCACGCCGAGACCGCGCATCCGAGCGTGCACAACCCGGCTCAGCTGGCGCGTCTCGACGCGATCGAGAAGCGGCGTGGCGTACGGCTCGCGCCTGTCAAGATGATCGAAGAGAACCGCTGTATCGACACGGCCGATGTGGCGGTGATTCTGGGTGACGACTTCACCCACGATAGCTATGCCTTCGCGGGCAAGCCGATCCATCGCGTGCCGATCTCGGCTCCCGCCGTCTATGACCCGATCGAACGAGAGATCGCCACGTGTCGCAACCACTTCATGTGGTTCGGATCCGGCGGATTGGTGCACAAAGGGCTCGATCTGGTGCTCGAGGCCTTTGCCGGTATGCCGGAGATGTTTCTCACCGTATGCGGGCCGATCGACGCCGAACGTGATTTCGAGCGCGCCTATTGGCGCGAGCTCTACGACCTTCCCAACATCCACACGCACGGCTGGATCGATGTCGAGAGCCAGGATTTTCTCGATCTGGCGCGGCGCACCATGGGGGTGGTCTTTCCGTCGTGCTCGGAGGGCGGAGGCGGCAGTGTCTACACCTGTATGCACGCCGGTATCGTGCCGCTCACTGGGCGTGGCGCGAGCATTCCGATCGAGCCGGCGTGGGGCGTGCGGCTCGAGACCGCGGAGCATCCCGAGATCACTGTCGAGTCGATCCGGGTCGCGGTGCGGGAGTTCGCGGCGCGACCGATCGAGGAGCTGGCGGCGATGTCGGCCGCAGCCTATGCCCACGCGAACCAGCACCACACCCGAGAGCGATTCACCGAAGCGCATCGGGCGCTGATGGCGGAGCTGCTCGACTCTTGAGCGCCGTCGATCTCGCCCAATCGTCCACGGGGCGATGGGATTTGGTGGTGCTGTCGCCCCACCTCGACGATGCCGCGCTTTCGGCCGGAGGCGAGATCCACCGTGTCGCCAAGGACGGTGGACGCGTCTTGGTCCTCACGATCTTCACCGCTGACGCGCCGATCGCACAGGGCCCGGACGCCCTCGATGAGCTGTCGCCGCTGGCGCGCGAGGTCCATCGAGTCATGAAGCTCGGCGCCGATGCGATGGCGATCCGGCGTCGTGAAGACACCATCGCCTGTCGACGGCTCGGCGCCACGGTCGCGCACTGGCCTTTTGTCGACGCGATCTATCGGATCGACGCCGAGGGGCGTCCTCGACATGCCTTTATGGATTCACTCTTTGGTGAGCCCGGCGCCGACGACCTCACCCTCGCCGACGGTTTGCAAGGGCTGCTACGCAGTCTCGATACCGCGCGGGTCCTGGCGCCGCTCGGGGTGGGTGGTCACGTCGATCATCGCCTGGTGCACCGCGCGGCGCATCGGGTGTGGGGGAGCGACGTGGTGTATTACGAGGACTTCCCCTATGTTCGAAAGTGGGGCGCGCTCGACCACACCCTTCGGCGTCTGGGTGGACGCGACGCCTGGCGGGCCGAGCGCGTGCCGCTCGACCGTGACGATCTACAGGCACGGATCGAGGCGTGTCGCGCCTATGCTTCCCAAATCGCACCGCTCTTCGGCACCGAGCGCCGCATGAGGCGACGCATCAGGCGAATCGTCCGGCGTCGCGGTGGCGAGCGCCGTTGGCGGTCAAGGAGCTAGCGGCGCCTCGTCGAGCGCTTCCCAGACGGCCCGGAAGCTCGCCGCGAGCTCGGAGTTGTCGACCATCGTATTGGTGACGAAGATCCGCCCACGACCGGTTTCCGGGTTGAAGAACATCGCCGTGGTGATGCCCGGGTCGCCTCCCGAATGACCGATCACGCCGCTGGTTTTGTGCGACCAGAAATGGCCGTAGCCCGCGTCCCGTTCGCTCATACCGCTGAGCTTTCCTGGATGGGTGAGCAGGGTCTTCACCGACGCGGGACGCAGGATCACCGTGTCGTCGAGCTTGCCACCCGCCATGACGACGCGTAGGTAGCGGGCCAGACTGTCGACGCTGGCGCGCATGCCACCGTCGGGATAGGTCACCAGGGTGTAGGGATCGACGATGCTCTTGCCGTCATAGAGCACGGCGTGACGCGCGCGGTCGGCGGTGGCGTACGACCAGCCACTGTCGTCCATACCGAGTGGCTCGACGATGTCGCGTCGCGTCAGCCGATCGAACGGCACGCCTACGGCATTTTCGAGCACATGTGCGGCGAGCGCGGCGCCGATGTTGGTGTATTCGAAGGCCTCCCCCGGGGCGTCTTTGGTGAAATTCGACTTCTTGAACCACTTGCCCCGTGGGCTGAGATAGTGCTCGAGGTAGGCACCGAGCGACATCTCGGGTGTTTCACCGTCGGAGTACGCCCGGTTGTAAATCAGCTCACGGTCCTGAATCCCCGAGGTGTGCGACGCCAGATGACGCACGGTGATCGGTTGGTCCGGAAAGCGTGGGTGCCGCACCGTGTACGGCAGATGCACGCTGATATCGCTGTCGAGGTCGATGTCCCCACGCTCGACCGCCTGCATCAAGGCGATACCGATGAAGGTTTTGCTGATGGAGCCGATGTTGAGGACGGTCTCTGGGGTAAACGCGATGTCTCGGTCACGGTTGGCGAAGCCGAAGCCGCCCGTGTACACCACCTCGTCGTCGGCGATCAACGCGACCGCGAACCCGGGTAGCTCGGACGCCGCGTAGAGCTCGGCGAGCTTGTTCTCGAGCTCTTCATGAGCTGGAGGCGAGGCGGTCGTGGTGGATGAAGTCGCGGCCGCTTGACCGAGGGCCGGGATCGCGATCAGGGGCAGGGTGAGCACAGTCAAGAGAAACGAACCGAGGCCGCGGCGCGACCGTGTCGTTGTGGAGCGAAGGTGCATCGAAGATCTCCTGGCGGAATCGTGGTCGTCTTGGCGTGTCGTTCTCGGGTCGAGAAGGTCGAGGAACGAGAACGAGTATCGGTACTACGCGACCGGGCGGAGTGTGTTTCGGTTCGAGTTGCCGGCGCTCACGAGGCTCGTAGTACACTCTCTGACTCGCCGCGCGCCTGCCGCGTTGCGGCGAAAGAAATCACCATGAATCGTCAGCGTAGAAACGTTCTCGCCATCGGTGTCAGCAGCATGGAATTTGCTCGCGTGGCGCCTTTTCTCGATCGCGACAGCTTCGAGGTCGATCGCTTTCCGAGCGCCGAAGGGTCGCTCGAGCTGATCTCGCAAGTGCCGTTCGAAGCTCTGCTGGTGCGCTATCCACCACCGGATATTCGTATCGACCGCTTTCTCGGCGCGGTGCGCGGTGAGCGCTCGCCGTGTCGAACCGCGCCTGTGGTGCTGCTCGCCGACGAACGCGTGCAGGGTGACGCCGAGCGTTGGATCGGTCACGGCGCCAATCGGGTGTTGTCGCTCGGGGGGCTCGAGAACGACATCCAGCGGACGTTGTCGACCTTGCTCAACGTCGCGCCACGCAAAGACGCACGATTCATCATCCGTCTCGAGGTGCGGGTCGGCGATTCGCACGACATGATCATGTGCCAGACAGAGAACGTCTCGGCGAGCGGTATGTTGATCCGCACCGACGAGCGCTACGCCAAAGGCACGCAGATCGAGCTCGAGTTCACTCTGCCTCAGGATCCACGCCCGGTTCGGGTCGTGGCCGAGGTCATGCGCGTGACGACCATCGGTCGCGAAGAGGTGAGCGGGATCGGAGTGCGTTTCTTGTCTTTCAGTGGCGATTCCCAACGCCGCTTCATCATGTTTCTCGGTAGCCAATGAGCGACATCAAAACCGAATCTTCCGTGCTCGTCGACCTCGAGCCGACGGTCGTGTGGCGTCATTTCGACGCCCTATGCGCCATTCCACGACCGCCTCGAGGTGAAGATCGAGCGATCGACTATGTACGTTCCTGGGCCACGGCTCGTGGTTTCCCGGTACGCGCCGATGCGATCGGCAATCAGGTGGTCAGCATTCCGGCGTCTCCCGGCCACGAGAACGCACCCACCGTGGTGCTTCAGAGCCATCTCGACATGGTTTGGGAGAAAGACGCCGAATCGGATCACGACTTCGATCGGGATCCGATCCCGGTCGCCATCGAAGACGGCTGGGTGACGAGCCGTGGGACGACGCTAGGCGCCGACAATGGCATCGGTGTCGCCTTGTCTCTCGCGGTGGGTGACACACCCGAGCTCACCCATGGCCCACTCGAGCTCCTCTTCACGGTGCAGGAAGAAATCGGCCTGCTCGGTGCCGCGGCGCTCGACCCGGATTTGGTATCGGGTCGGCTCTTGGTCAATCTCGACGGCGAACGCGAAGGCTACATTTTCATCGGCTGCGCGGGGGGCGGAGGCATCGAAGCCGAGCTCGATATGGCGGCGCGCCCGGTCGACGTGCCGACGTTCACGACGCTCGCGGTGACGGGACTCCGTGGCGGTCATTCCGGGGTCGATATCGACAGCGGTCGTGGCAATGCCATCGTCGTGCTCGCCGATGTTTTGACCGCGCTCGAGGCCGCTGGCGTGAAGCCGCGCCCGAGCTTCGTCGAGGCGGGTGACAAAGCCAACGCCATTCCACGCCACGCTCGGATCGAGCTCGCTCTCGACGCGGATGCGCTCGCTCTGGCGAAGGAGGTCGTCGCCGCGGCGACCGAGCGCTGGCGGGCGAAACTCGGTGACGCCGACCCGCAGATCGAGGTGAGCCTCCAACCCGCTTCGCAACCGGTGTCGACGGCGGTCTGGAGCGACGACGCCACCCAGAGACTGATCGATCTTCTTTCCGCGTTGCCCTGTGGGGCGCTGGCGCGTGATCCGGCGTTGCCGATCATGCCCGAGACCTCGGCGAATATCGCTTCGCTACGCACCGAAGACGGCGTGGTGCAACTTGTCGCTGGATGTCGGTCGTCGATCTACGCCAGCCAGGAGCGGGTGGTGGCCGAGATCGCCGAACAGGCGCGACGCGCTGGAGCACGGGTCGACGTTCGCGTCGGATATCCCGGCTGGCAACCGAATCTCGATTCACCTCTCGTGGCGACCGCGGCGCGTCTCTGGGGTGAGCTCCATGGCGCGGAGCCGACTCTCTTGGCGGTTCACGCCGGTCTCGAATGTGGCGTGTTGACGCGGTGCTTGCCCGGGCTCGACGCGGTCTCGTTCGGGCCCGATCTGCTCGATCCCCATTCACCGAGGGAACGGGTACGTATCGCTTCGGTGGCCTCGATGTGGGCCTTTCTCGGGCGTTTGCTCGCGGTGCTGGCCACCGATCCGCTCCCCGTCGCGCGGGTCGAGGCTACGGAGAATTCATCGTAAAGGGTGAGTCGAACCCTTACGCCACTGCGCGCGAAGTGCTACAGTCGTCGATAGTTGCGGTAAAAGGAGCCTCGCTCGTGGCCTGTACGGGCCGTGGGTATTCAGGTACTGAAACCCCTTAGGGATCCGAGGAACGGAGCACGTGGAAGCCCGCAACTTCCGACGTTGCCGCCCGTTCGAGGAGGGACAAGATGAAGAACCGTTGGACGACGCTCTTGGCCATGGTGGCCATGATGGTCGTCACCGTCGGAGCCACACCGCTCGTGGCCGACGGCGGTGATGTCGCCGTTGGCGGCCAGTGCGGTCTGTTCACACTCGGTTACGGTGTGACGCCAGATCAAGGCCAGTGGAGCGCAGCGACTTATTACAACTTATGGAATCGACCGGCCCCCGGCATTCCTGGAGCCGATCCGCTGTGGAACGGTTTCGACTATGAATGGCAGCGGATCAGTCTGGCGTTCGGCTACGGCATCACCGACAAGATCGCCATCCATGCCATGTTGCCGTTCGATCGTTTCGAAGGCGACGGCACCGACGGGCAGTTCAACTCGTTCAGCTCCGTCAATGGTTTCCCATTCCGTGGCGACATCGATTTCGACGGTCTCGGCAACCTGCGTCTCGGCGTCACCTTCCAGGTGGCGGGCGATGACGAGACCGGCTTTGCCATCAGCCCCTTCGTCGACCTGCCGACCGGTGATCCCGAAGACGGCGTGGTGACCGGTGACACCGGCTTCGGTGTCAACTTGGCCTACACGACCAAGGGCTTCACCATCAATGGCGGCTATGCCGACCTCGGTGACAACGACGAGCCCTTCGATCCGTTGGTCTTCGTCTCACCTGAGCCCGGTTTCTTGCCTCGCCCCGCCGATGCGCAGGAAACCAGCCCGTTCTTCACCCTCGGTCTGGGCTACCAGCACGAGATCAATGATCGCTTCGACTGGATCACCGAGCTGGTCGGCATCATCTACGAAGAAGACGACTCCGACATCGAGGACGTCACCGAGCTGACCACCGGCTTTCGCGCCTCCTTTGGCCCGAGCAGCCGTTGGGCGTTCAATCTCGGTATTCGCGCCGCGTTGGCCGGTACCGAAGACACCGACATCGGTGGTCTGATCGGTCTGACCTACAAGGCTGGTCGGGCTCCGGAGCCGGCGCCACCGCAACCGCCGACCCCGCCGCCACCGGCACCGCCGCCACCACCGCCACCGCCGCCGCCACCGCCGCCGCCACCGCCGCCGGCGTTCCCGGAGCTGGTGACCCCGAACACCGTTTTCGAGGGTTGTCCGGCACCCAAGGGCAAGGCCAAGCAGCAGCGTTGGGATTGCGGCTCGGATGTGCGTGAGGTGGTCTACTTCGTGCGTAACCTCGCCGAGATCAACGCCGAGCAGCAGGCCAAGCTGTGTGACCTGGTGAGCCAGCTGCGGTTCTGCGACGAGCTGCAAGCCTGTATCGCCGGCCGTGTCACCAGCGGGGAAAACCCTGGTCTCGGAGACCTGCGCGCCAACGAGGTGATGCGCTTCCTCGAAGAGCAGAACGTCGATACCAGCCGGGTCAAGAAGGCCCCAGCGTGCTCCGCTCCGAGCGGCAGCGGCACCCAGGCTGACATCTACGTGCAATAAGCGCTCGCTCGCTCGACAGAGCGATGACGAAGCCCCCGCTCAGCGGGGGCTTTTTCTTTTTCTCTTGTGTATTTCGTGAGCAAAAGACACGTGGGTGCCGTAGATGCAAGGCGTCTCCTGACAGCTTCCGTGCGTTCTCGCTTGATCTCGTCTTGGTGCGTGTGTAGGCTGCGCCCACGGACAAGCTCGTACGAGCCGTGATTGGGCATCGTCATGATCCTCTTCAGCGACAATCTCGTCGTGGGGTGGGATCAATCACGAAGTCGCGACACGTCTATCTCGGGATGTCCCGGGATATCCCAGAGGCAGTACCGTTTTCGAAGTCGCCGGTAGGTGGAGGACAGAGGATGAGTCGGAGGCAGACGTTTCTCTTGATCGCGGCCGTAGGGTTCGGCCTCTTCTTTGCCGCCGGTTGGATCGGTGCTGAATCCACCCAGCCACGCTCGGGTGAGACCGTATCGACCGAGAGCTTTACCTTGCCAGCAGGGCAATCCGTGGTGATCGAATTCGAGGTCACGGTCGACAACCCGGTTGGAGCGGGAGCCAGCTTCATCTCCAACCAGGGCTCGGTGACCGGCAATTTCACCACCGTGGCCACGGTCGATCCCGACGCCAGTCCGGATCCTTCGGGCGACGACGCCACCGACACGCTGCTCGGCGCGGCTCCAGACCTTACGCTGACCAAGGACGACGGCAGTCCAGCGTTCGTGCTTCCTGGCGCGACCCTCGTCTATACCCTGACGTTCGAAAACGTCGGTAATCAGACTGCGTCCGGTGTCGTGATCACCGAGACCGTGCCCGCAGGTACGACTTTCAACGCCGCCTCGAGCACCGCCGGTTGGGTGTGCGCGCCCGACAACACCGCCGGTTCGACCTGCACCTTGGCAATCGGCGCGGTAGTTGCCGGAGCGGGTGCGGCGAGTGTGAATTTCGCCGTCGACGTCGACGATCCGTTCATGGCCGGCATGCAGATCGACAACACCGCGTCGATCGCCGATGACGGCACGGGCGGCACCGACCCGACGCCCGGAAACAACGAAGATTCGACGACGACGACGGTGGTGATCGACGCCGATCTCGAGATCACCAAGACGGTCGACAATCCCACTCCACTGGTCGGTGAGCAGGTCACTTTTACCATCACCGTGACCAACAGCGGTCCGTCACCGGCCACCAATGTCGTGGTCACCGACGTGCTCGAAACCGCCTTCGCCAACCCGATGGCGGTCGAGAGTCAGGGTACCTACGACACCGGAACCGGAATCTGGACGGTCGGCACCATCAACGCGCTGGGCACCGCAACGCTCGACATCACCGTCGACGTTCTGCCCTCGGCGAGTGATCCGATGGCGACGGGTGCCTTCATCGATGTCTTC
>JBCDBH010000228.1:0-9658 GCA_039184055.1 Acidobacteriota bacterium
ACGAAAACCGTGGCTGCATCGTTTCCGGCCTGTCTCAGATCGATATCGAGTTGTTGAGGATGATGGGTCGGTAGCCACTGTTTGACAATCGCTGAAGAGCCGTCCTGGGCGTTTTGCCAACCGGAATCGTGGGCCAAGAACCAGGCGAGATGTCGCGCCAGGTCGGCCTTATCACGCAGGCTTTTGCCTGCGAAGACGATCATCCTCTGATCTCGTATCGTCTCGATCCATTCATAGATCCGAGGTAGCGCCGCGAATGACGGGGGCTTCGCGTCGTGGGGATCGATCGTGATGAAGCTCGAGCTCGGCCGGGCGGATGAGAGAATATTGATCTGACTAGTCGAGAAAGACGTATCCTCGTCCTGCATTTCAGCTCACTTGATATTCGTTGCGGGTCGTGTGACCCGAGGGATTGACTGTATTGGTTGGGCGTATCCTACGAGCTGATGCTGAGTTCGGATGATGATCAGGGAATCACCAGAAGATTTGGTGCCGAGCTTCAAAGGTGGTCGAGATGACAGCTGAAACAACGACTTCGTTTGTTCCGCCCTGGGAACCACTCGGGCGGGCGATCGCCGATTGGTATGCCGGTGATGAGACGGCGGAGGTGACGGTACTGCTCGATGATGGTCACGTCGAGGCGTTGCCGATCGCGGTGATGGCGCGGCACGATGGCTGGCCGCCGGCCGATGAGATGGCGCTCGAGCTGGCTTCGGGACGGGTGTTGGATGTCGGCGCGGGGGTCGGGGCGCACGTTCTCGAGCTTCAGGAACGCGGCCACGAGGTGGTGGCGATCGATGTGTTGGCGCGGGCGGTGGAGGTGATGCGGCGGCGCGGGGTGGAGGATGCTCGCCAAGTCGACGTGTTCGGGCTCGAGGACGCGACGGGATTCGACACGATTCTCTTGCTGATGAACGGCGCCGGAATCGGTGGCGATCTCGACGGTTTGGGGCGTCTCTTGGCCCAATGCCATCGCCTGATCACCCCGCTCGGCCAGATTCTGGTCGAGTCGGCTGATCTAGCCGCCGACAAGGGTGGCCTCGCCGTTCACCGACGGTACCCTGGCGAGTTGACCTATCAGATGGTCTATCGCGGTGACACGGGGATGCCGTTTCCCTGGCTTTTCGTCGACGCCGAGCAGCTGGCCCATAGCGCGGCGCACCAAGGCCTGCGTAGCCAAGTCGTGTTCGCGGATGCTGCCGGAGGCTATCTCGCCCGGTTGACTCCGGACGGCTCAGGCTAACGCTGGGTGATCGTCACCGCTCCGTGGCTCGTTGTCGGTATGAAGTCGCTCGAGCCGTTCAGCGGTGTTCTCGCCGTCCATGTCGGCGAGCAAGGCTTCGGGATCGGGCTTGATGTCGAGAGCCCGAGCGAAGAATTCGGGTGGATCGACCTCGAGCACTTCGAGGGTCTGCATCAGCAAATCCAAGCTGATGCGCCATTTCCGTGCGACGACTTTGCTGAAATATCCTCGGCTGCGACCGATCTTGGCTTCGATCTCACCGATACGTCTTGTTTTTCGTAGCTCGAGCGCAAGCGCTTCGAGAACTCGATCGATGGCCTCTTCCGCTGTCATGACCCCGCGCGACCTCCCCGGATGTTGGCCGTTACTGTCTGATGATCTCCTCGATGTCGTTGGACCCGTGATTCGTGATCGACTCGATTCTTACCGTTCTGGATCGCCCATCGGACACGTGCTTCCAACAACGTTGTTACCCATTGTCGCGCGGGCTCTGGGTCGTGCCAAGCTCGTGATGGTTTCGCTACGGATTTGACGCGTGGCTCTTCACAATTGGCGGTCAGCCCCCATTTCTCACCAAACGTTGAAGCGAGGCGCGGAAACGTGCGTGAGATCTGGGCAGCGCAGGGATGAGCGACCGGAGGCGTACCCATCGGTACGTCGAGGGAGCGAAGAGCGAGCACGTCCAGAGATTGCGTGCGTTTCCACGCCGCAGCCGATGGGCTGGTGAGAAATGGGGGCTAGTGACGAAAACCGCGTAGAGCTTCGAGAATCGGGTCCTCGAACGGTCCGTCGTCGAGCAGGACGAGGAAGGGCTCGTGATCGCGATGCGACGGCACGGTCGACAATTTCCAATAGAGGATGCCGTCGAGCAGGGGATTCGAGCGTTCGGAGTCGGCGCGGTGAAGGGCGTGGACCGCCATGGCGCGCTCGCTGAACCGTACCGGTTGGTCTTGCCAGACGATCAGCTCGGAGTCGCCGTCGAGGGTCTCGAACATCGACACGCCGTTCGACTGCCACGGTTCGAGCGTGCTGTTGGCGCGAAAGGTGAAACCCATCTCGGTGAAGATCACCGGATGATCGGCGGCGCCGAGGAGCTGGCGGGTGCTGTCGATGTCGTCGAGCACGCGCCGCCAGCCGCTGAGCAGGGCTTCACCGAGCGCGGCGCGATCGGCCGGGGGCAGCAGGTGGTGGCGGAGCTGGAAGTAGGCGTTGATACCGATCACGTCGAGATCGTCCCAGAACCCGACTTCGTGGTACTGGTCGAAATTGGCGGCGTAGCCGATCCGCCCGGGGTAGATCTCGCGCACGCATCGGATCAGATCCCGCCAGCCGCGTTCGATTTCGGCGCGCCGCTCGTTGATCGCCGCGATCGCCGCCTGCTCGCCAGCGCTCAGGTCGGGATAGGCGGCTTCGCGTGCTTCCTGATCGAGCGCCGGATCGTAGCCTTCGGTCATGGTGAGCGCCCAATCCCGTTCCCAGGCGATCCGCGTGTCGAGGTAGGTGGCGAAGTCTTCGTCGTCACGACCACGCAGCCACGACGGCTCGGCGAGGGTATCGGCGTTGGCCAAGAAATCGGCGCGCCGCTCGGCCTGTTTGTCGCGATCGAGATACCAGGCTTCGAGACCGGGAATGGCGGTGATCGGCACGGTCGAAGCCATCGCGTTGAGCTCGCTGCCGATCATCAAGGCATCGACTCCTTCACGTGCCGCGATCTCGGCCCACGAACGAACGAAGGCGCTGTAGTGGGTGAACCACAGACGGCGTTGCTCGACGGAATTCGGCATGATCATGCCGTGCCAAAAGAAGCGGTTGCGTGGGAAGTAGTCGGCGTGATCGAGCGCCAGACGGAGAATCAAGACGACGTTGAAATCTCGTTCTTTGGCGGTGCGAATTTCGGTCAGCAAGCCGGGGTTGGGCTCGGACATCAGCAGGGAGTCGTCCCAATCCCCGTGACGTGCGTAGTCGGTCACCGAAACGGTGTTCATGCCGGCGCGTTCGAGGGCATCGAACCAGCCGTCGAGATCGTGCTCGTTGACCTGGATACCACCGAGCAGGAAATCGGATCGATCGGCGGTCGACGTCGTCGCGGTCGGTGGTTTCGCGGTCGCATCGGCATCGCTCGGTGCTTTGTCGCAGCCGAGGGGCAGCACACCGAGAAGGGCGACGACGAGCACGGCGAGCGCCGAAGCGGGGCGGAGAGGTGGCTTGCGACGCCATGGGCGGCGTGTGAACGCGAGGTTTGGGATCATGATCTCAAGCGATGTCGGCTGGTTCGTCGGTGGCGGTGTCGAGACCGGGGAACACCCGCACGGTCCGCTCGACTCCGTCGCGTAGGAAGGTCACGTCGAGCGCGTCGCCCGGCGCGCGGTCTTCCACCGCGTCGAGCAATTGCAACGGTCGGTCGATCGTCTCGCCGTCGAGCGCGATGATCAAGTCGCCCACTTCGATGCCGGCGTCCGCCGCCGAGCCACGCACCGCGGTGACCAACACACCACCGCTCGCCGGTAGATCGAGCTCGGAGCGCGCCCCGGCGCTCGGCGTCACGACCGTGAGCCCGGCGGCACGCACCACCTGCTCGGGACCTTCGGGCGGCAGAAAGTCGAACGGTTGGCGATCGTCGACGAGGGCGGTGGCGAGCCGGATCGCCGCGCCGGTGCGTAGGGCGAGCGCGAGGGCGTCGCTCGGTCGCGTATCGACCCAGCGCGAGCCCGTCTCACCGCGGACCTGGAGCTCGAGCCAGCCGTAATAGACACCGTCACGCAGATCGCTCACCGTGACCGCCAGCAGTTCGGCGTCGAGGCTGGTGAGCACGTTCGCCATCAGGTCGTGGGTCATCGGCCGGGGCGGCTCGATACCGTGAAGAGCGCGACCGATGGCCTGGGCTTCGGCTAAACCGATCCAAATCGGCACCACCCGTCCCGCCGCGCTCCGCAACAGCACCACGGGGCTGTTGCTGGCGCGATCCCACCCGACGGTGGCGACTTCGGCGTCGATCAAGGCGTCACTCGGTGGCAGCGCGTCCGGGCGTGTTTGGCTGTCGGAGCCACGCTCGATGGGTGTGTTCGCAGGCGATCCGGCCGGTTCGGGCGGAGTGCTGGCGCACCCGCCACAGCCGACCAGGACGGCGACGAGCAGCAGGGGCAGAGCGTGGAAAACGACGGACGAGCGTGGCGTGGGGGACGAATAGCCCAACATGGTCCCTACGATGCTAGCAGCACAGTGATCGGGATAGGCCGGGTCGGGTAACATTCAGTTCATGATCGCGAACCGATCCCTTCCGTTTTTCCTCACCCGATCCGATCGCGTCGATGGTCGACGCGTGCTCGGTGTGCTCGTGTTCGCTTCCGTGCTGGCGCTGGCGGTGAGCGGTTGTGGTGTCCGCGACGCGGGCGCGGCGACCACCGCCGAGGCTCCGACCCACGAGCTCGTCACGTTGTCTCCCGTCTATACGGTGGATCGACTCTACCGGTCGATGACCGGGCCCTATGACACCACCGAGCTGCATTTGGCCGAGGCCGATGCGAAGCCCGAGATCTATTGGATCACCGGGTATCGCGCCATCATGGTCGGTCCCGACGGTGAGACTCCGATGCCTCAAGACTTCATGTGTCACAGTAACCTCGACATCGACCCTCGGCGTCACCGGGCGAGCTTACCGGCGAGCCAGGGGTTCAGCTCACGGCTCTTCACCTTGTCGCAGGGGCAGCTCGACATCGACTTTCCGGCTGGTTTCGGGATTCCCGTGGTGTCGACCGAGGCGCTGTCGCTGACCACCCAGGTGCTCAACCTCAATCTCGAAGAGACCAATACCGAGGTGCGTCACAAGGTGACGTTGAAGTACCAGAAGCAAAGCGAGCTGGGTGGACCGCTGGTGCCGCTCTTTCCGATCGGTGCCTATGGTCTGCGAGCCTTGGAGGGCTCGAGCCATCACTATGGTGTCGACCGGGCCGATGACGAGGCGCATGGGCCGGGCTGTCTGCCCGGAGAGAGCGCTTCGGCGCACGACTACACCGATCAACACGGCAATGTCTTCACCGGACATTGGGTGGTCGAGCCCGGTCGCGAGGTCAACCACACCCTGGTCACCAATCTGATGCAGGTGCCGTACGACACCACGATCCACTACATCGCGGTCCATCTTCATCCGTTCGCCGAGTCGCTCACCCTGATCGATCGCACCACCGGAGAGACTCTCTTCGAAGCCAAGGCCAAGGGCTTCGACGATCGCATCGGTCTGTCGACCGTCGATTCGTTGAGCAGCGTCGAGGGCATACCGGTGTATCGCGGCCACGAGTACGAGCTGGTGAGCGTTTACGACAACCCCACCGACGAAGCGCAAGACGCCATGGCGGTGATGTACATCTACTTACGCGATCAGCGGCTCCAAGCGCGCATGCAGGCCGGTATCGACCTCGGCGCCGCGACTCGTTGATCGTTGACGGGAGCTCCTTCTGAGCGATCCAGCCGAATCGAACCAGCGGGCGGGCATGCTCGAGGCCACCGAGGTGGTCGACGGGCGCTACCGTGTCGTCCGCCTGCTGGGGCGTGGCGGGATGTCCGAGGTGTATCGCGCCGAGCGCCTCGACGACGGCTCGGCCGTGGCGCTCAAGCTGATCGACTCCCACAATCTGACCGGCGACAAGGCGATCGAGCGCTTTCGCCGGGAAGCCGAGCTGTCACGACGGATCGACCACCCCAATGTGGTGACCGTATTCGAGGTGCTCCATGTCGACGGCCGCGCTGGTGAGCTGCCGTGCATGGTCTTGGAGTTTCTCGACGGTCACACCCTGGCCGATCATCTCCACGAACACGGTCGGATGAGCCTCCGCGAGGCACGACCGATCGTCGATCAGATCGCCGCCGCACTGAGCGCCGCCCACGCTGTCGGGGTGATTCATCGCGATCTCAAACCCGACAATATTTTTCTCGTCGGTCGGGATGGCACGTCACGGGTCGTGCTGACCGATTTCGGCGTCGCGCGGAGCGCCGACGAGGAAGGTCCCGATCTCACCGCGACCCACGTGATCCCGGGCACACCCGAATACATGGCGCCCGAGCAGCTCGAGCTCGAAACCGCGAGCAGTCGCTCCGATCTCTACACTCTCGGCCTGGTGATGTACGAGATGGTCACCGGGCGCGCCGCGTTCACCGGCTCCTCACCGCTCGAAGCGGTATTCGCCCGGGTCAAAGACGATCCGGAGCCACCTCGCAAACACGTCGCCGATCTCCCCCTCGCCTGGGATCAGACGATCATGCGCTGCCTCGAACGTGATCCGGCGAAACGCTTCGCCACCGCCGAGTCTCTGGTGGCGTCGCTCGACGCCGAGGGCATGACGACGTCCTATCGATGGGTGCTGATCGTGGTGGCGCTGGTGGTGATCGCGCTGATGATGTGGCTATGGCTGTAGCTTCTCGATCAGGGACTGTAGCTCCGCGGTGACGTCTCGGTTGTTGCGTCGGGTGAAGTCGACGGTATGCGGGGAGTCGCTCAGCGCCGGCTGGCGGTGATCGAAGAACGGGCGGATCTGGTCGAGACTGAGTAGCGGTCCGGGAAAGAGTGGATGCCAACGGCTGGCGATCGTCGCGTCGCGGGGTTGGAAGCGCCAGTAGGTGTCGGCGAGATCGAGCTCTAGATACACCAGATGACTGGCGTCGCCGAGCAGTCGGCGATTGGCCGGGTCGAGCAAGGTGCCGTCACCGAGCACCAAGACGCCAGCAGGTCGATCACGTAGGGACAACGGCAGTAGCTCGCGCTCCATGGCGCGATAGCGCTGCTCGCCATCGTTTTGGATCAGCTCCCAAACGGTCGTGCCAGCGTAATGCTCGATCTTGCGATCGAGATCGAGGTAGGGGAGTCCGTTGAGCGCGGCGAGCTGATGGGCGACCGCCCGCACCGCGTCGGTGACCATGCCGACGAGCGCGAGCGGGCGGTCGAGAAAGACCCGGGGGTGGTAGTCGTAGTAGCCGTCCATGCCCTGACAACCGTTATCGGTTATCGAGGCATTCCGCGAACAGCTTGAAGATACGACGATATTCGTCGAGCCAGCTCGACGGCTCACGAAAGCCGTGTGGCTCGATCGGATAGAGGGCGACCTCGAAATCCTCTTTCTCGAGCTCGATGAACCGCTGCACCAGGCGCACGGTGTCGAGAAAGAAGACGTTGTCGTCGAGCATCGGTGCCGCGATCAGCAGCGGCTTCGCCAGCCCGTCGGCGAATTCGATCGGCGACGAGCGTTCGTAGGCCTCTGGATCGTCCTCGGGCGTATTGAGGATGTTCGAGGTATACGGGTGGTTGTAGTGCGCCCAATCGGTGACCGGACGAAGCGACGCGCCACACGCGAAGAGCTCGGGCTCCTTGAACATCGACATGAAGACCATGAAGCCGCCGTACGAGCCGCCGTAGACGCCGACCCGCGAACGGTCGACATTGTGGTTGGCGACCAGGTAATCGACGCCGTCGATCAGATCTTCGAGCTCGGGTGTGCCCATCTGGCGATAGATCGCGGTGCGCCAATCGGCGCCATAGCCACGCGAGGCGCGGTAGTCCATGTCGAGCACCACGTAGCCCTCACGGGCGAGCAGGGTGTGGAACATGAACTCGCGAAAATAGCCCGACCAGCCCTGGTGCGCGTTCTGCAAATAGCCGGCGCCGTGGACGAAGACCACTGCGCCGCGGGGGCCCGCGACCTCGTCGTGGGGCAGATAGAGCCGCGAATGGATCGGTCGATCTTGATGGCTCGACGGCACCTCGACGAAGGTAGGCGCCGTCCAGGCGATGGCGGCGAAGTCGTCACTGGTTTCGTTGGTGATTTTGCGAGCGCTACCACCGATCGGCTGCAGCCACAGCTCGGGTGGTTGGGTGGCCGAGCTATGTGTGATCAGGAGCTGGGTGCCATCGGGGGAGAGCACGAAGTCGTTCATACCACCGAGGTCGGTGAGCGTCTCGACCGCACCGCCGCTCACCGGGACACGGTGAATCTCGTAAATCCCCGGGTGGGCACGATTGGCCTGAAAGTAGAGATAGCGCTCGTCGGGATCGGCGACCACGCCGTCTTCGACCACATAGTCGCCATCGGTGAGTCGTCGGGTGCTGCCGAGCGCGCCGTCGACACCCATTTGATGGATGTAGAGCTGGCTCCAGCCACTGTCCTCGGAGAGGAACCACAACGCGTCTCCACCCAGCCAGCCGAGGCTATTGAACGACCAGTTGATCCAGCCGTCGGGATTCGACAGCCGGTGAACGGTACGCGCTTCGGGCTGCTCACGACCGACCACGACCGTCCAGCGGTCTTTGTTGTCGACGCTGTGGAATTGCACCGCCGCCCAGCGACCGTCGTGACTGAATTCGATGTCTTCGATGTCGACCTTGCGCGGCTTGGCTTTCTTCTTGGCGGCTGCGTCGTCAGACGCTGACTCGTCGGCCGCCGTCGCGTCAGGAGACGGGTTGTCGTTGGCCGCAAGCGATGCTTCCGTCGTTTCGGCTGTGTCGAGCGTCTCGTCCGACTCGTCGCCCTGCGCCGCGGCGGCGCGAATCTCGGCGAGCGGATCGTCGGTGATGCCCGGGAGGGCGGCGGTCTCGATGGTGTGGACCGTGCCATCGGTGAGGTCGATGAGATGCAGCGTGTCACCGCTGCCGTCGTTGGTGCCGACCTTGGGACGCACGTCCTCGATCTCGACATAGCCGCTATCGGTGACCCAGCGTGGCATCTTGTCCTCACGACCGAGATCACGTTTCTTCGGATGGGTCACGACGAGCATCCAATCGCCAGCGGGTGAGAGGTGTTGACGCTGGATCTCGATCTTGTCGCCGAGATAGACGGTGGGGGCCAAACGGGTCGGGTCGGTACGGCGGCTTTCGGTCTCGTACTCGCGCGCTCGTTCGGCGCGCTCTTTTTCGAGCTTGATGATGTCGAAGAGGCGAACCTGCTGCTCGCTCAGATAGTCGTCGGCGGGTTCGTTCTCGGCCGGATCTTCGGTGGCGACGATCTCCGCCGCCTGGGCTTCGAGACCGCTGTCGAGATCACGGATCCACACCGTGCGACCCCGGGTGAAACCCACCCGACCGTCGGCGAGAAAGAACGGCGCGCGCTCGAACGCCGCGCTCCGGGTGAGCTGGCGGGTCGTACCGGTGGCGAGATCGCGGACAAACACATCGCCGTTGCGGGTGTAGACCTTCGCCTCGCCGTCGGCGGATCGCCGGCCACGCGCCGACGAGGCCGCGCCGTGCTCGGCGAGCGGCACCACGGTGCGCTCACCGGTCGCCAGATCGATCCGCACCAGGTCGCGGATTTCCTCACCGATCCGCTTGTCCTCGAAGTAAATCGCCGTGCCGTCGTCGGCCCAATAGGGATCCTCGGGCGCGGTACCGAGCCAGTCGGGGTGCGCCATGATCTTCTTGAGCGTCACCTCACCCGG
>JBCDBH010000229.1:0-9589 GCA_039184055.1 Acidobacteriota bacterium
CGTGCGCTTCAATTTCTCCGGCTCGGGACAAGGGCCGGAAGACGAGGCGTTGACCGATCTCGACGCTTTTCGACGTAATACCTTTTCGAAAGAACGCGATGAGGCTCTTCGCATGCTGCGGGCGATCCAGGAGCGAGAGGTGGGCGATGGCCGGATTCTCACCGAACGACTCGGACTCTTCGGCCATAGCCGGGGTGGCGCGGCGGCGCTGCTCGCCGCCGCCGTGCGACCCGTGCAAGCACTGGTCACGTGGTCGGCGGTCGGCACGGCGCAGCGGTGGAACGACGCCATGCGACAGGCGTGGCGACAAGCCGGAGAGATCGAAATCGTCAACGGCCGCACCGGTCAAAAGCTGACGATCGGCACCGAGCTCCTCGACGACATCGAGCACAACCGAGAGGCGCTCGATCTCACCGCCGCGGCGGGCCGACGCAAGGCACCATGGTTGGTGATTCACGGCGACGCCGACGAGACCGTCCCGGTGGCCGACGCCCGGGCGCTCCACGACGCGGCCACCGAGCCACGTGCGCTCCACATCGTCGACGACGCCAGCCACACCTTCGCGGCAGGTCATCCCTTCACCGGGCCGACACCGCATCTCATCGAAGCGATGAATGCGACCCAGCGATGGTTTCATCGCCACCTCGTGGTGCGTTCAGCCTGACGTCTCGGTGGCGTGACCGTCGAGATCGCCTTCGATCGCCGCGTAGGCGTTGTGGGCGTGGATCGATTCGAAATTCTCGACCTCGACCGAGAACCACCGGAGTCGCGGATCGCGACGCAAACGCACGACCACCTCACGACTGAGATCTTCGACAAAGCGTGGGTTGTCGTAGGCCTTCTCGGTGACGAACTTCTCGTCGGGCCGTTTGAGCACCGGATAGAGCTGACAGCTGGCCGACGCCTCGACGAGCTCGATCAATTCCTCGAGCCACACGGTTTGTGAACGATCGAAGCGTACCGAGAGCTTGACCAGGCCACGCTGGTTGTGGGCGCCGCGCGCGCTGATCTCCTTCGAGCACGGGCACAGCGTGGTCACCGGCACCTCGACGCGAATGATGAAATCGTCACAGGCTCCAGCGCAGGCCTCGAAGGCACAGGTATAAACCATCTTGCCCTTGCCACCGGTGACCGGCGCGGCCCGCTCGAGAAAATAGGGAAATTCGAGCTCGAAATGTGCCGTCTGCGCGTCGAGTCGGGTACGCATCTCGTCGAGAATCTTGGGAATCTCGGCCGCGCTGACCGGTCCTTCATGGGCGTTGAGCACTTCGAGAAATCGGCTCATATGCGTGCCCTTGAAGTGCGCCGGCAGGTCGACGTACATGTTGACCCGTGCGACCGTATGCTGCTCACCGTGGTCACGGTCCTTGACCACGATCGGATATTCGATGTTCTTGACGCCGACCTTGTCGATCCGCACGTCACGAACATCGGTACTGTTTTGTATATCGGCGAGCTCGGTCGTCGGCTGACCGGTCGACATGGTTGCGCTCATCGCGGCCTCACTTTCCTATCTGGTCGTCGCGGGAAATCACCAAAGATGAAAGACGATACTCATTTGTATCGTATCGATCCCTCAACCAGATTCGCCGCCGGTTGATTCCCGACCCCTCGAGCACCTCAATGCCCGGGAGCGTCCGGATCGATCAACACATAGATCCGATCGACCGGTACGAAACCGACATGACGGCAAAACTCGAGAATCCTGGGCTCGCTCTCCCGTGGACCGAGAATCGGCCTCATGCCGGGAAGTCGACTGGCCATGAAACGCACACAGCGCTCACCCAAACCGCGACCACGATGACCTTCGAGGGTATCGACCGAGACGTCCCAATAGCGTTCGGAACGCCAAAACGGGTAGCAGAAGCTCACCGGCACGCCGTCGACGATCGCCGCCGCCACCGGCCCGGTCGCCAACGCGGTGCGAAGGATCGGACGCAGACCATCGGGTACGTGATCGATCTTCGTGTCGGGATCGAGGAGCTCGAGACCGTGGCTGTCGTCGACGGTATGCAGAGCCTCGGGCAGCTCGTGTAGCAACACCGTCTCGGCGCGCCAATCCGGTAGACACGCCCGCGCATGGTCGATGTCATCGGCTGATACGAAAACGAGAGGTGACGCGCCGGCACCGTTGGTCACCGTCGCGAAACGCGCCTTCGTCACCGTTACGAGATCGGGCCGTCCCACCATGAAGACCACCGACCGGTCGGGCTCGACGGCGAGGAAACCGTCGCCATCGGCAATCGCGTGCCCTCCAGGACGACGCAGAATCGCGTTGGCGATCAACCAACGTGGCTGCTCGGGAAGATCAGGTGACATCGTCCCGATGCTAATCCAAGAAGCCCGAATTTCTCACCAAACGTCGCGGGTCATGGACGGTGACTTACGGAAAAAAAGGACTCGGCCGCCGCTACGCGGCCGAGTCAGACCGCAAGAAACCTACCAGCCGCGCCCTGAGCGAGCTCCACGGGTCAGCCAGAAGGCGACGAACATGACGAGCACGGCCGCCATGAGCCAGGCCAGCTCACCGAGACTCGGCAGGTTTTCGGGCTCGACCAGCCACAGCATCGACGACACCGCGCCGAGCAGAACCATGACGACCACAACCAGACGCGCAACCATGGACACCCCTCGCCGCTCCCGGGACCCTCGAACCATCGAGCTATTCATCGACTTCCTTTCTCGCGTTCGTCCCTAAGTGCCATGTCGACACCACGGGTCCCTGAAAACGAACGATGAACTCGTGGACAAATTGCCCGGCCGTAGCGGCGGCGATAGCATGAACGCGTATCCAGGTTGCCACCGACTCCATTTTTGACTCTCGTCCGACGGGTTCCGCATGCGGGCTACGCTGGTTCTCCCACACGATCTCGGCCCCTACCGTCTCCACGCTCTTCTGGGCAGCGGGGGCATGGGCGACGTGTTCCGCGCCCACGATCAGCGACTCGATCGCGACGTAGCGGTCAAGCATCTGCGCGCCACCCACGCCGACGCGGCGCCGCAGCTACGCCGCGAAGCCCGTGCCGCGGCGCGGCTGAACCATCCGGCGATCGTGCAGGTCTTCGATGTGATCGAAGGCCCCGACGACAACTGGATCGTCATGGAGCTGGTAGAAGGCGTGACGATCGCGGAGCTTCTCGAGTCCAAACGATGCGATGTCGAGATGGCGATCCAACTCGGCGAACAGATCGCCGACGGACTGAGCGAAGCCCACACATCCGGTCTCGTCCACGGCGATCTGAAGGCCGAGAACATCATGATGACCCCGGCGAGACGCGCCAAGATTCTCGATTTCGGCCTCGCGCTTTCGCTCGACACCGCCGACGACAGCGGTGCGAAATCAGCCGGTGGCACCTATCGCACCATGGCGCCGGAACAGGCTCGTGGTCTCCCGGTCGACGCGCGTTCCGATCTCTTTTCACTCGGCGTCTTGCTCTACGAGATGGCGACCGGAGTCTCGCCCTTTCACGCGCCCAGTCGTGAAGAGACCCTGGCTCGGATCTGCACCCATCATCAAATGCCCGCCGATCAGCGAAACGAACACGTGCCACCGGCACTGGCGCGGCTGATCGACCAGTTGCTCGACAAGTCCCCCGAGCAGCGCCCCAGACACGCACGCCGCGTCGCGGTGGCGTTGGCGGGGCTGCGCGCCGAGCTCGAAACCCACGATGCCTCGACTCAATCGGTCAGCAGCGGCTGGAGACGCATGGAAACGGCCCTGCCCCTGCCGCCCAGCGCATCATCCGATGCGGAGGGTGAGCCCAGCGCGTCACGATTCCGACGCAGCGGCTGGCTCGTCGCGGCGATCATCGTCATGCTCGGCGCCATCATCGCCATCTGGTCGCTGGCTCCGTCGACACGCACACCCACCACCGAGACGGTGACGACGACCCCGTTCGCGCGCTACCAAGACGGCATGGCGCATATCGAACGATTCGACATCGAAGGCAATCTCGACCGTGCGGTAACCATCCTCGAAGCGCTGGTCGCCGACCATCCCGACTACGCCTCGGCCCACGCTGGTCTCGCCCTCTCGTATTGGCGGCTGGCGCGTGAGCACGATGACGAGAGCTGGCTCGAGCGCGCCTTGCCGATCGCCGAACGTGCCGTGGCCCTCGACGAGCATCTCGCGACGAGCCACACCAGCCACGGCTTGGTGCTGCTCGACCTGGGTCGCGCGGAGGAAGCACGCAGCGCCTTCGAACACGCTCTGACCTTGGCCCCCGAGCACGCCGAGGCGCATCGGGGGCTCGGAGAGCTGGCGCAATACCGTGGCGATCTCGACGCGGCGATCGGCCACCTGCGACGAGCCGTCGCCGTGGCACCCGACAATCGACGTTTTCACGACAAGCTCGGCACGCTCTACTACCTGAACAGCGACTACGACGAAGCCGCCGCGGCCTTCGAACAGTCGATCGCCACCGCGCCCGATGCGGAATTCGGCTATCGCAACCTGGCGGCGGTACGGTATGTCCAGGGCCGTCTCGACGAGGCCGCCACGTTGCTCCAACGAGCCCTCGAAATTCGTCCCAAGGCGGCGGTCTACAGCAACCTCGGCACCCTTCTTTTCGCCCAAGGGCGCTACGCCGAGGCGATCGAGCCGTACCGCAAGGCCGTCGCCCTCGAGGTCGGTGGCGCGGGAGATGCCCTGATGTGGGGCAATCTGGGCGACGCCTATCGCTGGACTCCCGGGCACGAGGTCGACGCCCACAACGCCTTCGCACGGGCCGTCGAGCTGATCCAGGAAGATCTCGTCACGCGCCCGGACGACCCTCACCTCCACAGCCAGCTGGCGCTCTATCTCGCCAAGGGCGGCGAGTGCTCGGCGGCCGAAGCTGCCGCCGAGCAGGTCGCGGCACACGGTGATCCCGCGGGGCGTTTCGCCTTTCGGCTCGCGATCGCCCACCATGTGTGCGGGCGTGTCGAAGAAGCATTGAGCCAACTCGACCACGCGCTCAGCGCTGGGTTCTCGCGCACCACGATCGAAGACGAGATCGAGCTCCGTACGCTACGCGAGCTTCCCGGCTACCAGGCGCTCGCGAAGTCGTAGTGCGGCCACTCCCTCAGCAAGGCGTACCGCCACTCCCTTCCCCCACGACCATTTCCGGATCGAAGGTATAGGTCCGCGTCGTCGAACCCTTCGTCACGTCGACGACTACCGTGAACAGGAAATTGCCGATGTTGGAAAAGGCATAGGACGCGTTGCCGGCCCGATGCTGGTTGCGAATCGTACTGAAGACGAGACTCGTCTCGCTGCTGCTGGTCAGGCTCAGGAGGTTGTCCGCGCCATCGCCGGCGAGCCCGGTGAGTGGCGAGAGATCGACTTGTTGCGCGGCAACGCCGGAAAAGAAGTGAATGTTGAAATTCGCGTAACTCAGACTGTGATCCGTCGCGGTGATGTCGTAGACCACGAACTTGATCGTATCGTCGTCGCTGCCATTCGAGTCGATAGAGAAGTTCCGATACGTCGCCAAACTCGCCGCGGCCGTGATGTCGACACAATAGTGATCGAGGTAGTAATACGAGCTACCACCAATCGGCTTGCGATCCCAATTCACACCCATTTCGATGCGGTAGTTCTTGGCCATTGGTTCATCCTCCTTGGTGACTGATCCCCACCAGCCTCATTTCGCGGTGACATCACCGCGATCTGCCCACCCTTGTCGAGTAGCAATGCCGATGCCACGGCGATAGGGATGGTTTGTCGACCTCGTGGCCGCCCCGTCGACGTGTTTCGACATCGTTCGACATCGAACGAGCTCGGCGGTGACATCGACCAGCGTATCGCCCGGCCAAGAACGTAGGAAACCTCACGAAAACCCATGGCACACAGGTTGCTCTTATCGGTCTCCGCTGCCACGACGAGAGGAGGATCCGATGAGAGCCGAGCCGAGCCGAGCCGTACTGTTCGAGCCTGAGTATGTCGTTGAAGTTGAAGACGCCGCCACTGAAAACGCCACCATCGAAGACCGATACACGACGGGAAGTGACGCCACGGGAAGCGAGGTCGATGCCGCGCTGGTCCAGCGCATCGCGGCCGGTGACCCGAGCGCCGAAACCGAGTTGATCGATCGATTCGATCGCTCGTTGATCCGCATGCTCAACAATCTGACCAACGATCCGAGCCTGGCCGAGGACATCCGCCAAGAAACGCTGTGGATCGTCTTGGATCAGATCCGTCAGGGTCGTGTCCGGGAGCCTGCCAGTCTGCGTGGTTTTGTGCGAGGTACAGCGCGTAACCTGCTCTACACCACGCGCCGACGTCACCTGCGACGCCCCAACCTGCGTCCGAGCTGGGTGCCTGACCAACCGATCGACGACGAAACACCGCTCAACCAGGTGCTCGATCGGGAAAACCACGAGCGTCTACGACGAAGCCTGGCGGCGCTGCGCTCGGAGCTCGATCGCGAGCTCCTCCGTCGGGTCTATCTCGCCGACGAAGGTAAAGACGCCGTCTGTCGAGCGCTCGGTCTCGCTCCGGAGCAATATAAGAAAGCGCTCTATCGGGCTCGCGCGCGTCTCCGGACCCATTTCGAACGCACCGCGAAACGCGACGCGCTGCCTCGATGGGCCGCGATCTCGCAAACCGGAAGACTACATCTCTAGCTGGTGCATACGGCGTTTGAGCGCCGCCTCGGACACTTCGAGCGTGTCCGCCATGCACTCGAGGTGACCATCACAATGCTCGCGCGCCGTGTCGATCTCGTCGCGATCGAGCTCACTGGCCTTCCGTACGTTGGGACTCTTCTCGATCAGATCGTAGATCGACGCACGCGCGATACCGAGACTGTCGGCGGCCGCCGAGGGTCGCCAACGATGCGCTCGCAACGCGTCGATCAACTCCGCCTCCCGTACCTCGGCCGGTGCGCGGCGCGCGGGCATCACGGAATCCGTCTCGGCGCGCGACGTCTTCGCCGACCCGTCTCGAGAGTCGAGGTGAACCTCGCCACGGCCCTCTCCTTCGATCAATCGCCGCTCGAGAGCCGGGTGGATCGCGAGCTGCGTCGCGCCCCGGTTCGAGATCACCAATTGACGCACGACGTTACGTAGCTCACGGACATTGCCCGGCCAGTCGTAGCCAGCCAAGCGCGCGAGCAATCCGGCGGGCAACCATGATGGCTCGCCGTGCCGAGGTGGATCCATGCGGTGCCGCTCACCGCTGGCGGCCAGCTCCTGGCGGAGAAAATGAACGAAGAGACGACCGAGATCGTCCCGTCTGTTCCGTAGCGGAGGAACCGACAGCTCATAGGTGCTGAGCCGATAGAGCAAGGGAGCGGCGAAGCGTTCGGCGACCACCGCGGATTCAAGATCGGCATCGGTCGCGGCGATCACTCGTACATCCACCGAGCGCGGACGATCAGCGCCCACCGCCTGGACCTCACCGGTCTCGAGACAGCGCAAGAGCAGAGCCTGCACGTCGGTCGGGGTCGCGCCGACCTCGTCGAGAAAGAGTGTGCCCTTGTGGGCACGACCGAAATGGCCGTCACGTCGTTTGTCGGCACCGGTAAACGCCCCACGCTCGGCCCCGAAGAGCTCGGCGGCGGCCAGTGTGGGTGGAACCGCCGCCATATTCACCGCCACCATCGGACGCCCTCGCCGACGACTGGCCTGGTGGATCGCCCTGGCGACCAGTTCTTTGCCCGAACCGGTTTCGCCACGGAGCAACACCGGTACATCGAGATCCGCGACGCGGTGAATCTCACCTCGGAGCCGAGACATGACGTGGCTCTCACCGATCAAACCGAGACGTGACGCCTCGTTCGAGATCACGGGATCGAGGTGATGCAAAAGCAGCGCGACGCGTTGCGCGAGCAGGAGCACCACCCCTCGATCCATCTCCTCGGCGCTGACGTCACGTGGCTCGGTGAGCCGTCGACCGTCGAGCTCGACGCTCATCCGTGTCGATCCGGGGTCGATCATCACCGACCCCGGACTGGATCCCGGCCCGAGCAACAGGGGTTGACGACTCAGATGAACATCGGCGAGCGGCCGACGAGAATCGGCACGTGGAGCCACGAACAAAGGTCCGAGCCGTGACACTTCGACGCGGCGATCTCGATCGAGACCGGCCAAAGCCACCCGTTCGCCGATCCGGCCGAGATCGGCGTGAGCGAGGACGGTCAAACCCGGGACGAGCGCGGCAACCGTCGGTGCCCAGCCGCTCTCGGGCGGCCGGGTGGTCGCCTGTGCGAACGCGCCACTATTCATTGATCCAGTATAGAGCGAGCCCCGAGCGTGCTCGAACACTCGGGGCAATGGGGAGAAAACGCCTAGTCGATGTGAAGTAGCTAGCGCTCAGGGCGCGGCGCAGGAAAACGCTTCGAGATCGTTGACCAAATCAAAGCGATTGCCGAGCGGGTTGGTGTAGCTCCAGGTCGCACCGGTGTCGGTGTCCGTGACGGTGATCGACGTCTCCACCGTGGTCAGCCCGCTGGCGAATACCCAAAAGTGGCCGTTCTCGTCGCAACCGTCGAGCACCTTGACCACCAGCTCGATGTTGTCGTCATCGAAGAACCACATCCCGGCGGCATCGCCACCCAGCTCACCACCCCGCGCGCTGCCGGTACCACCATCGAAATCACGCCACGTGGCCGCGATCTCGAACCGGCCGTCACCGACCTCGACCGCGGTATCGGCCGGAGTGATCGAAAACGGTAGATAGAAGAGCAGCTCGTTCGAGCCATCTTGTGGATCGTCTGGCCCGCTCGCGATCACCAGGTAGTCGCCCGGTGGCCACGGTCCGAATTGAATGCCGTTGTCATAGCTCGGTGGATCCGTGCACGGCGCCGGGGCGCCGAGCGGTAGCTCCGCCACCTCGATCTCGACGACTCCGTTTTCGAGCTCGGAGGGCGTCACCGTGACCGGGCACGAGCTGAGAAAGCGAAACTCGAAGGGTTCATCGGAACGGGGCTCGGCGGGAATCAGCTGGGGCGTCGAGAAAGCGATCGGACCGACCTCGAGCGCGCGTCGCGCGATCATTCTCGGACCACCGGTGTCCTGACAGCTGAAGGGATTCATCGGATCGGGATTCGGGCAATCGAGCGAGATCTCGAGGATCCACGAACCGGAATCGAAATCACCGAGCAAAGCCTGGAACGAATACGGTGGAGGCACCTCGGGGCAAAAATCCTCCAGCCCCAGAATCCGCACCGTACGGTCGTCCCGTGCGATCTCGACCGAACCCACCGCGCACCCCAAGAGATAGTCGACGTCGAGCGCGACGTCCTCGCCGACGCGGGGGAATTGGGGTGTCGTGGTGGTGATGACATTCGCCTCACCCCCGACGAAGAAACTCTCCGACGCCAGCGGCTCCTCGATGATCGGCCCACACGTCGGCTCGGTGTAGCGATAGCCGAAATGGACGTCGATTTCACCGGCCGGGCGGGTACCGATCTCGATGCTCCGCGTCTGCCGGATAAAGGCCGGGAGCAGGCACTCGCAGGGCTCGAGACTCCAGATGTCGATGCGGTCGAAGTCGATCTCGATCTCGATCCCGCTCGAACAGGCCGTGGTGTACACCGAGGCGTCGACCCGAATGGCGTCACTAGCGGCGGGAAAGTCGGGTGCGACCTCGATCTCGAGAATGCCC
>JBCDBH010000230.1:0-9578 GCA_039184055.1 Acidobacteriota bacterium
ACCGTCGTCTGCCTATCCGTCGACCGCCGCGATCAGCTCACCACGCGTGACGCGTAGCTTGTCGAACGCCTCGGCCGGGATGACGTAGTACCAGCCGGCGAAACGTGTGTTGAGCAGGTCGGCTTTTTCACGGGTCTCGTTGGCCTGGTCTTCCCAGGTTTGGTAGGCGTCGGCGAGACGGCTGTTTTCACGATCGGCGTCGGTCCACTCGGCTTCAGCTTTGCTCTCGAAGGCACGATCGGTGGGTTGATCGGGTGCCGGTGTGCGGGTCGGATCGAAGTCGGCGGTGATGAAGAGGTAGCGATTTTCACCGCTATCCACGCCGTCTTCCTGACTCGTGCCCAAGGCCTCGGAGACGATCTCACCAAAGCGCAGGATGTATTGAATCCCGCTTTCGGTCGCCACTCGCACTTCGCCCTCGTTGGACACCAGACCCCCGTCACGGGTGAAGTAGAAGCCCTTGGTCTGGAGCGAGAGCACATCGGTTTGGGTGATCGAGCCCGCCTCGGTACGTGACAGGGTGGCGGTGAGACCGGCCGGCTTGGGCCGCACGTCGACGATCCGCAGATCTTCGAGCGCACCGAGCAGATCGTTCTGCTTGGCGGTGTCGAGCTCACGCCCTTCGGGCATGCCATCGAGACTCCAGGTGCCATCGGCATTGAGCAGGGTCAGACGATCGCGTTCCTGGAGCACGCCGGTGGTTTCATCGATCGAGTAGTCGTCGATCACCACCTCGGCGATCTCGTTCCGCGACACCTGCAGCAGGTCTTTTTCGATCCAGTCCTCGAAACGTGTCGAGACCTCGATATCCATCTTGGCGCTGTAGACCCGCTTCTGACCTGGAATCCGCACGAAGCGATACCCGGGGCTGTCCGCGGGCTGATTGCCGATGATGAAGTCAGCGAGCACGGTTTCACCTTGCTTCAAGGTGACGCGCTTGCCTCGTCCTTGGAGATTGGTGGCGTTCTCGTCGAGCGGATCGATGACCCCGAGCGCCTCGTGGTCGGCGACGTTGTTGGAGCGAAACTCGCCGCGTTCGATGCCGATCACGCCCGCGGCGGTTGTCGCCAGCTGCTCCTCGCCGTCGGCCGGATAGTCGAAATGCGACGGGATGGTCCACAAACCGCCGTTGTTCTCGACCTTGAAAGGACGTGCGGTCGCGGTCGTCTCGTCGAATTCGATCACCTCGAGACTGGTCGCCTGGTTGGGATCGTCGAAGTCGGGAAAGAACGGCTCACCGAGGTTGGTCAAAGCCTCGGGGGTACGGGGGGTCGGCGCGGTGACCCAGGCGATCAACGCCAGGGCGAGGGCGCCGACGACAAAGACGATGGTCTTGTTCATCTCGCTCATGGTCATGCATCCCTCAGTCGTCGCGCCGCCGCGGCGCCTTCTTTTTCACGTCGCCGTCGACGCAGGAACATCCACACGCCGACGATGAACACCGGAATCGGAGGCAGCAGCACGGCAAACGTTCGAATGCCACGTTGAATCCCCCTGATCTGTGCCTCGACGACCTCGCGGCTGGCCTGGATCTTGGCCTGCTTTTCCGTCTCGATATTGGCCTCGAGCGTTTCGAAACGCCGGTTCTCGACCTCTTGGAGGTTGCGCGCCATGATCTGTTTGGTTTGCGCGTCGAGATCGGTCCGCTCGCTGACCGCCGCGACCTTCTCTTCGAGTCGAGCTTGTGCTTCGGCGAGCGCCGCGTCGGCTTCGGCCTCGGCCGCTTGCTCGTCGGCGGTGCGTTGCTCGATGAAGCTCTGCGTTTGCCGCTCGACCCGTTCGAGGGTGCGATGCTTGACCCGTCGGCTCCGCAGGTTGATGAAAGCCTCGTCGCCGAGCACAGCATCCATCGCGTTCAAGAAGAAGGTGACGTTGTCGAAGTTGAGATTGGTCGGGCCGGTGGCGCGGAGCTGGAAGAACTGCTCCGAGATGAAGTCGAGATCGGCGATCACCGCCACGCGGAGGGGACTGGCGGTCGCGGCCGTATCCGTGGCCGTCTCGGTCTCGTCCGGCTCGTCGGCTTCGGACGCGTTGTCGTTCGCGCTCTCCCCCACCACCATCGCCGCGACGACGTACCGTTCGCCGTCCGGTACGTGTGGCAGATTGCGGTTGAGCTGCGCACCGAAGAAGCTCCGCTGCACGATCTGCTGGTAGAAGAGCTGCCCGGAAGCAACTCCGGTTTCGGCCAGCGGTATGAAGACGTTCTCACTACCCGCGGCCTGTCGGAGCTCACCGGGATAGAGCAACACCAGCTCTTGCAAGGCCGAGCTCGCCGGCTGTTCGACGTTGAACGCGTTGGCGTTCTGATTGCCACGACCGACGAAGACCACCTCGGGAGGCAGACTGGCCAAATCGGGGTGTGGGTTGTAGGCATCCCAGACGATCGTCGAAGGATTCCACTGCACGCCGAGACGGCTCAGGAAGGCGCCGATGTTGCCCTTAGGCGGCGGTGGCGCCTGCTGTTGCTGCATAAACGGGTTCTGGTTCGCCCCCGGCTGCTCGGACGGTGATTGATCGATGTCGATGATCGGCAACGGATCGACCAGGAGCAGGGTCGGCACCCCCGACTGGATCACCGGCAACAAGGCGTCCATATCGCCTTGGGGCAGCGATGACGGCAGCGCCACCAAGAGCGCGTCGACGTCTTGTTCGGCCGCCGTCGCCGGAGTCACCTGCACCACCTCGTACTGCTTTTCGAGCTCCTCGACCACCGGCCACGGGCGGTTCTGACGCATGGTCTGAAAGTCGAGACCGCCGAACAGCTCGAGCGCCGTGCCGACGACACCGATCCGTTTGCGCTCGGTGTTGGCGACCACCCGTACGCTCCGCACGATCTCGTATTCGACCGGATAGCCCCGCTCGAAGAAAGGAATCACCTGCTCTTCGGCGCCACAGGTGAAGACGAGCCCCATGAAGACATCCTGTACCGAGCTCCGCGCGGCACGCTCGTCGAGCACCTGACGCGGCAGAATGCCGAAACGCTCGCGGGCATCACGCGCTGCCTCGGTGAACGGCTCGGTCTCGCGAATCGCCACCTCGACCCGCTGGCCGCCGACCGCATCGATCTCACGAAGCAAGGACAGGAGATCGGCACGCGTCTGCACCAAGGCCTCGGGCACCTCGGGGCTGATGAACGCCTGGACGAACACCGGTCGATCGTCCTCCAATTCGCCGAGCAGTCGATGCGTCTCCGACGACAGGCTGTGCAGCCGCTCGGCGGTGACGTCGAGACGCAGCGGCGCCCGACCGATGATCGCGTTGATGCTGATCACTGCCACCACCAGGGCCAGGGCACGGATCGCCTGGTGCTGCCACCAAGCGATGCCGTCGGCTTTGGCCGGCCAGTGGCGACGACCGATCAAGAGCACGTTGAGATAAAGCGCCAGACCGGTCACCGAGAGGAAATAGAGAACCCCCGAAAGCGTGACCACGCCCCGGGCGAAATCACCGAAATGGCCGAAGACCCCGAGCGGCACGAGCCAGGTCTCGAGATCACGGCTGAAGATTCCGGCGGCGGCATCGACGAATACCAGCAGGGCACAGAACAGCGCCCCGAGGATGAACGCGATCGTCGTGCTGGTGGCGAGCAACGACGCCACCATGCCGACCGCGATCAACGCGCCACCGATCAGCCAGTAGCCGAAGAAATTGCCCAGCATCAGCCCCAAATCCGGGCTCCCCAACCAGAAGAGCACCAGAACGTGGCTGAACGAGAGCAGCAGCGAAACGGTGTAGATCCCCAGCGTCGCCAGGTACTTGCCCAACACCACTTCGAAGTCGGTCGCCGGCAGCGTGAGCAAGAGCTCATCGGTCCCCTGCTTGCGCTCCTCCGCCCACACCGCCATGGTCAAGGCGGGCACGAAGAAGAGCAGCAGATACGGGAAGACCGTGTTGAGCTGGTCGAGATTCGCCAGGTTGTTGAGAAAAAAGCGCTCCTGCCAAAAGGCCGCGGCGGCGCTCAAGAATATGAACAGAGTAATGAAGACATAGCCCGTGGGATTGCTGAAATACATCAGCAAGTCGCGGCGCCCGAGCGCGCGGACGATACGCCAATTGATCGTCACGACGTCACCTCCCCGCCGTTCGTGGCGGTCAGACGATGAAAGAGCGCCTCGAGCGAGCCTTCTTCCTGGCGCGCGTCGTCGATCAACGCGTCGTACACCAAGCGCCCACTGTCGATGAACAGGATGCGATCGGCGAGCGCTTCGACCTCTTGCAGGATGTGGGTCGACAACAAAATCGTCTTGTGTTGCCGTAGCTCTTGGAGGTTGCGACGAAAATCGTGAATCTGGTTGGGATCGAGACCAGCGGTCGGCTCGTCCATCACCAGCACGTCCGGATCGTGCAACAGCGCTTGCGCCAGACCGACACGTTGCCGGTAGCCCTTCGACAACTTGCCGATCGGCTTCTCGAGCACGAGATCCAAGGCGCACAGCTCGACGACCTCGTCGATACGCCGGTCGAGCTTCGTCTCATCGATTTCCCGTGCCTCGCCAAAAAAACGCAGCAGCTCGAGCGGCGTCATCTCAGGATAAAGCGGACCGTTCTCGGGCAAATAACCGAGGCTACGCACGGCGGCCAGACGTTCCTCGCGAACGTTCTTACCGGCGATCCAGGCCTCACCCGAGCTCGGCGCGAGATAGCCGGTGAGGATCTTCATCGTCGTGCTTTTGCCCGCGCCATTGGGACCCAAAAAGGCCGCGATCTGACCTTCGGGAATGGCAAACGACACATCTTGAATGGCCACGAACGGACCATAGAATTTACTGAGGCCACGTGCCTCGATCGCCATGCTCGGCGACGCACCGGGCGGTGCCTGCGCGGTCGCCGCCGATGACTCGCCAGCGGGCGTATCGGAATCGCTCGTCATATCTCCACCTCAAAATGGACTCGACCGGGTCATCCGAGCCACGACGACGTCGCCTGAGGACGCCTCCGGGACACGGGATCTCAGACTTCAGCGAAGGTCTAAATCAACTTCCGTGCCAGCCTCGAGTGACACGGAATCCCGTCAACGAGTACGTACAGGTCAGTACGTACCCGACGCGAGACTGTACGAAAGCTCAACGATTTCGTACACCCAGCCCAAGTAGCTCGTTCGCGGTACGATTCGTGATCGAGCCGAGCTTCTTCGGGACCCACCCACCAACGCGTCAAAATGACACCAGGAGAGCCATGACGGCGAGCAACGAGCGCAAGGCATTCAAGAATTGGTTCGATCATGAGGCGGCTCGTGCGCTGGCGGAGCAGATCGGTTCCGCGCATCCGTCTTTCGACCAGGGGGCGTTCCTACGCGCGGCGACCGAAGACTTGAATGCCCTCGAGTTCAACGCACGCGTCGCGCAATTCGCCGATGCGCTCGCCACCACCTTGCCCGCCGATGTCCCGCGAGCTCTGAAGATCCTCACCGCCAGCCTGCCCGCTCCTCTCCCCGATTGCGAGGCGGTCACCGACGGCTGGCTACAGTGGCCGATCGGTCATTTCATCGGCACGTATGGCGTCGATCATTATTCGGCGTCGATGAGCGCGATGATCGAGCTCACCCAACGCTTCTCCGCCGAGTTCGCGGTGCGCCCGTTCGCCGAGCGCTACACCGATGAAACCCTCGAAGAGCTCACCCGGCTCACCACGCACCCTAGTCCGCACGTGCGACGCTGGTGCTCCGAAGGGCTGCGGCCACGTCTCCCCTGGGGTCGACGGCTGCAGTTCCTGATCGACGATCCCAGTCCGGTATGGCCGATTCTCGAAGCGCTCAAAGACGACCCCGAGCTCTACGTGCGCCGCTCGGTGGCCAATCACCTCAACGACATCGCCAAAGACCATCCTGAGCTCGTGGTCGAACGCTGTCTCCAGTGGTCCACCGACGCCTCGACCGAGCGCATGTGGGTGATCAAGCACGCCCTACGCTCGCTGATCAAGGCGGGCGACCCCGGGGCTTTGGCGGTGATGGGCTACCACCCGCCACGAGATCTCGAAGCAACGCTGAGCGTGCAACCCACTTCGATCGAGATAGGCGAATCGGTGGAACTCGAAGCCATCGTGCACTCGAGCTCTGACCAAGCTCAGGATCTCTTGATCGACTATGTCGTCCACTATGTGCGCAAAGGCGACAAGGTGTCGGCGAAGGTCTTCAAGTGGAAGACCCTCCGCCTCGACGCCCTCGGTAAGCAAAGTCTGACCAAACGCCACTCGATGCGGGTCACGACCATTCGTGCTCTCTATCCAGGCACGCACCGGGTCGAATTGCAGATCAACGGCGCACGGGTCGCCGAAGCTTCATTCGTCTTGCGCTGAGCTTGGAGTAGCGAGGGGCTACCGCTCGATCACGCGGATGGTCTCGTCTTGACAGTCTTTGAGCCGTGCGTGACCACGGCCGCCGTCTTTGGCCTGGTAGAGAAGCTTGTCGGCGAGCTGGATCGCAATATCGAAAGAGCTGTCGTCGGAGGGCACGATGCTCACCGCGCCGATGCTGATCGAAACCGTGTCGCCGCTCGGTGAGTCGCGGTGTTCGAGCGCGAGCGCGGCGATGTCGTCGAGAATCCGACGCAGTACGATCCCGAGCCCGGCGGCGTCGGTATCGGGAAGGATCGCCGCGAATTCTTCACCTCCATAGCGCGCGACGAGATCACCCGAGCGCCGCAGGGCGGTCTTCAGCGTGGTGGCGACTTGACGCAGACACTCATCACCACGCGCGTGACCGTAGGTGTCGTTGTAACGTTTGAAGTGGTCGACATCGGCCATGAACAATCCAAGCCGCGCGGTATTGCGACGCGCCCGTCGCCACTCGAGGGTCAGCCGGTCGTCGAAGGTACGACGGTTGGCGATTCCGGTGAGCCCATCGAGGGAGGCGAGCCGGGTGAGGAGATCACGCGCTTCTTTCAGCTCGAGGTGGGTACGCACCCGAGCGCGAACGATCGGCGGCGAAATCGGCTTGGTGATGTAGTCGACCCCACCCACCGCGAAGCCATGAGCCTCGTCTTCCACCTCACCGAGCGAGCTGACGAAGATCACCGGAATATCGGCCGTGGTGTCGTCGGATTTGAGACGGGAACACACCTCGAAGCCATCGATTTCGGGCATGACCACGTCGAGCAGGATCAGATCGATGTCGCCCTCGGCGGCGATTTCGAGCGCGTTGTGACCGTCGGTGGCGAAGAACAACCGATAGCGGTCGCCGAGCACCTCGGCGAGCCCGTGTATGTTGCTCGGCAAATCGTCGACGATCAGGATGCGAGACCGGCTGTCCTCGTCGCTCATACCAACCTCTCGCTGGCTCGTAGATCGGCCATCAATGATTCGAGCTCCCGTGCCGCGACACTGAATTCGAGACGCTCGACCTGTTCGACCAGCGTTTCCGCACGCTGCGGTGACAAGGTGCCGAGCGCGCCGATGAATCGGCGCACCGTTGTGTGCGCGGCGAGATCGTGATTCGCCAGCTCCTCACCGAGCTGACGCGCGGCGGCTTCGGCGGTTTCGAGGTCGAGCTCCGAGCCGGAGCTACCACCCTTTCGGTCGCCCTCGGTGACGAGCCAGTCCCGGATCGATGACACCGCCTCGTCGAGTGCGGTGTGGAGTGGTCGCGCATCGGCTTCTCGCTCCCGGGTCAAATCCTGCTCGAGACGCCCCGCCTCGGTGGCGACCTGGCGCGCACCGATGGTGGCAGCCGCTCCTTTGAGGGTGTGCAGGAGCACGATGCGTTCCTCGTCACCGGAGCGTACGATGCCGTCGATGAAGTGACCCTTGGTCGTCTCGACCTGGCGGAGGAAATCACCGAGCAGACGACGATAGAGCGATCGGTTGCCACCGATCCGACGTAGACCGGCGTTGGTGTCGAGACCGGGAAGCTCCCTGTCGTTACCTGGCCGTTCTGGCCCGCGGCTCGGTTCGGCTTCCTCGACCGCGAGCCAACGACCCAAGACCGTCAGCAGGGTCTCCTCTTCGATAGGTTTCGACACGTAATCGTTCATCCCGGCGGCGAGGAAGCGCTCACGGTCACCGAGCATGGCATGGGCGGTCAGCGCAACGACCGGAACCTCGGCAAGGGCTTCGTCCTCACGCATGCGGCGGACGGTCTCGAGACCGTCGAGCTCGGGCATCTGGACATCCATGAGCACCAGATCGAACGATTCCAACCGGAGCTTGTCGAGCGCTTCCAGACCGTTGTGTGCCTCCTCCACTTCGACCCCGGCGAGACGGAGAAGCTCACGCGCCACATCACGATTGATCTCGTTGTCTTCGGCCACCAAGACACGTTGTCCTGGCCGGAAGATCAGCTTGACGTCGGTGGAATCCGCCGCGTCGCCGTGCCAGGTGGGCTCGGCGAGCTCGAAAGTGGCGGTGAACTGAAACACGCTACCGACATCGGGTTCGCTCTCGACAGTGATCTCACCACCCATCATGCGCACCAGGCGTTGACTGATCGCCAAACCGAGACCCGTGCCACCCCAACGCCGAGTCATCGATGCATCGGCCTGAGTAAACGGATCGAAGAGCGACGAAATGTGCTCGGCGGCGATTCCGACTCCGGTGTCTCGCACACCAAAACGGAGCTTCGCCCGCTCACGACGCACCTCGACAGTGTCGACCGCGACCACCACTTCCCCTTCGTCGGTAAATTTGACCGCGTTGTTGAGGAGATTGAGCAGAACCTGTTTGAGCCGTACGGGATCACCCTCGACTTTGCGTGGCACGTCGTCGGCGATCGCGAAACGCACGTCGAGATGCTCGGCGCGAAAGCGGACGATCTCACCGAGCTCGATGAGCAGCTCGTCGAGATCGAAGCGCGCTTGGTGAAGCTCGAGTCGCCCCGCTTCGATCTTCGATAAATCGAGAATGTCCTCGATGATCTCCAGGAGATGGCGTCCCGACAAGCCGATCTTGCTCACGTAGTCGCGTTGCTTGGTTGACAGCGGTGTCTTGAGAGCGAGCGTGACCATACCGAGAATCGCGTTGAGTGGCGTCCGGATCTCATGGCTCATATTGGCCAAGAACCGACTCTTGGCCTGGCTCGCTTCTTCGGCGTGCTCCTTCGCCAGACGCAGCTCGACTTCGGCACGCTCGAGACGAAGCGCCTGACGCTGAAGCAAACGCAACACGAAAATGAGCGCCAACCAAACCAGGAGCCAACTTCCCAGGACGATCCGGGTCACCTCACCGAGCTGCCGCTGAACGTCGGTCGCCAATTGGTTGAAGAAACGGCTGCTTACATGGAGCGTCGCGTTGGCCAGCAGCTCCGACGATTCGGGATCGTAGATCGGTACCTCGACACGAAAGCTATCGTCCGCCGGCGTGCCGACCTGTTGATCGAGCGAGCCTTCCGGCATATCGATCAGGTCATAGTCGACCTGGAGTGAAATGGCATCGAAATACGGCGTGTCGGAGCCGATGTCACGGAGGATGAGCAATTCGTCGAGGGTGCGCGCCAAGGCCTCGGCACGCTCCTCCTGCTCGACCCGACGGAGCGCCACACCCGTGGCGCGAACCTGCGAGCTCGCCAGGATCTCGGCCTGTGCTTCGGCTTCGTTGACCAAACGGGGCTCCAAAACCGTTCGCCAATAGCCGGTCATCAAACCGACGAA
>JBCDBH010000231.1:0-9517 GCA_039184055.1 Acidobacteriota bacterium
CGTCATCGAAGCCAGCGCTTCGACCGTAGTCGGTCTCAACGCCGTGATCGTCGCGGTGACCGACGAGGCACCCCGTGTGTTGGTGATTCCTCACGATCGTGAGCGTGACAGCTTGCCCTTCGGTCCACTCGACCCGGGACGTGATCGCACCCTCGAGCTCGCATTGCGAGGATGGGTGCGTGAGCAAACCGGTATGGAGCTCGGCTATGTCGAACAGCTCTATACCTTTGGCGACCGGTGGCGACATCCTGGTGAGCGCGACGGCGACCACCGATTGGTGACGGTTGGCTACCTGGCGTTGGTGCGTGAGGAGCGGCTGACCAGCGACGCACGATGGCGGCCGTTCTACGACTACCTTCCCTGGGAAGATCGACGTGATGGTCGCCCGGCGGTGGTCGGCGACATGCTCGAACCGTGGCTCGAGACCTTTATTACCCAGGGGCCGGGCTTTGGCGCCAAGACTCGCGGTGACGTTCGTGACCGACGCGAGCGGGTCGATATCGCTTTCGGCATGGGCGGTGCGTCCTGGGATTCCGATCGTGTTCTCGACCGTTACGAGCTGCTCTACGAGGCGCGCTTGGTCGCCGAACCGTTCGCCGATCGTGAGCGGCCGGTCCCGGCCGATCGTCCGATGGCCGGACGCGCCATGGCCTACGACCACCGACGCATCCTAGCCACCGCGTTGAGCCGGCTACGGGGCAAGATCCGCTATCGCCCGGTGGTCTTCGAGCTGCTTCCCGATACGTTTTCCTTGCTCCAGCTTCAGCGCGTCGTCGAAGCCTTGTCGGGCATGCGCCTGCACAAACAGAATTTCCGCCGATTGGTGGAGAAGAGTGGTCTGGTCGAAGGCACGGGTCAATTCGCCACCGGTACCGGTGGCCGACCACCCGAGCTCTTTCGCTTTCGTCGCGACGTGCTGCGCGAACGACCCTCGCCTGGTGTCGGTTTGCCCGGTCTCCCCGGGCGGCAATAGCCTCCACTGCCCTTGACAAGGGCTTATGCTCAGATTTAGCATAAAGATCCGGTCAAGTAAGGCGAAGCACGCACTCGCGTGCCGAGTCTAAGCAGATCTCCCTTACGACAGACCGCAGAAAGCGTCGGGAAACACGGTGAAACCCCCGGCGTTTTTTTAGGAACCAGAAATGCTCACGATGAGCATAAGATGGCGGCGAAACGAAAACATGGCCAGCCAATGCATCATCGCGAGCCCGAGATACACGGTCGCGCGTCGACCTGGCTGAGCAGCCACGTGCTTCGACGCCCTCGCCGATATGGAGGTCACTCATGGAGCTCGTGAATCAGCTATCCAACCCGACGCCCCCCCTGGCCTATACCCCCGCGGTCAAAGCCGCCACACAGCCGATCTATCAGCGGGTGAAGGATGTGATCCCGGCGCTCGAGTGGCCGGTTCACGCGCCTTATATCGCCGAGATCGAGGCGCTCAAGAAAGAACGCAACGCCATCGTCCTGGCGCACAATTACCAGACTCCCGAGATCTTTCACGGGGTCGCCGATCTTTCGGGTGATTCGCTCGGTCTGGCGCGGATGGCGACCGAGACCGAAGCCGATGTGATCGTGCTCGCCGGGGTCCACTTCATGGCCGAGACGGCAAAGCTACTCAATCCTGAAAAGACCGTTCTGATCCCCGATCTCCAAGCCGGGTGCTCGCTCGCTTCGTCGATCACCGGTGCCGATATTCGCTTGCTCAAGGAGCGTTATCCCGGTGTTCCGGTGGTGACCTACGTCAACACGACGGCCGACGTCAAAGCCGAGACCGACGTCTGTTGCACCTCCGCCAACGCGGTCGAAGTGGTCGAGTCGCTCGGTGTCGACCGGGTGATCTTCCTACCCGACGTCTACCTCGGTCGATACGTCGCCACGCAGACCGACGTCGAGCTGATCATGTGGCACGGCACCTGCGAGGTGCACGAGCGCTTCAACGCCGAGGAAATCCGCGCTTTCCGCGCGCAGCACCCCGGTATCTACGTGCTCGCCCATCCCGAGTGCCCACCCGAGGTGCTCGATGAAGCCGATTTCGTCGGCTCGACCTCGGGCATGATCAAGAACGTCGGCGCTAGCGGTGCCAACCAGGTCGTGATGATCACCGAGTGTTCGATGAGCGACAACGTCGCGGTGGCACACCCGAACGTCGACTTCATCCGACCGTGCAATCTCTGTCCCCATATGAAACAGATCACGCTACCGAAGATCCTCGATAGCCTGCGCGATCTCCGTTACGAAGTGACGGTCGATCCCGAGATCGCCGTGCGCGCGCGTCGCTCGGTCGAGCGTATGCTCGAAGTCGGACGCGGGCTCAACCGGTGACCCGCCTACACGCCCATCGACCTCGCAACATCGGGGTCGACGACGTGGTCGCCGCCGATGTGATCGTGCTCGGGAGCGGGGTCGCCGGTTTGTCGACCGCGCTCGCCATGGCACCGCGCTCGGTGCTGGTGATCACCAAAGGCGCTCTCGGGCGGGGCGGTTCGACGCCATGGGCACAGGGCGGCGTCGCCGCGGCGGTCGATCCTCATGACGATGCCAGCTCCCACGCCAACGACACGATCGACGCCGGCGATGGGCTATGCGATCCGATGGCCGTGCACGCTTTGACCTCGGAGGCCCGTGCCGCCATCGATCGTCTGCTCGCCATCGGCACCGAATTCGATCGTGACATCGACGGCGAGCTCGCCCTAGGTCGCGAGGGCGCCCATGCCCACGCTCGCATCCTGCATGCGGGTGGTGACGCCACCGGTGCCGAGATCAGTCGAGCGCTGGCCGCCGCCGTGCATGCCACGCCGGAGATCCGTGTCTTCGAAGGGCTTTTTGCTCACGATCTGGTGATCGACAACCACGGCCACGCGGTCGGTGTCATGGGACGCGACGCTCGGGGACGCACCGTCTTGGCGCACGCCGGCGCAGTCGTGCTCGCCACGGGTGGCTACGGTCAGCTTTTCGCCCACACCACCAATCCACCAGCGGTGACCGGAGACGGTGTCGCGCTCGCCGCGCGGGCCGGCGCGGTGCTCGCCGATCTCGCCTTCGTGCAATTTCATCCCACCGCTCTCGCCACCCAGCGCGATCCGCTGCCGCTCCTCACCGAGGCACTACGTGGCGCCGGAGCCGTGTTGCGTGATCACAACGGTGCGCGTTTCATGCTCGCCGAGCATCCGCTCGCCGAGCTCGCGCCACGCGACATCGTGGCTCGGGCGATCTGGCGTCGGCAACGCGGCGGTGCGTCGATCGTGCTCGACGCCACCGATGCGGTGGGCGAGACGTTCCCAGAACGGTTTCCGACCGTATGGCGCGCGGCTCGCCGTGCCGCTTTCGATCCTCGTCATCAGCCTTTGCCGGTCACCCCGGCGGCACATTACGTCATGGGCGGAGTCGCGGTCGACCTCGCGGGTCGTACCTCGATTCCTGGTTTGTGGGCATGTGGCGAAGTCACCGCGACCGGTGTACACGGCGCCAACCGACTGGCCAGCAACTCTCTGCTCGAGGGCTTGGTTTACGGCGCGCGGGTAGCGGTCGATATCCATGCACGCGATCATGCTCGAGGCGATCTGCCCCGAGCGCTCGACGGAACGGTTTATCGCCATGAGTACCCGGACCGAGCGAATGCCGACAGCGCGGCGTCTCACCGCGCCGCTCTCCGTCGACTGATGTGGCGTCATGTCGGTCTCGAACGCGATGCCGAAGGACTCGAAACCGCGCTCGAACGCCTCTCGACCTGGGCACCGAGCGATCAGGAACCTGATGAGCTCGACAGCCTGCTCACCGTCGGCCGTTTGGTGACCGCCGCCGCGTACGCTCGACGTGAAAGTCGTGGCGCCCACGTTCGTCGTGATTTCCCACGAGCCGAGAGCGCATGGGCTCGACGGAGTTATTGGACCTACGATCCGAGCGCCTCTCTGCCGCTGGTTGCCGCGCGTGAACACGGCTCGGTCACTCGACTTCGGGAGACAGCCTGATGAGCGCCATCCAGCGTACCCAGCCATCACCGCTCTTTCGTCTGCATTATTCGGACTTTGTCCGGGCCGCGCTCGCCGAGGATCTCGGTCGCGCTGGCGATCTCACCACCGATGCCGTGGTGCCGATCGGAGAACGCGCCCGTGGCTTGATCGTCGCGCGCCGCGCGGGCTGTCTCGCCGGTCTCGATGTCGCCGCTGAGGCCTTTCGCGCCCTCGAGCCGACCGACGATCTGATCACCGTGATCAAACCGCTGCATCAAGATGGTGATGTCGTCCCGGCCGCGACCCCCGTGCTCGAAATCGAAGGATCGGCACGGGTCCTGCTGGCCGCGGAACGGGTGGCACTCAACCTACTCGGTCGCCTCTGTGGCATCGCCACCACCACGCGTTCCTTGGTCGACGCTGTGGCCGATCACCGGGCTGCCATCGCCTGCACACGTAAAACCACGCCCGGCTTGCGCGCGCTGGAGAAATACGCTGTGCGCTGTGGCGGCGGGGCGAACCATCGCTTCGGGCTCGACGACGCGGTGCTGATCAAAGACAACCATCGGGTCATCGCCGGGTCGGCCGCCGAAGCCGTGCGTCGTGCTCGGGCGCATGTCGGGCACCTGGTGAAGATCGAGGTCGAGATCGACGACATCGCCGAGCTCGAACCGGTGCTCGCGCTCGGGGTCGATGCCGTTTTGCTCGACAACATGTCGACCGACGAGCTTCGCCAGGCGGTCGAGATCAATGCCGGACGGGCGGTCCTCGAAGCCTCGGGTGGCATCACTCCCGATACCGCGTCAGCGATCGCCGCCACCGGGGTCGATCTGCTGTCGGTCGGCTGGCTCACCCATTCCTCGCCCGCGCTCGACGTCGGTTTCGATTTTCTCGACTGAGTCTCTCGAAACGCGTCATCGATCCATCGTCGCGGATAGAATCGTGGCTTGCGCGGACGAGGAGAGCGTGAGCCAAGATGACTAAGCCAAGATGACCGAGACAACCGACGATACGATCGGCGGGACGATGGATCCTAAGCAAGACGATCAGCCAGAAGGTAAGGCGGTAGGTCCGTACCGCCTCGGCGAACGCCTCGGCAAAGGCGGGATGGGTGAGGTCTACAAGGCCTGGGACAAACGTCTCGAGCGCTGGGTGGCGATCAAGCACATCCGCGCCGACATCGATAGCGAGACCTTGCGCGCGCGCTTTCGGCGCGAGGCCTGGGCGGCGGCACGCCTCGCCCATCCGTCGATCGTGCCGATCTTCGACATTCTCGAAGAGGATGAGGGCGATTGGATCGTCATGGAATTCGTCGACGGTCCCACGTTGTCGCATCGCATCGCCCTCTCTGCGCCGCTGCCGATCGGCGACGTCATCGAATGGACACGACAGATCGCCGATGGTCTCGCCGAAGCGCATGGCAAAGGCATTCTGCATCGCGACCTGAAGGCCGAAAACGTCATGATCCCGCCGTCGGGTCACGTCAAGATCGTCGATTTCGGGCTCGCCAAACCCCTCGACGATCCCGGAGCGCTGACCTTGTCGAAGACCGGGGTGATCATCGGCACGGCGCGCTCGATGTCACCCGAGCAGGTCCACGGGCGTGATCTCGATGGCCGCGCCGATCTCTTCTCGCTCGGCGTCTTGCTCTACGAGATGCTGACCGGGCGTTCCCCGTTCGCGAGTCGCAGCCCCGTCGCCACCATGACTCGGCTCGCCTCGGAGCCGCATCAACCGGTCCAAGTGAGCGCGCCCCACGTTCCGGATCGCCTCGCCATCTTGCTCGACCGATTGCTCGAAAAGGAACCGGATCAACGCCCGGCCAACGCCCGGGTGCTCGCCGCCGAGCTTGCCGATATGAGTCTCGAGTGGAGCTCGACCACGCGTCGCGAACGGAGCGGTGCATTCGAATCGGAAGGGGCAGGTGGTAACGCAATCGAGGTCGATCGGATCGCCCCTGTGCTCGCTGATCTCGAACGACAACGACAGTCGGATCTCGAAGACCCATGGCCGTCGATGTCGATCGGGGGCGCGGGTTCGGTCGAGGAGAGTCCGATCACAAAGCCACGATTGTGGATCGGCCCAGCCGCCTTGCTGGCGATTTTCCTGTTTGGTGGCGCAATGGTGCTGGTGCCCGATTGGCTCGCACCTCCCCGTGCCACCGAACCGGCGTCGGCGACCGAGGACGCGGTGACCGAGGACGCCGTGACCGAGGACGTGACGACCGAGCCCGCTACCGCGGCGGATGGCCTCACTCACTATCGACGCGGTGTCGAGCTTCTCGACCAGTTCGACAAAGAAGCCGGCAACCTCGACGCCTCGATCGATGCCTTCACCCAGGCTCTCGTCGCCGATCCGGATTCATCGCCAGCACTCGCCGGGCTGGCGATGGCGTATTGGCGTAAACACCGCAAAGCGGGCCGCGAACAGCAGTTTCTCGATATGGCGCGGGCCAACGCCGAGCAGGCGGTGGCGGTCGACGAATTCTTCGCTGCTGGGCATGTCAGCTTGGGTCTGACTCAGCTCGATCTCGGTGATCTCGACGATGCCATGGCATCGTTCGATCGAGTTCTCGTCCTGGCTCCGGGCAACGCCATGGCGTGGCGTGGGCGGGGAGAGGTCCATATGGCGCGGGGTGATTTGGAGGCCGCTGAAGAGGCGTTCACGACTGCTCTCACCACCGCTCCTGACAATGCACGACTCTACGCGTTGCTCGGAACGGTGCATTACCGAGCCAAAGACTATGCCGCCGCCGAAGAAGCCTTTCGCAAGGAAGCCGAGCTTGCGCCCACCGTCGCCTCGGGTTCACGCAACTTGGCCGCGGCACTCTTTGCCCAAGGCGACGAACGGGCCGCCGCCGAAGCGCTCCAGCAAGCGATCGAGATTTCGCCTCAGCCTTCGCTCTACACCAATCTCGGCACGATCCTTTTCTACCAGGGGCTTTACGCCCAGGCGAACCGTGCCTTTGAACGCGCCATCGAGCTCACCGCCGCCGATGGTGCCGACGCCAACAACCCCGTGCTGTGGGCCAATCTGGGTGATAGCTATCGATTCCTCGTCGGCAAGGAAGAAGAGGCGAGGACGGCGTTCGTGCGCGCGGCACAGCACCTGCGGACCACCGTCGAGGAACAACCCGACAACCTCGAGGCTCGGACACGCTACGTTCTCTACTTGGCCAAAGCCGGTGATCCTAGCGTCATGGCCGAGCTCGAGGCATTGGCGAGCCTCGAGGGGCATGACGCCAACAGTCGTTATCGACTCGTTTTGGCCCACGAGATTCGCGGTGATCGCGAGCGTGCCCTCGCGGAGCTCGAACGAGCTTTCGCGGCGGGCGTCCCACTCGACGAGGTCGAGCGGGAACCCGACCTCGCCGAGCTGCGCGCCGATCCCGACTATCAGCTCTTGGTGGCGCGTTTGGGGTTGAACTAAGGTGCGGCTCAGTTAGCTCTGGGCTGTCCTAGCGCTTGTACCTGCGACCACCACTCGGCCCGACCACCATTTCTGGATCGACACCGAATTTCACGTTGGGAACGACACCGGTCGTATCGGTGAGCATCACCGTCAGTACCGCTTGAAAGAGCACGCTGATGGGTTCCATCGAGTCGTTGACCAAGACATACGGATCGCTGTCGTACGCCGGGTACGCGCCCATGAAATAGGTGCTCTCGCGTGACACCGGGCCGGCGAGCTCGGAACCATGGATGATGAACGGGTTGGTCGCTGGCGTGAAGGGGTTGTCGTCAGAGAGCCTGCCGGTGGTGGGGGCGAGGAGATCGACGGTCAGGGAGTCGATCGATTGCAGCCGTGACGCGGATTCTTGCGGCGTAATGTCGAAGATTCGAAAGATCACCGTGTCGCGATTGTCGAATCCATAGGGCGTGGCGACCGCTTCACTGTCGCCCGGCTGATCGGCGACCAGGCCAAATTGCAGCGGTCGTGCGTTGTGTTCGAGGTTGGGGAGACCTTTTTCGATGACGGCGCTGCAATCGAGACCCAGGGAAATGACGTACGAGGCCATTGGACTCTCCTTTGACCGTCTCCACTGTGGGGGCTCGGGTCAGACGGTCGGTCGTGAAACGCGTGTCCTATCTAGAAGATAGACACGGGCTTCGCTTGAGGGGATGCCTGAACGCTAGCACAGGGTGGTGCCAAAGAAGAATGGCCCATCAGGTTAAACCTGACGGGCCTGCTGGGTCAGATCTCGAACCTAGCTCGAGTCACGAATCACGTGCAGTTGCCGTCTTCGGCCTCCACCTCATTGCCGTTGACGTCGATCGCGGTGACTTTGGCACACAGCGGGGAGCCATCCGATAGCCCGGTCTCGAGAGCCGTGAAGGTCATAGAGAGCTGATACGTCGGGGCGCTGGCACCGAGGCTATACGAGGTCACCTCGATGCCGTTGAAGTCATCGTCGTCCATATGCACATTGCCGTTGTAACTCGATGGCAACGAGGCCCAATAGGGGCTTTGGTAGGCACCGGTCTTGGGGTCGTAGTTGGGGGCACTGGGGTCCATCGGCTCCTCGGCGAACGAGCGCCAGGGATAGTTGTTCGAGTTTTTGTACGAGTATTGGCGATTCCACACCTCCATGTCATAGAAGGTCGGCTCGACCCAATAGCCAATCCCTGAATCCGTCGTGTAGATCGTGCTAGCGGTGTCACCCGGTTGGGTGATCGTCGCCATGAAGCCCTGGCCCGTGTTGTAGAAGAGCGCGACCTCGACTCGCACCAGATCGAGCTCGATGGTGTGATCCATTTCGATATCGGCGGTCACCCGTGGGTAGGCGGGAGTCGCCAGTGGACCGGTGGTGTCGAGCGTCGCGGTGACCTTCATGTTGTGGACATAGCCATCGGTCGTCGGGGTGCCGTCCGAGTCGTCGTAAGGCAGCACGTTGAGCGGATGAATCGCGTCGCGGTACCAGGCGCTCGACGAATCATGCGACGGGGCGTTCATGATCGCGAAGTGCAGATGCTCGAAACCGGTGTCGGTCGATTCACCTGAATAGCCGATCAAATCGCCTTTGAATACCTGGACTCCTTTGACGGTGCTGACTTCGACGCTCGCGAGGTGGCCGTACTCGCTGAAGTAGCAGCCGCCGCCACCCGAGCAGCTAGACTCGGTCGGACGATAGTGTCGTAACACCAGGCGCTCGTCGATTCCCGAGGTCGTCACCTTATGGCTGTAGACCGTACCGTCGGCGATCGCGAACACCGGCGTACCACGATCGGTGGCCAGGTCGATGCCACGGTGAAAGTCATACCCGGTCACGGTGTGCTGACGCGGGCCGAACGGCGAAGCGATCGGGCCGTCATGGTACTCGGACTTGCCAAAGCGACCACTCGGGCAATCGTCACCGCTATTCCAGGTGCTCGGCGGGTCGTCGGCGATCCGGCCACAGAGCGGCCACGTCGCGTCGGTATCGAAATCCTGTGCCAGTGCGGGCACGGTGAAGAGTCCAAGGAGGCAAACGAAGAGAAGCGTGCGTGTCATGAGGTATCTCCCGTGGTTGTCTGCAGGACGTTGATCGAGAGCTCGTCATCGCCCTCCACCACAAGACACGGAAA
>JBCDBH010000232.1:0-9474 GCA_039184055.1 Acidobacteriota bacterium
CAGGTCACGGCGACCGAGCGGATCGAGATCACCAACACCGGCCGGGTGCTCGCGGACATTCATACTCCGACTCTCACGGTCGAAGAAGGTGCGTTTCTCGAGGGTCGGTGTTCGATGGGTCCCGCCAAACCGGCCAAACAGCAGCCCGCCAGCCCGAAGGTCGCGCAGATCCCGGTCGCCAAAAAAGGCTGAGCCGGGCTTCGGAAGCCGGGCTTCGGAAGCCAGGCTCCATCAGTCGGTTTCGGTCAGCCCTTCGTACGACGGCACCAGGAGGAGAGGCTGTCGGGCGAGCGTCGAGGCATCGAAGACATCGGTCAACGTCGCGCCACTCAGGTCGTCGGCGACCGGCAGGCCGAGCGCATAGAGAAGAGTCGGTACGATATCCACCGGATCGACGTCTCCCAGCACCTGCCCCGGTTCGATTCCATCACCGAAGATCATGATGATTCCGGGACCTTCGGGACCCGCTGTCGTCGTCGCGCGACCCGACCACTGATCCCAGGCTCGACGCCAGGCGGGTGGCGGGCCGCTTCCCGCGGGGGCCACGATCACCAAGACTCGCGGTTCGGGTAGCTGCTCCCAAAGACCGGCGACGACCTCGTCGAGCCACGAGTAATACGCCGCCAGACGCTGCGCTTCCGGCTCGGCTCGAGCGTCTTGTATGCCCTCGAAGGCGATCGTGTACCAGGCACCGAAGGTCGCCTCGGACACCGCTTCGAGACCGGGCAGACGAACAAAGAGGGCGTCGGGTGGAGGCGTCTGCGCGGCGAGGAAATAGGCGAGGTTGCGACGCCATTCATCTTGCGCCACGGCATCCAGGATGCCTTCGGGGGGATCATCGCCAAAGCGTGCCGTCAGGGTCGGATCCAACCGACTCGGTCGAGCCTGAAAGAGTCGCGCTCGCTCGATCATCGGACCCTGGTCGTCCGTCTCGACGCCACCGGTGACAAAGAACGTGTCGGAGAGGTGGACGCGGACGCTCTCGGGTGCGGGATCGCTCACCGGCCATCCGACGACTTCGACGCTCAGACCGACCCGCGCCAGAATCTCCCATAGCGTCATGGCTTGCCGATCGCTCGCGGTCACCGGTCGACGTGTTTCGGCGACACCCCAGTGCTCGAACCCCAAGCCGCGTGGAAGCATCCGTAACTCGGTCGACGATAGGAACGGTGCCGTCCACAGGTTGTCGTCGACGATGCCATGGAGAAAAGGGTGTTTTCCGGTCGCGATCGTGGTCCAGCGCGCGCTGCGATGGGGATCCGCTGGCGGAATCAGCCCGCCGGTCACGCCCTCCGAGCGAATTCTCGCGAAAAACGGCGCTCGGCCTTGCTCGATGAGGGGGAGGAGCACGTCGAAGGTGGCGGCTTCGAGACCGACCACCGCAAGAGTGGGTCGAGCGCGTGAGGCGATGCGATTGGGATCCTGGCTACGAACTTCGAGAATACCGAACGCGTCGCGACGTTCGACCACACTGTATAGGGAGATAAACACTACACAGAAGAAGAAAACCTTGCTTCGCCAGCTATAGGCGCGCCGTGCGATGGTGTGGAGGAGCCCGGTGGCCAGCACCGCGAGAGCACAGAGGGCCACCAGGAGACCCAACTTGAGCAGTCGGCGGTTGATCCCGGGCGGCAGGAGAAAGGCGAATCGCGACGCATGGACGAACGCGACGCTCGCGGTGGCGGCGAACACCGCTCCGAGGCTGAACGGAAAGAGACGCCACGTGTCGAGCAGGGACCCGCGGGTCAGGACAAGGTGGCCCAAGAGGCTGAACACAGCCAAAGGCAAGCCATAGTAGAGCGCGGCGCTGACGACGGGCGCGGGTGCGAACGGCAGCTCGGGATTGAGAAAAAAGAGCAGACCGCCGAGCAACATACCGCCGAGAGCGCCGGGTAGGGCGCTCAAGGCTACCGTGATGGCCGTGACGCGGAGTCGCCGATACCGCGAATCGACCGTCAAGGGCGTATCCGTCTCGGGTTCGAGTCGAGCGTTGCGATCGTTCGTGTCCCGAAAATCGCTAGAAAATAAAGATGTCGCGTCTCATCTTGATGTGAATGTCCCAGTCGATTTCCGTGACGATCAGGTCGACCGGTACCGTTGTCTGGACTTCCATGGTGACCGAGCGCGTGCCTTCCTTTTTGACCTTGACCTGGCCTTTTTCGAGCGGGATATCGAGCGAAGCGGCTTCGTTGATGATGGCATTCCGATACTTGTTTTCATCCCAACGTGGATGCAACGCAGCCATCTCTTCCATCTTGTCTTTGAGCTGGTGTTCCGAGATCTTGACCGGAATGATCCTGGCGGCCGCGATACCACCGGCGATGAGGATGAGAATCCAGACAATGCATCCCAGTTTGCTTTCACCACGTTGTCCGTTTCGCATGTCCCGAGGCTCCCTTCGGCTCGTATCGGCGGTTCTGACGCTCAGTTCACGACGCGAAGCATGCGGTGCCAGCGAATGCGGCCCGACCACCGAGACGTGAACGATCTATTGGGTATCTTACTCCAATCGTCGAGCGTATCGGGCCGCGTGGAGGCCAACGACAAATAAACCAGCCGTGGTCGCCCCCGCACCGCATCGACGGGTACGAAGCCCCAATCACGCGAATCACGCGACTCCGCACGGTTGTCGCCGAGCACGAAAAGATGGTCGGCCGGGACACGTGAGCGTGGAAACGAGCCGCCGCCCGGCTGGCCACGGACCCAATCGTCGATCGCCACGTCATCGACGTAAAGCGTCGTGCCGATGATCTCGACCGTCTCGCCCGCCGTGGCGACGCATCGTTTGATGACGTTCTTGGTGTCGTGGGCATAGCGACGATCGATCAATACGAGATCGCCGCGGCGCACGGCACCACCGGGGAGACCCACGCCGACCGCCGAGAAGCTCAATTTATCGACCACGACATGATCGCCGATCCACAGGGTATCGGTCATCGAGGGTGAGACGACGACAAAGGCTTGGACGACGAAGGTCCGAACGTGGAGACCGAGCACGATGGCGCAGCACACCGCGATCACCAGGCCGCGAAGAAAAGCGGCGAGCCCGCTCAGCGGATCAGATGGAGCGTGCGTTCCCACCGAGTGTTGGTGAAAAAGCCGAGCAGATTCGAGCCGATGCGTTGCAGCTCGGAGCCGACACCGGTCCACGAACCGTCGGACACCTCACCGCCGTTCGACCAATAGATGAGCAGCGCGCGGCCTTTGACCAGGTGCCGAGGCACGGGCCCCCACCAGCGGGAATCGTACGATCGATCGCGATTGTCCCCGAGACAGAAAAAGTGGTCGTCCGGGACGACATAGGGGCCGAAGTTGTCGCGCGATGTTTGTTGACGCAGTCCTGGAACCCGTCGTGAGATCCGTGGATCGACGTGTTGGGTGTAGCCTTCGTCGTCGACGTGGGTGCCGTTCAAGTAGAGCTCTTTGTCGATGATCTCGACGGTGTCACCCGGAATCCCGATACACCGTTTGACCAAATCGGTCTCGGGCTCGCGTGGCGATCGGAAAATCACCACGTCACCGCGTTCGACGTCACGGATCGGCAGGATGCGGCGTTCGAGCTCGGATCGCGACGAGCCGTAAATCGCTCGGTTGACGAAAAGGTGGTCACCCACCAGCAGCGTCGTTTCCATCGAGCCGCTGGGAATGTAGAAGGTCTTGACCACGAACGTATTGGTGAAGCCGAGGAAGAGCGTGGCGATGAGAATCGCTTCCAAGTACTCACGGAATACCGACTGGTTCGGGCGTTTGCCCGTCTCCGGCTGGTCGGCGTCCTGGGCTTTGGAGCTCTTCCGCTTGTTTTCGTCGCGTGCTTTGGTGGTCTTTTTCGCGGCCATGACGGCGCGTACTGTATCTCGAACCCGGCTCGGCCACCAGCCGTCCGACGTTGACTCCTTCGCCGACGGTGCGCTACGTTAGCCCACATGTCGGAAGCGCACGAATCAGGCTCGCCCGAAACGGAGACGGCCGAATCGGTTAGGCCCGAGGCCATCGTCGTCGTGACGACGGTCGGCGACGAAGAACAGGCCAACCTGATCGCCCGAGAGCTCGTGTCGCGCCGACATGCGGCTTGTGTGAACATGATCTTCGGTGTCAAGTCGGTCTATCGCTGGCAGTCGAAGATTTGCCGCGATAGTGAGTTGATGCTGGTCGTCAAGACCCTGGCGAGCGAGTACGATGCCGTGGCCGCGACCATCCGCGAGCTTCATCGCTACGAGCTTCCCGAAATCCTCGCGTTCGACGTTGGTAAAGGCGAACCTGCCTTTCTCACCTGGGTCGCCGGCAGCCTCGACAAAGAGGCGGCGTTCGAAGAAGACGAGGAACTTCCCGACATCGATGAGATCTGATTCCCGCGCGCGCCGCGACCTATCGATCTCGGCATGGAGGATTCAGACATGAAAAATAGCTTCGGCACCAGGCGTACCCTCGAGGTCGGTGGTCAGAAGATCGATATCGCCAGCCTTCCGGCGCTCGCCGCGCAAGGTTGGAACATTGAACGTCTACCCTTCGCGACGCGAATTCTGCTCGAAAATCTCCTCCGACGTGAGGACGATGGCGCGGTGCCCGCGGCGGATATCGAAGCGGTGGCGACCTGGGATCCCGCGGCGAAACCCGCCACGGAGATCGCCTTCATGCCGGCTCGGGTCCTGTTGCAGGATTTCACCGGTGTTCCGGCGGTCGTCGACCTCGCCGCGATGCGTCAGGCAATGGTCGACCTCGGTGGCGAGGCCGACAAGATCAACCCGCTACTTCCAGTCGATTTGGTGATCGACCATTCGGTTCAGGTCGACGCCTACGGTCGCGCCGCCGCGCTCTTCATCAACACCGAGCGTGAGTACGAGCGCAACGGTGAGCGCTATCAATTTCTCCGCTGGGGTCAGACCGCGTTCGAGAACTTTCGCGTCGTACCCCCCGAGACCGGGATCGTTCACCAGGTCAACCTCGAGTACCTCGGTCGCGTCGTGATGACCGACGGCACCTTCGCGTATCCGGACACGCTGGTCGGTACCGATTCCCACACCACGATGATCAACGGTCTCGGCGTTCTCGGCTGGGGCGTCGGCGGTATCGAAGCCGAGGCGGCCATGCTCGGTCAGGCGATCTCGATGCTGATTCCGCAGGTCGTCGGTGTGCGTTTGACCGGTGCGTTGCCCGAGGGCGCGACCGCCACCGACCTCGTGTTGCGCGCCACCGAGATGTTGCGTCAGCACGGGGTGGTCGGCAAATTCGTCGAGTTCTTCGGCTCGGGTCTCGCCTCGCTGCCGCTCGCCGATCGCGCGACCATCGCCAACATGGCCCCGGAATACGGTGCCACCTGTGGCATCTTCCCGGTCGACAACGTGACCCTCGACTACCTGCGATTCACCAACCGCGACGCCGACCTCATCACCATGGTCGAGGCGTATATGAAAGAGCAGGGGCTCTTCCACACCGCGGCCAGCCCCGAGGCGGAGTACAGCGATCTGCTCGAGCTCGACCTCGGGACCATCGAGCCGAGTCTCGCCGGTCCGCTGCTGCCGCAACACCGCGTGCCGCTCTCCACCCTGCACCAGAACTTCGCCGAATATCTGCCGAAGCTCCTCCCGCCGAGCAAGCAGCGTGACGATTCCGGCGGCGGTGTCGCGGTGATGGAGCGCACCGCGGTGGAGGTGAAGCGCGAAACCACCACCTTCGAGCTCGATCACGGCTCGGTGGTGATCGCCGCCATCACCAGCTGCACCAACACCTCGAACCCGTCGGTCATGGTCGCCGCCGGTTTGCTGGCGCGCAAGGCGGTGGAAAAAGGTCTCACCACCAAGCCGTGGGTCAAGACCAGCCTGGCGCCGGGCTCGAAGGTCGTGACCCGGTATCTCGATGAAGCGGGTCTCACGGCGGATCTCGAAGCGCTCGGCTTTCATACCGTCGGCTATGGCTGCACCACGTGTATCGGCAATAGCGGTCCGCTCGACGAGGACATCACCGGCGCCATTCACGAAGGCGGTTTGGTGGTCGGGTCGGTGCTGTCGGGGAATCGCAACTTCGCCGGTCGCGTCAACCCCGATACGCGCGCCAACTACCTGGCCTCGCCACCGCTCGTCGTCGCCTACGCGCTCGCCGGTCGGATCGATTTCGACGTGCGGGCGGAGCCGCTCGGCGAGGACTCGAACGGTGATCCCGTCTTTCTCCGCGATATCTGGCCGAGCGGTGAGGAAATCGCCACGGTGGTCGGCTCGTCGCTTCAAGCCGCGATGTTCGCCGACGAATACGCCGATGTCTTCACCGGTGACGATCGCTGGCGTGCGTTGCCGGTGCCCGAGGGCGCGACCTTCGCCTGGGCCGACGACTCGACCTACGTGCGCAACCCGCCCTATTTCGAGGGTATGGGCAAGACACCTGAGTCGACCACCGATATCGCTGGCGCTCGCGTGCTCGCGCTGGTCGGCGATTCGGTGACGACGGATCACATTTCTCCGGCGGGCGCGATCAAACGGGACAGCCCCGCGGGTCGCTATCTCATGGAGCACGGTGTCGAGCCGCGTGATTTCAACTCCTACGGCTCACGCCGTGGCAACCACGAAATCATGATGCGTGGCACCTTCGCCAACGTGCGCTTGCGCAACAAATTGGTGCCGCATATCGAGGGTGGCTACACCCGGCACATGCCCTCGGGCGACGAAATGTCGATCTACGATGCCGCGATGCGCTACCAAGAGGAAGGCACGCAGCTGATCGTCATCGCCGGCAAGCAGTATGGAACCGGCTCCTCACGCGACTGGGCCGCCAAAGGGCCTCGCCTCCAGGGCGTGGTCGCGGTGCTCGCCGAGAGCTACGAGCGGATCCATCGCAGCAACCTGGTGGGCATGGGCATTCTGCCGCTCGAGCTTCCGGATTCCGCCGACAGCCTCGGGATCGACGGTTCCGAAGTGTGGCGCATCAGCGGAATCGCCGATCTCGTCGAGAGCTTCCGCGCTGGCGCGACCGTCGCGGTTCACGGTCAGCGTGACGACGGCACCACCGTGAGCTTCGATGCGCGCGTGCGTATCGATACCCCTCAGGAAGCGGCCTATTTCCGTCACGGCGGCATTCTGCAATACGTCCTGCGCCAGCTCGTCTGAGCCTTCCGAACGCGGTACGGCGGTCGCGACAAAAAAAGCCCCGTACCGCGTGAAGGATTCGGCACGGGGGGAGGAGAGGGAGTGAAGGTGTGGCGTCGATCGCCAGCCTTCTCGCCCTACAACGACCGCCGTCGCCGGGAGATTCCCGATGCCATTTCAGGTAGTCAAAGAGTACGAAATCGCCGCGGCGCACTATCTGCCCGATCATCCGAGCAAGTGTCGTCACGTGCACGGGCACAACTACAAAATACGTTTGACCCTAGGCGCCGAGCGGCTCGATGAGCACGGCATGGTGCTCGATTTCGGCGTGCTCAAAGGCATGCTCGACGATCTGCTCGGCCCGCTCGATCATCAGGTGATCAACGATCATCCACCTTTCGACGCGCTCGCGCCGACCGCCGAGCACCTCGCCGAATGGGTGGGTCGCGAGATCGGTCGTCGTCTCGAGAACGATCACGATCGAGTCTCCGTGGCGCGTGTCGAGGTGTGGGAAACCGATCGCTCGGCCGCCGTCTGGTTGCCCTGAAGTCCTACCGTTTCGGTGTGCGGCGGTCCGCTTCGATTCGCGCCGCCAGGTCCGGCGAGGAAGAGAGGCTGGCGGCGCGTTCGAGCAGCGCGTCGGCACGCCGGTGGTGACCGTAGGCGCGGAAGACCAGCGCCGTGTTGTACACCACCTCGGCGCGATCCGGATGCTGCGCCAGCCAATCCTCGAAAAGCCCGAGGATTTCTTCTTCCCAGCCGATCCTCTGTTGATGGAGCGCCATCGCGCGTCGATACGAGTCGACCCCCGCGTCCGTGGCGCCGAGCGCGCCGAGCACGGCGGCTTGTTCGAACCAAACCTCGCGCATGTCGGGAACTCGCCGGGTGACAAAGGCATAGGCGGAGGCGGCTTCACGATACCGCCGGTGGATGAGCAGCGCGCGTCCGATCAACCATTGCGCGTCGATCGCGCTCCAATAACGCATCAGGCTGTCGACATGGGTCGTATCGTCGGTGAGCGCGACCAGCTCGGCGAGCACGAAAGGATCGCCCGGGTGGTGGTCGAGCGCGTCTTCGAGCAGCGTGACGGCGGTTGCCCGATCACCGCCAAAGGCGTGGATGCGGGCCAGATAGAGCGCCGGTACCGAAGCTCGACGACCGCCGCGATAGAACTGGGCTTCGCTTTCGATCACGGCCTCGAGCCGTGCCGCGGCCTGCTCGTGTCGACCCGCTTCGAGCTCGGCGAGGGCAAGGTCGAACGTGACGCTCGGACTGTCGCCCCGCGCTTCGACCGCGGCCACCCGCGCGTCGAGAAAGCGCTGCTCGCTTTGGTCGATACCCGGTGGCCACGTCGAGCTGGTGGCGAAGTTGCGCGCCGCGGCCCAGGTCAAATCGTCCGAGCTCCGCGGGTCGTCGTCGGCGAGGTTGATGAAGCGATCGAAAATCTCGACGAATGCACGACGTTTTTCGGACTCGTCACGCATGATCTCGCTCGGCACGAGGAGCGCGAGCGCGACCAGCGCCACGGCGGCGATCGCGATCATCCGGCGCGCGCCGCGCACATGTGCAATCGCGCGCAGGCCGTACGCCGCGAAGAGGATCAAGATCGGCAGCAGGACGATTCGCTGGCGCGCCGAGACGTAAAACACCAGCATCACGCCGAGCTGCGCGCCGAGCAGCGCGTAGAAGATCAAGAGCTCACGCCAGCGGTGCGCGCACACGATCGTGCCGAGGAGCGCGAAGCTCGACAAGAGAGCGAAGGGAAACGGCGGCCACTTCATCCGTGGATCGTGAATCCACGCGCTGGCGATGTCGTGCCAGCGATATTCGTGCAGCGCCATGGTCATCTTCACGCGTAGACGTTCGAGAGCGTGCCCGGGGTGATCGCGAAGAAAGTGCATCGCCCGGCTCGACCAATAGGCGTTGACCTCTTTGATCGTGAGATCGCTACCAACCGAGGCGCGGGCGATCGTCCGGTAGTAGACGTGCGCGGCGTCCGGCAGATCGTCATCGTTCTGACTGGCTTCGAGAACACTCGGCGGGTAGACCGCGCTGGTACCCCACGAGACCGGGTTGTTGCCCTCGAAAAACACCGTTCCCGGATTCATCGCCGGAGTTCCGAGCTGACCCGACGCGGTCCACCCCCAGGCCTGCAGAGCCACGACCGCGACCAGGATCGGCGCGACGAATACCGCCGCCGCGTGACGCCAGGTGCGCGCCCGGCGTGGCGCCAGGACGTACGCCACGGGTACCAGCAAGAACACCGGTAGCACCGTCGCCCGCGTCATGATCGCCAGCGCGGCGGCGATACCCGCCAAGAGGCTGCGGCGCCAGCTGGTGGCGTCGAGACAGACCAGCACGGTCAGGACCAGGGTGAGCAGGAGCAGCTCGGGCTCGAGCA
>JBCDBH010000233.1:0-9357 GCA_039184055.1 Acidobacteriota bacterium
CTCCCACGCGTGACCGGTGGTGCCGTCGATTTCGATGGTGGCTGCGGCAAGGGCCGGGTCGACTTCTTCGGTGAATTCGATTTCGAGACGACCATCACGAACGATGACGACGCTGACTTTGGGCGGCTCGGTGTCGTGGACAACGGTGTCGGTGGCCGACCACGGAAAGGTGATCTCGATCTGGGAGAGAAGCTTGTTGTGGAAGGTGTCGATCAGCGCGTCAGGCTGGAAGGTGAGACGCAGATCGTTGCCCACCACGGGAGGATCGGTGGTGGTGATGATCATCCGACGACGCGCGAGCTCACCGTGCTGGACGGGCTGGCTGACGCTGTTCAGGCCGACGGCGATGTCCTGGGTGGTGTCCCACAGCTCGATGGCGCCGGAGCCGATCGCGGTCTCGAGGTCGGCGAGCATGACTTCTTCGCTCATCTCGACCCAGATGTCACCCCCGACGATCCGCACTTGGTCGACTTCGGGGCTGACCGAGTCGACGGTGATGGTGGTGTCACCGTAGGTACTGACACTGTAGCGCTCGACCGGTTTACCGTTGACGTCGGTCAGAGCAGCGATGTTGCCGCTCGAGTCGTAGACCGGAACGGCCGAGGCTTCGAGACCGCTGACCTGGTCGAGATCGGCGGCGTGGTGGACGATCTCGTCGATGCCGAGACCGTAGATCCGCTGCTCGGTGAGCTCGCCGTCGACGTATTCCTCGACCTCACGCCAGCCGTCCCACACGGTTTCGCGCACGGTGCTCCCCACGGTGCGCTGGACCCGGCGATTCATCGAGTCGTATGCGTAGCTGGCGACGAGGTTGTCGAGGTTGTCACGCACTTCGGTGAGACGGTTGCGGTAGTCGTAGGTAAAGGTGAGATCACCTTTTCGCACGAGGTTGCCGGCGTTGTCCCACTCGAGGGTGTCGCCACCGAAGCTCGCTGGACGGTTGCGACCCGAGTCGTCGACCGGCAAAGGCTCGAAAAGCGAAACGTCGTAGTCGGTCTCGGTGAGACCGACTCTGTTCATCGCGGCGTCGTAGTCGAAGACCTCGGCTTCGGGCAACGAAACCAGAAGACTCGGATCCGCCGGCATGTTGGCGATCAGGCTCGACTGCGGGGTCGAGCCTGACGTGAGCGTACGGCCCGCACCGTCGTACAGGTAGGTGTTGCCGGCACCGTTGAGATCGGCACGGCGGGTTCCCGTCTTGAGCGAGCGCGGACCCCAAGTGATGTGCTCATCGAACGCGGCGCGACCGCTGCCACTCGCCGTGAAACCGGTGTTGAGCGGTCGACGCGCGTCGTCGAAGGTGGTGGTACCGGTAAGAGCGCCGCCACCGAGACCTCGCCCGCTCACCCAATAGCCCTGGTAGTCGAAAGTCGCCGCGGTCGGAGCCGCAGGACCCTGAATGTTGGTCGGACGATCGAGCAGATCGAAGCCTCGACTCACCTGGTAACCGGAGGCATAGTCGGTGCTCAGGGTGTTGCCTTTGACATCGAACTGACGACTCACCCCGCGACCACCGGTGGTCGCGGCGATGGTGCGTGACAAGGAGTCGTAGCCCATCGTCATGGTGGTGGTACCCGAGGTCGCCTGGGTTAGACGATTGAGACCGTCGTAGGTGTAGGACTCGGCCGTGGGACCGACGAGAGGATCCGCACCCTGCGCCGGATCGATGGTGCGCGAGGTGGGTCGACCCGCTGCGTCGAAGATCGTGGTGGTGGTGATGCCACGCTGGTCGACCACTTCAGTGAGGTTGTGGGCCGCGTCGTAATCGAACGACACACCGTTGCCATCGGCATAGGTAGCCGCTATGCGACGACCAACAGCGTCGTACGTCCACGTGGTGGCGTTGTTACTGGCGTCTTTGTACTCGGTGAGACGCGAGACCTTGTCCCACTCGTAGTCGACCCGGACGCCCTCGGGTCCGATGCTGTGGGTTGGCCGGTTGAGGCTGTCGTGGTTGGCGACGCTGAGGTAGCCACCCGGATCGATGCTATAGCTCACCAGGTTGCGCGCGTCGTAGCTCACGAAGCTGGTGTTGCCAAGCGGGTCGCTTTGACTTGCCGGCCGGTTGAGCGCATCGTACGTGGCGGTGTTGGCCACCGAACCACCCGTTGCTTCGTAGAGGGTAGTTTCGACGACGTTGCTACCCTGGTCGTATCGCAGCTCGATCCGGTTGGCGAGCGGATCGTCGGTGTAGTGGTGCCGTTCAGCGGTGTCGTATTCGTAGTCGGTCATTCGACCGAGTGGATCGACGCTGTAGTCGAGGTTACCGAACGGGTCGTAGGCCAGGATGGTTTCCGCCAGCGCGGCGTTGCCACCACCGCTCCAGACGTGATCGATCAGCTTGGTGGCGCGTCCGAGCAAGTCGTACTCACGCTCACTCTCGGCGAGCAGGCTGTTGAGATTGTCGTAAGCCTCGATGTGATCGGGCTGATGGAAGTCGTCGTATGCGACCAGACGATAGTTGCCGACCTGGTCGATCGATTTCTTGACTCGACCGTAGCCGTCGTACTCGATGACCGAGGCGTGGCCACGTCCATCGGTATGTCGAATGAGCTGGCGCTCGTCGTCATATTCGGGCACTTCGGAGATCGGAGTGCTCACCGCGTTGTTGCCCAATCCGACCTTGATGAGGTTGGCCAGATTGCGCTCGTCGTACTCGAATTCGCGAATCTGACCCTCGGCATCGGTGACCTTCTCGACGTTGTAATTCTGATCGTAGTCGTAGGTCTCTTCCGCCCACTCCCCGTCTGGCAGGATTTCGCGACGAACCTTGCGCACCTCGTCGAGCACACCGTATTCGTAGACGACACGGCTCTGGCCACCACCGCCATAAGGCACCCAGGCTTCGGCGACATTGCCGTTACGGTCGTATTGATAGACGGTGGTGTAACCCAACGGATCGGCACCGTCATCGCTAGCGGTCACCGCGGCCGAGCTCACGGTGGTCCAATCGAGGTCGTTGTAGCTCGTCTGGTGGCGCACACCACGCGGATCGATCACCGCCTCGACGTTGCCACGCGTATCGACCTCGTAGGTGGTCTCGAGCGCGAAGTTGTTCGGATCGACGACGACCTTTTCGAGATAGCCCTCGGCGTGTCCGTCTTCGTCGTCGAAGTACTCGTAGGTGACCACGTTGGCGTTCGGATTGGTGAGCTCGATCACCTGTCCGAACTCGTTGTACTCGTACTCGGTGGTGCTCTCTTCGGCGGCGGCTGCGGCGCGGGTCACCTTGATCGGCAGGCTCGTTTCATCGTCGCGCTCAATGACGGTCCGGCCACCACGCGGGTCGGTGATCGTGATCGGCTGGTTGACCCGCTCGTCATACTCGTAGCTGGTGACGAGGCTGTCGCTCGAACCGTTCGCGCCTCGACTATCGGCCTCGACGGTGACGGACCCGAGATTGCCACGATCTCGGCCAACTCTCGGTTCGCCCGGCCCAAAGGTCGGGTAGTCGAAAGTCGTTTTTCGACCGAGTGGCTCGGTGCGCTCGGTCATCAAATGATCTTCGTTGTAGGTGAAGAGCCACTTGGCGCTCACCGGATCCGTGATGGTGGTGGCGTGACCCAACGCAACGTGATCGTAAGTGCAGAGATTGCCACGACGATCGGTGACGTAGGTTTTGGTCGACACATACTCGTCGAAGGTGTAGGTGAATTGGACACGATCGGCGCCCCAGTCTTGCCACTCGATCTCTTCGTTGTGGCCATCACCATCACGATCGACATAGCCGATCGACAGCCAGGTCTGACCCTTGGCGTCACGGAAGGTCTCGATGTTGTTTTCGAGCCGCATCCGCTCACCCAGGTCATCACCGACCGAGCCGTTGTCCCAATACACATAGATGGTCTCGAGCGGCCCACCCTCGACGGTCGTCACGGTCGGCGCGGTGACCTTGTCGAGTCGACCGTCTAGGTATGCGTAGGTCCACGTGCGATCGTCGAAGTCCTCGACTTCGGTGAGCAAGCCATCGTCGTCGTAGCGCAAGAAAGTGGTGCGTCCGAGGGTGTCTTCGATTCGGGTGAGACGTGCCTGATCGCCATCGTAGTGAAACTGCATCATGTTGCCGGTGTCGGCATCGATACGAGCCGCATCGACGATCCCGATCAGACGACCCCATTCGTCGAAACGCATGCGGTTGAAGCCCGCGTCGACCAGGGTGAATCCGGTAGCCGAGCGTTCGAGCGACACGAAGCGGCCAGGTGGTGGCACCCACCCGTCGACACTCTCATCGAGACCAAAGGTCTCGCGCCGGCCACGTCCGTCGAAGAGCTCGACGGTGCCGTCGGGAATCTCGCGCAATCGGATCCGATAGCCATGATCCCAACCACGTCCGAGCGGCGTGCTGCCGAGGATGTGGTTGCGATACGACCGGCTGAACACCAGCGGAAAACCACGACTTTTGATACCCATGTCGGTGACGTCGTGGCTCATCTCACCCGAGTGCAACAAGGTACCGGGGGCGACATCACCCATGCCCATCGACGGGTTGAGGGTCGGCTCCTGACGGATCGACGGGCTGATATCCCATTTGACGCTATCGATCTCGACCTCGGCGAGATCGAGGATCTCGTAGCTATAGACCGCCGAGAGATCTTGACGAAGATCGTTGGGCAAACGGATCGCCTGTCGATACCCCGCGAGCATTTCGGGATACCGTGCGCTGTCCGGCACGTCGGGCTCACGCGAGTAAGCCGTGTATAGACCCGCGGTTCGCTCGTCTTCGTCTTCCCCGACCAGGACGCAACGGTTGCACACGCCCTCCTTGAGCTTCTCGTCTTCGGTTAGCTCGACGAAGAGCGAGGCACGCAGATCGGCGAGCATGACGATGGGATCCGAGGCGAAGAGGTCATAGCCCTCCTCCCATGCGTTCTCAGCCTGACGCTTGAGCTCGAGCTCGTAGATCGCGGTAGTGAAACCGCCGTCGGAATCCTCGGGATCGTCGTAGTGCGGATGACCGTCGATCACGCCGCCTTCGGGCGCGATGCTCAAGAAATCGACTTTGATCCTGTCGTCCTCGAGGACATCCTCGAGGGCAAAGGCGGCCGGGATATCGGCCTCGACCCGGATCAAGCCGCTGGTGTCAAACCACGGCTCGATCACCTCATCCGTGGGCTCTTCGACTCCCGACTCGACGCCGAACGGCACCACCTGGTCGAGCTCCATCCGCTCGCCGTAGGCATTGCGTCCGGTGATCCGAAAGGTCGGCGGGTGAAGCACGAAACTCGACAGACCTTGATCGATCCCACCGATGTAGCCGAGACCGAGCTCGGGCACCAACAACGTGCCACTGATGACCTGACCGGGCTCGGGATCGGCGCCGTCGGCGATCTCGAAGGTCGACACCAGGCGATCGTCTTCGTCGTCGCCGTTCTCGTCGAGTAGCACGAAGGTGTCGGGGAGTTTGTTGAAATCGACGATATAAAGCCCGGCGCCGTAGCCCGACACCAGGAGCTGGCGATATTCGCGGTCAGCCACGACACGGCTGATCGGCCCGGGAAGCTCGATCCAACCCGTGAGCACGGGGTTTTCACGATCGGTGATGTCGATCACCATCACATACCCCTGGGTATGGGTGATGACTGCGTAGTCTCGGTACTCCTCGGGATCGAAGATGCCGTTCTCGTCGATGTCGAAGGGGTAATCTTCGAGCACGGCCAGACCGCCGACTCGCGCCTGCTCCTCGACGCTACTGCCCTCGATGATGTCGGCGCACTGTCCACCGATCCAGGTCAGCGACGACGGATCGTTCTGATCGATCTCGAAGATGTCGAGACCGTAACGTCGGCTGGCAACGGTAAGCGTCCAACGGTCCGCGTCGAGCTGCACCGCGACGTCAATCGGATCGAAGAGCTGACGAACTCGCAGCCCGTTCGGATCGAAACCATCGCCCGGATTGTCGTTGCAAAGCTGGTCGGCCTTGTCTTCGGGAATCTCGAAACCCGAGGTGAAACCGATGATCGCCGACGTCGCCTGATCCCAATTCACGCCGTCGCAGTCATCGCTGTGGTCGTCGTCGTCCTGGGTATTACCGTCGCATTGCGACGGGTCGTGCGGCACCTCATCCTCGACCAGATGACGGTTGTACATGTGGTTGACGTCGATCACCAGCAGCCCGACATCGTCGACGGTGACGTAGCCGATGGTGTCGAGGTTGCGCACCACGCTCACCCGCTGATCCTTGGTGACCTCCTCGACCTCGAAGTCGTAGACGAAGCTGTCGTTGTCGGCATCGGCGCGCACCCAAGCACCGCGATCATCGAAACGCAGGGACACCGGATGACGTGGATAGCTTTGCATCACACCGTCGCCGAGATCTTCCTCGAACGCACCGGTCACCTCGAGAGTGAAGGTCTCCTGGTAGCCGTGGCCACGGATCGTCTCGGGTGATGGATAAACGGTCAGGAAGTCCGGCGGATCCTGCCCGAGAATCCAACTATCCGTCCGATCGTTCGACAAAATGGCGATGCGACGTGGCGTGCCGGCCGGCAGATTGGAGGCATGGTCGTCGAGCAACGGATCGGTGAGCTTGGACGTCCCACGAATCGGACGGTGCGCCCAACAATGCTCAGGATACTCGTCCCACGCCGGTTGCGGTGGCGGATTGCCGACCTCGGCGCAACCAGTGGTCGAAGGCGTTGCCAGGTAGGCATCGAGATGGAATTCCTGTGGATCGAGAATCCGCGCCTGGCCGAAAGCATGGTTGCCACCCCCGACGAAGATGACCCGACCGTGTCGATCCGTGGCGACACCACGCACCTTCTCGGCGAGCGGTAGGCGATAGGACCGGGGCGCGTCGCTCGGCGTGATGCCTTCGGGCTCGAGGAAACGACGCAGATTCGAAGGATCACTGGCATCGATGACCTGCAAACCGTCCGTGTCCGAGGCGACGAAAAGCAAACTTCCGAGACGCGCCGCGTCACGCGCCGTGTGCACGTCGAAATTGTCGAGCACCTCGGTGCCATCGACGCGAAATTCGAGCTCGATAAAACGCTCGGTACAGTCCGCCGTGTCGACGTCTGCCGGCGCGCACCACAGCAGTCGATTGTCGACCGTGTCGCGAAGCTCGTTGGTGATCCGTAGCGCATAGGAATGGTAGTAGCGCTTGGTGCCGTTGATGTCGGTCTCTTCTTCGTCGAGACGCCAGCCGGTGGCCGGACGGACGTTGGCCAACAATCCACCGTTCGACGGTTCGACCGTCATCTCCTGATATTCGAGCAGACGCAGATTGTATTCATCCCAAAGCTTGATGCCTTCGGGGTGATCCTCGTCGCCAGCGTCCTTGGCAGCGAAGACCTCGGGATGAAGCGCCTCGCTGAACTCCAGCGTCAGAGCTTCACCGTGCAAGAGACGGTTCGATACACCGAGCAGGTAGCGATAGCCGATGTGCTCACGGTCGATCACGAGGTTGATCGTGAAAGAGCCGTCATCGGCGGCGCTCGTCTCGATTTCTTGCGTATCTTCGTCGAGACCCCAAAGCTTGATCTGCACACCCTCGCGTGCCGCGCCCGGATCACCGGTGATGGTGATCACGCTGGTGTCGATCCCCGGTGGCAGCTCGGGATCGCGATAGGCGCGAATGCGCGGCGCCAGCTGCCACTCGTCTTCGAGCACGGAATTGACGACGAAGAACTGAATGGGGTTGCCACCTAGAAGCGTGGGTCGTGTCTCGTCGCCGTAGGTACTCGCCGGCAAGACCAGGAAAGGCTCGTCGGCAGCGGGCAAAACGGCGCTGTAGAGCTGCTCACCCAAAGCAATATCGAAGACCGCAAAATCGACCGGAGCATTGCGTTTGGTTGGCAACAAGAGCACCGGTGGCAGGAGCGGCGGATAGATCCGTTCGCTGAGGAGGGCACCATATTGCCGCGTGAGATCGAAGATGCCCCACGAGAAATTCACCATCGGCAGACCGAGAAAGAGAACCGGCTCGCGCCCCACCTGTACCTGGAAGGAGCCGTCCTCGACGATCCCGACCACCAGATCCTCGGGATCGAGCTCCGCCGGGCCGGGATCGTTTCGGAGATCGACACTCGGCAGCTCGACCAAGGCACCTTCCGACACGCTTTCCGGTTCACCGCCCGACCGGCTGATGGCGATCGCGCCGTCGCGTGCCTCTTGCACGGCGGTGGCATCGAGCACGCGCATCGCATTCGGTCGCGAGAAAGAGGTGGCACGGGGCGCGGCGTTCGGTGTCGCGGCCTGAGTCTGAACCGTCGGTCGCTCGGTGGTGATGACGTCACCATCGACCCGCATCAGGTCGTAGAGCATCCACCACTTTTCACCGACCCCATCCATAGCGCGTGACAGGAGGATCTCGTCACCCGCATTCACGCCCGCTGGTGTCGGAATCCGCACGTGGACCCGCTTGCGGGCTTGCGCGCCATCGAAACTGAGATCAAAGCCATAGACGGCGTCAAAATCCTCGTGGGTTTCGAGCGGAGCGTCGACCAGCGCGCGGGGCACCAAGCTCACCCAGGTCGGCTCGACGAACGTACCCGCCTCCAAAGCCACCGTGACGCCATCGATGGTGACGATGTCCATCGCCTCGCCGGTGTTGTACGCGGCACGCAAATCGGCGCGGTACCAAGGGCCGAGCGGGAGCAAGACCTCGTTGGCGCCGGGAATGAGCACGTGAAGCTGGATTTCATCCCCGAACGCACCGGGGATCGACAGGGAGAAGCTACCGTCCTGGGCGGCGGCCACCGTGTCGACAGTGGAGTACGAGGTGCGGTTCTCGATGAAGACGCTATAGCCGGCGGGCACGGCCCCGGCAAGACCCTGGACGGTGATCTCGCCTTGAACATCGGGCTCGATGAGATAGATCTTGTCGGCGTCGATGTCGCTCGGCAGCACCAGCTGCTCGGTGGTGAAGCTGGTCGTCACCGGGGTGCCGAGGCTATAACCGTGAAGATCCAAGACACCGTTGGTGACTTGCACTTCATAGACCGTCTCAGGCTGCAGTACGGCCTGAGGCACGAGGGTGACGAGCGCGCCCTGATGCACGATCTCGGTTGCGACCGTGTCTCCATTACGACGTAGCTGCACCGCTCCGTCGAGCGACGCACGATCGACCGGCTCACTGAAGCGCACCGTCGGTTCGACTCCGATCGGAATGCCGGTCGCCAGATCCGCTGGGGTGATCTCGGTGACCCACGGCGAGGTGATCTGCAGCGTCGGATCGAGATCGACCCGCTCGTCGACCGTCGCCGGGTTGACCACGACGGTGACCGCGTTGCCGTTGAGTGCGTTGGTAAGCGTCAGATTCGACGTCCCCAGCGGCACCGGCATGACGTAGCGACCGTCATCGGCGGTCAGCTGGATCCATTCGACCGTATCGGCTTCGACCGTGGCACCCGCCAC
>JBCDBH010000234.1:0-9285 GCA_039184055.1 Acidobacteriota bacterium
GATCCGTTCGAAGAAAGCATCGACCTCTTCTTCGGTCGGCTTGTCACCGACCTCGACCAGTCCCGCGGCTTCGAGCACCTTGGTGCGTTTGTCGAGCAAGCGGTTGATCTCCTGCTTCTCCTCCAACATCACCGCCAGTGTCGAGACCGCGATGGCACAGCCGAAGCAGAGCAGAGTCGAGAAAATCAGGATGTATCGGCCACTAAACTGCATAACGCGTTCTCCTACGGCGGACATTGGCCTGAACCACGTAGTGGTCGATGAGTGCCGCGAAGACGTTCAGAAGGAGGATGGCGAGCATGACGCCTTCCGGGTAGGCCGGATTCAGCACCCGTATGAAAACCGCCATGACACCGATCAGCAACCCGTAGATCCATCGGCCCATCGATGAATGTGCCGCGGTCACCGGATCGGTGGCCATGAAAACCGCGCCGAAGGCCCAACCGCCGAGCACCATGTGCCACCAGAAGGGCATCTCGAGAAAGAGGTTGTCCTGGACTGGAATGGCGTTGAGCAACATCGAGGCAGCGATCGTGCCGAGAAAAACACCGGTGACGATGCGCCACGAAGCCACGCGGGTGACCATCAAGACCACCAACCCGATCAAACACGCCAGGGCCGATGTTTCACCCATCGATCCGGGTACCAACCCCAGGAAAGCGCTCATCCAATCGGTCGTCATACCGACTTCGGTGACTTCCTTCATCCCACCTTCGGCGGCCATCGCCAGATAGGTGGCACCGGTGTAGCCATCGGGGCTGGTTTGCGCCGCGATCCACACCTTGTCACCCGAGATCTGTACCGGATAGGCGAAGAACAAGAAAGCCCGAGCGGTGAGCGCGACGTTGAGGATGTTCATACCCGTGCCACCGAAAATCTCTTTACCGATGATGACGCCGAAGAGAATGCCCAGTGCCACCTGCCAGTACGGGATGGTCGGTGGCAGCGTCAGGGGAAAGAGAAAGCCGGTGACCAAGAAACCTTCGTTGATCTCGTGCTTGCGAGCCACCGCGAAGAGCGCCTCGGCATGACCACCGATGATGAAGGTGACCAGGAGAACCGGAACGAAGTACAAGGCGCCGTGGGTCATACAGGCGATGAAGTTGTCGGGAGCGAACGGCAAGCCGAGCCACCCCATCGCCGCCGTCTGCCAATTCTCGAGCGGCAGCGCGCCTCCCGAGATCGCCCGATGGGCCTGCAAACCGGTGTTGTACATGGCCATGAAGACCGCCGGCAGCAGGGCGATCACCACCGTGATCATCAGCCGCTTGAGGTCGACCGCGTCGCGAACGTGCGCGGCGCCTTTGGTCACCTTGCCGGGAGAAAAGAGAAAGGTGTCTCCGGCCTCGTAAAAGGCATAGAGCTTCTCGAGCTTGCCACCGGGCTCGAAAAGCTTGTGCTGTTTGTCGAGGATGTTACGCAGAAATTGCATCAGCCTTCCTTCTCGATGGTGGTCAGCACCTTACGCAGATGCGGTCCGTAATCGTGCTTGCCCGGACAGACATAGGTGCACACGGCGAGATCTTCCTCCTCCAGCTCGAGCACACCGAGCTCTTCGGCGCGTTCGATATCGTTCATGACCAGTGCGCGGAGCAAGAAAAGCGGCAGGATGTCGTAGGGAAAGACCTTCTCGTAGCTGACCACCGGCACGATGGCGCGATCAGAGCCCCAGGTGGTGGTGGTCATCGGATACTGCTTGGAAGCGCCTCGGGTGAGCGCTGAACCGAAGGTGTTGAGCATCGAGAAGCGATCGAAACCGGGCATCAGCCAGCCGAGGAACGGTCGGTCACGATCCTCGCGCAACACCGATACCTGTCGATCGTAACGACCGAGAAAACCGTGGACGTCGTCGGTGGCGATACGACCCGACAGGACCGAGCCCGAGATCACCCGCATTTCGCCTTCGTCGAGCTCGCCATCGATCAGATCGGCGGTGGCGGCACCGAGCCGCGTACGCAGCAGACGAGGACGCGCCACGGGCGGGCCCGCGAAAGCCACGACCCGTGTCGGATCGAGGTCGCCACCATTGAACAACTTGCCGATCGCCACGACGTCTTGGTAGCCGAGGTACCAGACGGTCTTTTCTCGATGCACGGGATCGAGCACGTGGATGTGGTAGCCGACGAGACCCGCCGGATGCGGTCCGCTGAAGGTTTCGAGCCGGAATTGCTCACCCGACGGAATCGAGGGCTCCTTGCCCGGGGCGGCGCAGACATAGACCGGTCCGCCGATCAGCTTGGCGAGCGCCTCGAGTCCACGCTCGAAATCGCCTTCACGACCGGCCAGCACGACACTCGGATCGGCGGCCAGCGGATGCGTGTCGATCGCGGTGACGAAAATCGAACTCGCCGCCTGGCTCGGATCGGCGACCCGTCCGAATGGGCGGGCTCGCAACGCGGTCCACAAACCCGATTCGAGAAGCAGATCGCGAACTTGATCACGATCGAGCTCCCGGGGGTGCTTGCCGGTATCGCTACTGAAACGCACCGCCGCGGCGTTGCCGCTGCGCTCTTCGTCGCTCAGCTCGATGACCAACGACTGGAAGGCGCGCCGCTCACCGCGGTTGATCGCCACGATTTTGCCACCACCCGGCGCGGTGAAACGCACCCCGGGAGTCTTCTTGTCCTCGAACATCAACTGACCGCGCTGCACTTCGTCGCCTACCGCGACGTGCATGGTCGGCTTCAGACCGACATAGTCGGCACCGAGCAAAGCAACTCGGCGTACCGCGCGCGCATCATCGATTCTTTGCTCCGGCTCACCAGAAATGGGCAGCCGAAGGCCCTTCTTGACTTTGTGTACAGCCATGGAAATTCATGCTCCTGTCGGCGCGCTCTGTTGTTCCGATCCACCTTCAACTCTCGACGTCACCGATTGGTGACATCGAGCCGTTGCGGTGTGGGGCGACTCTCTTTTCTTCGTCAGGTGGGATGGACCTCGATGTGGCCGAGGTCGAGTTTCTTAGTCGCCGATCGCATGGCCGCAGCGCGCGTAGGTATTCTCGCATCCTCGGCAGCCCGTTCCAATACCCCTTGTGAAATTTTTCACAAGCTCCCGACGGACACGCGCTAGCTTCGATGTCTTCAATAGTACCCGAAGTCGATAGTAGAGGGCAGCGGATGGGGTTCCCATGGCCCCAACTTGCAAAAACGAACGGTCGTGCTATTCTCATCCGGCCATGAGTCGTGCCACCACCACATCAGCATCCACAGCCTCATCACGATCCGCGCCCCGCAGCCGAGGCGAAGAAACCCGCCGCGCGATCCTCAAGGAGGCACTTGCCCAGGCGACCAAAGTCGGCCTCGAGGGCTTGAGCATCGGTGGTCTGGCAAAAGAGACCGGCATGTCGAAAAGCGGTCTCTTCGCACATTTCGGCTCCAAAGAAGACCTCCAGGTCGGGGTGCTCGACTTCGCCGCCTATTACTTTGTGCGCACAGTCGTCAAACCGGCTATCGAACAGCCACGCGGCGAGCCACGTATCCATGCCCTGGTGGAAAACTGGTTTCGCTGGGAACGCGACATCGTCGGGCCGGGAGGATGTATCTTCATCGCCGCCTCGACCGAGCTCGATGATCGCCCCGGGCCGGTACGCGACAAATTGGTCGCCGAACAGCGGCGCTGGATCGATGCTCTCGCGCGTAGCGCCCGAATCGCCATCGACGAGGGTCACTTTCGACCGGATCTCGATGCCGCGCAGTTCGCCTTCGATCTCTTCGGGATCATTCTCGTCTACCACTATTATCACCGCCTCCTCCGTGCTCCCGACTCGGAAGCACGCGCCCGCCACGCATTCGAAGAGCTGCTCAAAAGCGCTCGCGTCTAAAGCCGTTCCTCATTGAACCAAGGAGCCCGAGATGTCTGAGCCAGCCAACCTTCACCAAGAAAAAAGCACGACCGTTCGTAAAGTTCACGCTTACCCCAAGCAACGATCGACACCGATCACCTACTTGGCGAGAACCACGCTACGCACGACCGGACGAATCGTCTCGGCCCTCTCACCCGCGATCGCCGGTCGGCTCGCCGCACCCATGTTCCTGACCCCGCCGCGTCCAAAACGTCCAGCATGGGAAGACGAGCGCCTCGCCACCGCTCGACCATGGCGACTGACTCTGGCCAACGGCCGTAGTGTCGCCGCCTGGCGATGGCTCGGTGACGGCCCGACGGTAGTCTTGGTTCACGGCTGGGGAGGTCGAGGCAGCCAACTCTCGGCCATGGCCGCGCCGCTGGTCGAGGCAGGGTTCTCGGTGGTCGCATTCGACGCACCCGGACATGGTGATAGCGACGGCAGACGCTCGTCGCTGGTGGCGATGTCTAGCGCTCTACACGCCGTGGCGGCGGCAAGCGCGCCGCTCGCCGGAGTCGTGGCTCATTCAGCCGGCGCCACGGCGACAGCCATGGTGCTCGCCAATGGTCTCGACATTCCGCGGATCGTCTTCGTGGGACCGGGCGTCGAGCCGGTGACGTTCACTCATGCGTTCGCCGATCATCTCGGGTTGAGCGAGCCGGCGCGACGTAGCATGCAAGAGCGAATCGAACGTCATGTGGGCATCCGTCTCGACGAGATCGACCCGCTGGCCCTCGCCCCTGACTTCGACATCCCACTGCTTACTTTTCACGACCACGAAGATCGCGAAACGCCTTTCGACGGCGCCCAACGCCTGACCGCCGCATGGCCCGATGCCGAGCTGCGTCCGACCCGCGGACTCGGTCACCGACGCATCCTCCGTGACAACACGGTCGTCGCGCAGACGGTTCGGTTCTTCGCCCGCGCCAGTCGCTCACGACGCCCAGCGGCGTAGTCATGACGACACTGCTCGTTCTCTTGCTTTGGGTATCCCTACCGGCGGCGCCACAGTCGCCATTGACGCTCGACGAGAGCATGCACCGGTGGGCTTACGAGCACGCTCCTGCTCATCTCGACGATCAGGCTCGGATCGAGCATCTCTTCGCGGCGATGCTCGACGAAAACGGGCTCGGGCTTCACGAGCGCTCCGGGCATTCACCGACGGCCCGCGAAGCGTTCCTCGAGGGTCGTGCCGATTGTGTCGGCTTCGCGCTCTTGTTCACCGCGCTGGCACGGTCGGTCCATCTACCCGCTCGGCTCGCGGTTTCCGTCGACATCGAAGTGGTCGGCGGGCAACGAAACCTCCGTATCGCCGAAGGTCACGTCGCAGTCCAGGTCACAGCGTCGCCGCACGCCGACACCCTGATGGTCGACTTCGGAGGTATCTATCGGCCGCCGCCGGGAAGCTTCGCGCTGGTCGACGATCAAACGGTATTCGCCATCTACTACAGCAATCGCGGCACCGAAGCGCTGCTCGACGGACGTCCCGCTTCGGCGGTGGTGTGGCTCGAAAGCGCCACGCTGCTCGAACCTGATCTGGCCGGGGCGTGGCTCAATCTCGGTGTAGCGCGAGGTCGGCTGGGTGATCGTCACGGCGCCATCGAAGCGTACCGACGCGCGCTCGAGCTCGATCCGAGCTCGGCGGCGAGCGAGAATCTCGCTCACCTCCAAGCTCGGTGACAGCCACCACCACGTCAGGCCATACCGACGACCTCGCCGTCGACCAGGTCCATCCGCTCGAGCTGCGGTGATTTGCCGAGCCCGGGCATCCGTAGGATCGAGCCGAGCATCGGAATGATGAAACCGGCACCGGCGGCGAGCACGGCATCGCGCACCGTGATCGTAAAGCCCTCGGGACGACCCACCAGCGAGGCTTGATCCGACAACGAGGCCGGTGTTTTGGCGACACAAAGCGGCAGATCGCCGTAGCCGAGCTTGGCGATCCGACGGAACGCCCGCTCGGCTTCTTTGGTGAAGGCGACATCGTCGGCGCCATAAAGAGTCGTGGCGATCCGCCGCATCTTTTCCTGCGGCGAGTCGCTCAGCTCGTAGAGCGTCCGCAGCGGTCCCAGGTCGGCGGCGGCCGCCGTCGCCACCGCTTCGGCGAGCTCGGTGGCGCCGTCACCCCCGCGAGCGAAGCCGTCGTTGAGCGCAAACGCGACGCCCATCGCCTCGGCGGCGCGACGCACGACCTCGATCTCCTCCTCGCTGTCGGTCCCGAAGCGGTTGAGCGCCACGATCGGCGTCCGCTCGAAGACCTTGACGTTCTCGAGGTGTTTCTGGAGATTGGGCAGGCCCCGCTCGACCGCCGCCGGATCGGGTGTGGCGAGATCTTTCTTGCCTACCCCACCGTGACGTTTGAGCGCACGAACCGTCGCCACCATGACCACCGCAGCCGGATTGAGCCCGGTGGCGCGACATTTGATGTCGAAGAACTTCTCGCCGCCCAGGTCGAAACCGAATCCCGCCTCGGTCACCGTCCAATCGGCGTGGGCCATCGCCATCCGCGTGGCGATCACCGAGTTGCAGCCGTGAGCGATATTGGCGAACGGCCCGCCGTGCACCAGCGCCGGCACGCCTTCGATGGTCTGCACCAGATTCGGGTGCACGGCGTCTTTGAGCAGCACCATCATCGCGCCGACCACGTTCAGCTGCTCGGCGGTCACCGGCTGCTTGGCGTAGGTCTGGGCAACGATCAACCGCGACAGACGGGCGCGGAGATCCTCCGCGCCGTCAGCCAGACACAGCACCGCCATCACCTCGGACGCGGTGGTGATGTCGAAGCCGGTTTCGCGTGGCACGCCCTGGGTCGCGCCGCCGAGACCGACCATGGTGTGCCGCAACGACCGATCGTTGAGATCGAGCACCCGTCGCCACGACACCCGGCGCGGATCGATGCCGAGCGCGTTGCCTTGGTGGAGATGGTTGTCGAGCGTCGCGGCGAGCAGGTTGTTGGCGCTGGTGATGGCGTGAAAATCACCGGTGAAATGAAGGTTGATGTCCGCGCCGGGAGTCAGCAGAGCCTTGCCGCCACCGATCGCGCCACCTTTGAGCCCGAAGGTCGGACCGAGCGACGGCTCGCGGAGCGCGAGACAGACGTTCTCACCGATCTTGGCCAAGCCTTGCGCCAGGCAAATCGAGGTCGTCGTCTTGCCTTCGCCGGCGTCGGTCGGCGTGATCGCCGACACCAGGATCAACTTACCGGGCGGTCGCGACGCGGCATCGAGAGCCGCCGTGGCGATCTTCGCCTTGTCGGTGCCGTGGGGAATGACGTGCTCGGCACCGATACCGAGACGTTCCGCAACCGTGGTGATGGGCTCGACGCCGACCGTTGCTGCCATCGCTTTGTCTCCTTGCCAGAGAAATCGGGTGGTATGTCGGCGCGAGACTATCGGAACTACCCTGGCACGGTCACCTACCCATCGAGGTCGTTACGAATCGGTCCGTGCTTGACGCTCCTCCCCCACATCCGTACGCTCCCGACACATGACTCGCAAACGTGTGTATATCGCCAACACGGGCGGCACGATCGGCATGCGCCGTGAAAACGGTAGCTATCGCCCCGCCCCGGGTTATCTCGCCGAACGCATGGAGGGCATGCCCGAGCTTCGCGATCCCTCGATGCCCGAGTACGACATTCACGAATACGTTCGTCTGCTCGATTCCTCGGATATGGAAGCCAGCGATTGGGTCGCGATCGGTCGTGACATCGCGTCGGTCTACGATCACTACGACGGTTTCGTGGTGATTCACGGCACCGACACCATGGCGTATACCGCCGCCGCACTGTCGTATATGTTCGAGGATCTCGGCAAGCCGATCGTGCTCACCGGCTCGCAGATCCCGCTCGCCGAGGTGCGCAGCGACGCGCGCGAGAATCTGATCACCAGCCTGATGATCGCCGCCGATACCGCCATCCCGGAAGTCTGTCTCTTCCTCGGCGAACGCATCCTACGTGGCAACCGAGCGACCAAGGTCAACGCCACCGGTCTGCGCGCGTTCGACTCACCCAACTACCCCGCGCTCGGTACCGCCGGTGTCGAGATCCAAGTCGACCCGCGGCTCGTTTTTCTCCGTCCGGACGCGCCCACCCGCTTCATACCGATCGACGGTCATCCAAACGTCGCCGATGTCCGACTCTTCCCCGGCATCACGCCATCGCTTCTCGAGCGCTTCTTCACGCCACCGCTCGATGGCGCGGTGCTTCATACGTACGGTGTCGGCAACGCACCGAGTCGTCCGGAATTCGTCGAAGTCATCGCCAACGCGGTCGACCGTGGCGTCGTGGTGGTCAACTGCACGCAATGTCTGCGCGGCAGGGTCTACCCACGCGCATACGCCACCGGCGACGCGCTCACCGACGCGGGCGTGATCAGCGGTCACGACATGAATCCCGAAGCGGCGCTCACCAAGCTGCTGTGGCTGCTCTCACTGGGACTCGATCGCGACGAAGTCGAGCGCGGCATGGGCAAAAACCTGCGTGGCGAGCTCACGGAATCGAGCGTGCTACCGTAGATCGATGGACGACAATCAGGGCGCTCTCGCGGGTTCGAAGACCGACAAGCCTGGGCTCAGCCGGCGCACGCTGCTCCACGCGGCGACCCTTCATGCCGCGGCCCTCGGCACCGGTCTGACGGCCGCTCCGCTCGCCGCCAGCGAGTCGACAGCTCGACGTCGACGTCCGGTCGTGGTCATCGGCGCCGGCGCGTTCGGTGGCTGGACCGCACTCTGGCTGCAACGCCAGGGTGCCGACGTAACCTTGATCGACACCTGGGGACCAGGTCACTCGCGCGCCAGCTCGGGAGGCGAATCACGCGTCATTCGCGGCATGTACGGCGTCGATCGGGTTTACACCGAATGGGTCGTGCGGGCCTTCGAGATCTGGCGTGATAGCGCGCGGCGGTGGGATGCCGATCTCTACCATCCGACCGGCGCGCTGTGGATGTTCCGTGGCGACGACGGCTACGCACGCGCTTCCGCGCCGGTGCTCGCCGACGCCGGTTTGATCGCCGAGCCGCTGACTCGGAAGACGGCGCGGCAGCGCTACCCACATATCGATTTCACCGGCATCGAGCATCTCTGGTACGAAGCCGAGGCCGGTTATCTCACCGCGCGTCGCGCCTGTCGACGGGTGGCGCAAGCCCTGGTCGAAGAAGGCGGCGAGTTGCGTTCGGCTCACGTCAGACCCGGCCCGCTCGACAACGGCCAGATGGAGTACATCGAGCTCGACAACGGTGAGCGCATCCACGCCGACGCCTACGTCTTCGCCTGTGGGCCGTGGCTCGGCGATCTCTTTCCCGATGTCATCGGCGACAAGATCAACCCGAGCCGACAAGATGTCTTCTACTTCGGTCCCCCGGCCGGCAACCATGCGTTTGCCGAAGGCCGATTCCCCGTGTGGATCGACTTCGGAGAACGCATCTTCTACGGCGTGCCGGGCA
>JBCDBH010000235.1:0-9241 GCA_039184055.1 Acidobacteriota bacterium
ATGACGACGACAGCGGTGACAACGGGCGGCTGAAGACGGTGTATGAGACGGGTTGGCGGACGCTGCGCTGGCAGGCCGACGACGCCAATGATGATCTGCTCGTCTACGATGTGGCGTTTCGCGCCGAGGGTGACGAGACGTGGTACCCGATGGCCACCGGGCTCGAAGAGGACTATTTCAGCTTCGACGCGGTGTCCTTGCCCGACGGTTTGTACCGGTTCCAAGTCGTCGCCAGCGACGCGCGCAGCCGGTGCAACGTGAGCGCCCTCGACACCACGCGCATCAGCGAGCCGGTGGTGATCGATCACACGCCACCGGAAAGGGTCGCGACCGCTCCGGATCGGGCCGCGTCGGCGCTCGAGGTCGAGATCGCCGATCAGCTCAATCCGCTCCGTGAAGCCATGGTGTCGATCGATGGTGGCATTTGGCGAGTGGTGAACCCACTCGACGGCATGCTCGACGAGCGTCGGGAGCGCTTTCGTATCGAGGATGTGACAGACGGGCAGCTGGTCTTGCTCCGGGTCCGGGACGCTGCGTTCAACGTGGTAACGTACAATCTGTCCAGTCAGCCCTAGACCTGTTAGGAGTCGATGTCTACCAAACGGATCGTCGTGTATCCGGGGTCGTTCGATCCCATCCACTACGGACATCTCGACGTCATCGAGCGCAGCTGCTCGATTTTCGACGAGGTGGTGGTGGCGGTATTGAGCAACACCTCGAAGCAGCCTCTGTTCTCGGTCGATGAACGGGTCGACATGATCGGCGAGCTTCTGGCCGATGCCGACAATTGTCGTGTCGAGACCTTTTCCGGGCTGCTGGTCGACTTCATGCGCTCGATCGGTGCACGGACGTCGATCCGTGGCTTGCGGGCGGTGTCGGATTTCGAGTCCGAGTTTCAGATGGCGTTGATGAACCGCCGTCTCGATTCACAGGTCGACACCGTGTTCTTGACCTCGAAAGAAGATTACAGCTACCTCTCGAGTCGACTGGTCAAAGAAGTATTCCTACTCGGTGGCAGCCTCGATGGCTTGGTGCCGCCACCGGTTTGGCATCGGATGCAAGAACAATTTCCCGCGCGTCCCGACGGGAGTCGCGAACGGCCCCGATGAGCGCCGGTCGCTGGACCGCGCGCAAGCTCCTGATGCGAGCGCTCGTGGCGCTCGTCGCGCTGCAGCTCCTATGGCTGGTGGGTGTCAATCTGATGCTCCGAGGCCCGCTCGCCGATCTGATCAATCGACGCTCCGAGCGTACGATCATCACGTGGGACAAGGCGTGGTCGTGGTATCCGGGACATGTCGAGGTCGATGGTTTTCGTCTCCGTAGTCAGAGCCCCCGCATGCAGACCGAGATTCGCGCTCCCCGGGCCACGGGCAGGATCGGCGTATGGCCGCTGATATTCAAACGGGTGGTGATCCGTGGTCTCGAGGTCGAGGGTGGCGTCGTCGTACGGGCTCGCCACCGGCTCGACAGCGGACCTGAATACGCCGATCAAGCGTCCTTCATGCCACCGATCGAAGGTCTCGAGAATCCACCCGATCCCGCCCCCGAGGATCTCTATCCACCGTCCAAGGGCGGCTGGGCGATCGTCTTTGTCGATGCTGGTCCGATTGCGGTGGGCGAGCTGTGGATCGACGGCTTACGGAGCAGCGGTGGCATCGTCGCGACGGGGAGCGCCGACGTGGTGACCCGTGGCTACTACCGGCTCCGTGATGTCGCTGTCGATCTCGCCGAGGTCACCCTCCAAGGTGGAGACGAAACGGTGGCCGAAAACCTCAGTGGCCGTGTCGCGGTGGCCGCCGATGCGGTGCCGATGCGTAGTGGGCTCGCGCCGGGTGAGGAGGTCACCTGGCCGCTCGACACGGCGAATCTCGATCTCGACCTGACCGGTCGAGTCGTCGGGGAGCCGTTCTTCGACTTCGTGGCGGGTAGCGTCGATTGGTTGCGCTTGCCCCGTGGCTATGGCGATGTCGAAGCGGATATCGAGATCGTCGATGGCGTGGTGCAAGAAACCGCCGGGATCCAACTCGATCTCGACGATGTTCGACTCGAGCTCGCCTCGGTGGCGGTCGAAGGCGCGAGCGACTTCTTCTGGTCGCCGAGCTCGGAAGGATGGCGGGCCGAGTTTTGGGCCGACGACGTCGAGATCGCGACCCTCGCCACCGACACGCTACTCGGACGCTCCGGGCAGATTCGGGTCGAGCTGATCGGCGAACATCGACAGCTCGACGCGATGCAAAAGGACCTGACGGTCACCGCCGGGTTGAGCGACAGCAAGACCGAGCTCACCAACTGGACCGAGCTGCTGCCGCTCAAAGGCCGATTCGTATTGACCGGTGGCACCGGCACCCTGAATGCCGCGTTCGAGGCCTCGACGTCCGACGACCGCGGCACGCTCACCGCCGATCTCGATCTCGAAGACTTCGCCTATACCTTTGGCGAACGGGTGGGGCATAGCCGCGCCGAGATCGATCTGCGGATGCCCGTGCTCGAGCTCGACACCGAGCGCTATCACCTCGACGGCACGAGAATTCGTATCGACAGTCATGTCGATACGGATCCACCGTGGTTCGGTGAGATGAACATCAGCGATGGACGGATCGAGCCCGGCGCGGCGACCAACTTCTACGCCGATGGCAAGGTCGAGCTCGCGGACTCACGAGTGGTCGTCGCCTTGATTCTGGCGCGTGAAGGGCTGCCCCAGTGGTTGGGTCGACTCGTGAAGGTGCGCCCGGTCGATGGCCGCAGCATCGTGTCGATGGGGGAGCGCGGGCTCGATATCGGCCCGTTCGAGATCGCCGGTGATCGGGTCGATATCCGTGGCATTTTGAATATCGACGACGATACCCAAGGGCTGATCTACGCGCGCTATCGCGGCTTGTCGGCGGCGGTCGAAATGGAGCCCGACGACACCTTTGTCAAGGTGAGGAAATCGCTGCCGTGGTTCGAAGAGCGCTTGCCGATCTACGAGCGCGAGGTCGCCGCTCGACGACCCTAGCTATAGCTAGACAAAAAAAGAGCCGGTCGCGAACGACCGGCCGTCGTAGTACTCCGAACAGCATCGAATCCTGTCGTGAGGCTCAGCTCTCGGCGTCGTAGGTGCTCTGCGTCTGAATCGTGCCGTCGAGACGATGAATGACGAGCAGCGACGGCACACGCTCATGCGCCGCGGCGCGGGCCGCGGTGGTCGCCGCATCTTTGGTGGCGTGCACGCTGAGCGGCTCGTCGGCGCCGTCGAGGATCACTTTCCAACCTTCTTCATGAGGCGTGACGAAGACGGTCACCCGCTCGGCCTTGGTGGTCGTCTTCTTTGCGGCCGTCTTCTTCGCGACGGTGCCAGTTTCCGGCTTGGCGTCACCCTGGCTGGCACGCATCGTGGCGTCGAGGGCTTCCACCTGGGTGATCAGGTTGCGCACCCGCTCGGCGAGAGTCTGAATCTCGTTGCGGGTCGGCACACCGATACGCTCGAGAGCCTCGTCGACCGTGCGCTCGATTCGCTTCGTGACCTTGGACGAGAGCTCCTCGACATTGTTCTCGACTTCACCACGGGTGCGATCGAGCTGTTCCCGGCGTTCCTTCTCGAAGGTCCGACCCTTGGCGACCAATTCGTCGAAGAGCTTGTTGCTTTCCTGCTCGATCGAGCTGACCGCGCCGACGCTGGCGAGAAAAACCTTGTGGGCCGAGTCGAGCACGTCGCGCTGTGTATCTTTGTAACGTTGTGTAAACGAGACCATCTGAAACCTCCTCTGTGATCGCCGCGCCGCGGCAGGGCGTCGACGTCGAATTCCCGTTGATCTAGCACGGTTTCCCGATGTGTTTCCTCGCCGGGTCGACCGCGACGAGGGAAAGATACCGCACTGCGGCATGGCATGCAAGCTTTCTTTCCGCATTGCGGCATAAAGACCGACCAGGTTTCGTCTGGGTGCGGCAACACGACGCGCTTCGCCTTACGGCTGATAGGCTTCGGCGACTTTTCGGCAGCCGATAACACGTATCCGATCGATCAACCTGGAGGGAGACCCATGCAACAACCGACTGATGCCGCCAGCGCCGCTGAAGGCATGATCAACGAGACCACATCGGCACTCGATCTGGTCATGGACAAATTGGGCACGTGGTATCTCGAGCTGGTCAAGCTCTTGCCCAATCTGGTCGTCGCCGTTGTGGTGTTGCTGATCTTCTGGCTGCTCGCCAAGCTGGTGCGGCGAATCGTTCGACGGATCGTCGAACGGGTCTCGGAAAATGCTCCGGTCGCGGGTCTGCTGTCGTCGTTGGCATTCATCGCGGTCATCGCCATCGGTCTCTTTATTTCGCTCGGCTTGCTCGAGCTCGACAAGACCGTCACCTCGTTGCTCGCCGGCGCGGGTGTCATCGGCTTGGCGCTCGCTTTCGCCTTCCAGGATTTGGCGGCCAATTTTGTTTCGGGCGTGATGATCTCGATTCGTAAGCCCTACAAGCTCGGTGATTTGATCGAGACCAACGATCATGTCGGCAAGGTCGATCAGGTGGATCTACGCAACACGGTCTTGCACACTCCGGATGGCAAGCTCGTCATGGTGCCGAACAAGGCGGTCTTCGAGAACGTCATCGTCAATCACACCTCGACCGGCCGACGACGGGTCGATCTTCCGGTCGGCGTCTCATACGCCGACGATCTCGAAAAAGCCAAGGAGCTGGCGATTCGAGCGGTGGAAGGAGTCGAAAGCCGGATCGCGGACACCAAGATCGAGTTTTTCTACGAAGCCTTCGGCGGTAGCTCGATCGACTTCATCATCCGCTTCTGGATTCCCTTCGCCTCGAGCGAGGCTGACTACAAGGCGGCGATGAGCGACGCCATCGTGCGGATCAAAAAAGCCTTCGACGAAGGTGGCATCACCATTCCGTTCCCGATCCGGACGCTCGATTTCGGTATCGAAGGCGGCGTCACGCTCGCCGAGGCGGCGCGGCCTTTGGTCGACAAGAGCTGAGACGAACGTGGTCGGCTGATGCGGTCAGAGCTCCTGCTCGTCGATAAAGCACCAGCCCCAGGTTTCACCCGGCTCGATCGAACGCATGATCGGGTGGCCGGTGGCGTGGAAGTGGGCGCTGGCGTGTTTGCCGGGGCTGTCGTCGCAACAGCCGACGTGTCCACAGGTCATACAGATCCGGAGGTGCACCCAATCGTCGTGCCCCATGGCGAGACATTCCTGACAGCCGGTGGCGGAGGGACGCACCGGTTGCACCATGTCGAGATGCGGGTCGTCGACGTCTGTTTCGAGGATGATGGTGCGCGAGGTGTCGACTTTGCGACGGCCGCTGGGTGGCGGTAGAGGTGAGGCCATGGAGCGAAATACGGCCGTTTCGCGCTGGAAGGCATCGGAGTCACCGGCCAGGAGGAGATCGTCGCCGGGGATGAGCTCGAGCTCGGCGCCGGGCTCGCCGAGCGTCTTGCCACCACGCCGTAGAGCGCGGATCTTGAGGGTGCCGAGCTCGAGCTCGTCGATCCGTTTACCCGCCGCCGGCGCGCCTTCGCGGATCCGCACCAAGCGGGTATCGAGACAATCGGGATCGAGATCACAGCGGATGATCGGCTGTAGACGATCGACCACCGCGCGTAGCGCCTGGTAGCCACCTTCGCGGATCAGCTGCTCGTCGGCGAGGATTTCCTCGGCCGGCAGTTGGAAATTGTGGAGCACGGCGGAGAATACGGCGAGCACGCTCTCGAGCTCCTCGGCGATCACCCGGTCGACGCCTTCTTCCATCATCGGCTCGATCTCGCTGGTCCAGCGGGTGCGAGTAATGATCCGGACGGTCGGGCTCGCCGAGCGACCGACCATGGCGATCCGTCGCGTGGTCGCCGGATCATCGTCCACGATCAACAGCATCTTGGCGCGCTCGATACCGGCGTGTTGGAGAGTGTGGAGCCGCGAGGCATCGCCACGCATGACGGGAAGACCGTCAGCTTCGGCTTCGTTGGCGGCGGGCGGGTTGAGCGTGATGATCAGGAAGGGAATGGTCGAGCCGTGGAGAAGCCGGACCAGTTGGTGACCGGCGTGGCCGTAGCCGGCCACGATGACGTGGTTCGACAGATACGGCACCTCGGGAGCGACATCGGCTGCCGAAGCCTTCTTCTTCGATCCCTTGGCTCGTTTCTTCTTGATCTTCTCGCCCAACCCGGCACCCGCGGCGGCGAGCATGGGTGTCGCGACCATCAGGACAACGGTCGTGGCGATGAAGATCTGGCCGCCTTGTTCGTCCAGACCACCTGGAGACAGACCGACCTCGCGCCCGGCACGCTCCAAGACGAACGAAAACTCGCCGACCTGCGCCAGCAGCAGCGACGACGCGCCGGCCGCCGCCACCGATTGGCCCGCGGCCAAGGCCGCGATCCCGGTGGTGAAAATCTTGATCACCAGAACGACGGCGATCGCTCCGAGGACGAGCAGGATGTTGTCGACCAGGAATCGCACGTCGAGCAGCATGCCCACCGAGATGAAGAAGGCGGCGCTGAACAGGATCTGAAGGGGCATGATCTCGCCCAGGGCGTGCTCGGAGAAGCGACTTTCACTCACCACCAAGCCGGCGAGAAACGCACCGAGTGACAAGCTGACGCCAGCCAGACTGGTGAGGTACGCGGTGCCGATACAGATCGCCACCAAAGAGAGGAGAAAGATCTCGGGTGAGCAGGTCTTGGCGACCAGCTCGAGTACCTTCGGCATCAGCTTGCGCGCCACGATCAGCACGACGACGATCAAGCCGGCGGCTTTGCCCAGCGCCAAGGCGATGTCCGTCGCCGAGCCGCCGGTACCGGCGAGCATCGGCACGAGCAGGACCATCGGGACGATCATCAAATCCTGGAAAATCAAGAAACCGAGACCGATCTTGCCGTGTGGGCTTTCGGTTTCGGCGCGTGCGGCGAGCAATTTGAGCACGATCGCAGTCGAGCTCAGCGCGACCAGAAACCCCGTGAACACAGCCGCCTGCCAGGTGATGCCGAGGGTCATCAGGATCCCGGTCACGATGGCCGTGGTGAGACCCACCTGCACGGTGCCACCGCCGAAGATCAGATTCTTCATGGCGGCGAGCTTGTCGAGGCTGAATTCGATACCGATCGTAAAGAGCAGCAGGATGACACCGATCTCGGCACAGGCGTCGACGATGGCGCGATCCGTGACCAGACCGAGCGCGTTGGGCCCGATGAGCACACCCGCGAGCAAGAAACCGACGATCGGGCGTACTTTGAGAAAGCGAAAACCCACGTACGCGACCAGCGCGCCAGCCAAGATGATGTACGCGATTTCGGTGACGAACGCCGGCGCTTCGCCCGCGGCGAGAATCAGGAAGGGGTTCGAGCTCATGGCATTCAGTCTATCGCCGATACAACCGATCGCGATCGGGCCACGAAAATCACAGCATGACTCGACTAGCCGCCGTCCTGCTCGCCTCGATGCTCTCGTTTACTGTTGTCGGCTGTGAAAGCCACTACCAGATTCATCCGAAAACGGTGCCGTCCGACGTCGAGACCTGGAGCTCCGAGTCGGTGCACGGCGCGCTCAAAGTGCGTTCGGAATGGGCCAAACCCGCCGGGGTGAACGGGCCGCTACCGGCGATCCTGGTGCATCCCGAAGCGGGTAGCGAAGCCACCGATATGCGCGGCATCCTTCGCACGCTCGCGCAACGTGGCTATCTGGCGATGGCTGCCGACTATATGCGTGAGGTTCGACCCGGTGTGTTCAAAGAACCGTTCTACACCTGGCGTGATGAAAGCGATGCGGCGGCGGCGGTGGGGGTGCTCCGCGAGCATCCACAGACCGACCAAGAACGCGTCGGAGCGCTCGGTTTCTCACAGGGTGGCGTCTATAGCCTGTTGATCGAGGCCTATACCGGGCAGATCGACGCCGTGGTCGCCTATTACCCGGTGACCGACTTCGAACGCTGGCTCGAAATCGATCGTCCCTGGCCCAAGAGCACGGCGTTCTTCTTTATTCGACGCTATTTCTATCGGCGCTCGGGAGCGGACAACGACGCCGAATTCAGCACCTTTCTCGCCCGTACCTCGGCGTATCAACAGGCGGACACGATCCACGCACCGGTGCTCCTTATTCACGGCGACCGCGACACATCGGCGCCATTGAGCGAGTCAGAGGCTCTGCATGCCCGTCTCGGCGAGCTGGGTCGTGAGTCCGAGCTCTTGGTGATCGAAGACGCCGGTCATATCTTCAATTTCGAAGATGCCGCGCAGGCCCAAGTCGCCTGGGACGCGGCGATGGGCTGGTTCGAACGCTGGTTGGAGTGAGCCTGCATCTCACGCACGTTTGCACGCCGTAGCGACGAACCGCTCGCTACGGCATGGATGAGAGTGCAGGCTGTGCCCGCATCTCTTGATGGTGTCGTACACTACAGCAACGGGATCGGTGCGCCCGGTCGCCGTCTTCAGATCAACGAATCCCTCATCGGAGGTTTTGCATGCCTTATCCAGAATTGATGGTGCGTCCCATGCGCGAGGAGCTCACGGTCGCTGGTTTTTCCGAGCTTCGTGACGCGACTCAAGTCGACGATTGGATGAAAGCCGAAGGCACCAAGCTCTTGGTGGTCAACTCGGTGTGTGGTTGCGCCGCGGGTATGGCTCGCCCGGGTGTTCGGATAGCGCTCGACGGCACGTCGCTGCGGCCCGATCATCTCGGTACGGTATTCGCCGGTCAGGATGTCGAGGCGACTCACACGGCGCGCGGCTTCTTTCCCGAGATCCCACCGTCGAGCCCGTCGATGGCGATGTTCAAGGGCGGTGAGCTGGTGTTTTTCCTGCCACGGCATCGGATCGAGGGACGCACCGCCGACGAGGTGGCGGCCGATCTCACCGCTGCCTTCGACGAGCATTGCGGCTGAGCCCGGTGGGTACCTTTCACACCGGTAAGCACGAGCTACACGGCATCACCGTGGTGGTCGACACCGAAGGCGACGAGATCATCGTCGGTCGCTGTGACGACATCACCGAGCAACAGGTGATCATGGTCGGCGCCGACGTCCACCGCGATGGCACGGACGGTCACGACAAAGAGGCGTGGGTGGCGCGTGTCGCCCAATTTGGCGTGTGGCCCAAGCACCGTCGTCTGGTGATCGATCGGGCCGCGGTGACCTCGATTCGTCGCCTCGGCGAGATCGGGTAGCCTGCTTTCGATCAAGCTTGTGGATCGGCGGACCGAGCCGAGCTAGCATCAGGCCCATACGAGCTCATGCGGTCCCGAGTCGGACCGATTTTGTCGTC
>JBCDBH010000236.1:0-9216 GCA_039184055.1 Acidobacteriota bacterium
GCACGCGGTGGACGGTGTGCTCGGGATGTCCAGCTCGTGGGGTTTCGAGCTCGAGTCGATCGCCTCTCCGGTGTACCTCTGGCACGGTCGGGACGACACCCTCGCACCGGTTGCGATGGCGGAGCATCTCGCCGCCACACTGCCCAATTGTCGCGCTCGCTACCTCGACGAAACCGGACATTTCTTGACCGACAACGAGACCGTGATCGCGGAGATCGCCACCGTGCTCCGCGAGACGACTCCCGATGAACTGATCATCCGACCCGCTCACCTCGCCGACGCGCCGCTCATCGCGCAAATCGCCGACCGCACGTTTCGCGACGCGTTCGCCGCCACGAACGCGGCTGACGATCTCGAGGCCTATATGGAGACCGCGTTCTCGGTCGAGCAGACCGCGAAAGAGCTCGGTGACGAGGCCAATACGTTCTTTGTCGCCATGCTCGGCGATCGACCGGTCGGCTACGCCAAGGTCCGAGAGCATTCGGTCGACCCGAGCGTTCGCGGTCCCGAGCCGGTCGAGCTCGAACGGCTTTATGTCGACCAACACGTGATCGGTCGTCGCATCGGCGCCAAGCTCATGCGGATCTGCCTCGACACGGCCCAATCACGTGGCTATCAAACCCTGTGGCTCGGCGTCTGGGAGCACAACCCACGAGCTATCGCCTTCTATGAGCGATGGGGTTTCGAGCGTGTCGGCGCGCATGTCTTTCGACTGGGAACGGACGATCAAACCGACCTGGTCATGGAACGACCCGTGCTGATCCCGGATTGAACGGGCCACGCTGGCCACGAAAAGGAGAGTTCATTGAGCGGTGACTTCCTATGAGTACCGACATGTGGGATACGCGATATGGCGCCGATGGCTATGCCTACGGTGCCGAACCCAACGATCATTTGGTCCAACAGGTGGACCAGATTCCGTCCGGTCGGGTCTTGTGCTTGGCCGAAGGCGAGGGACGCAACGCGGTCTTTCTCGCCAAGCGTGGATACGACGTCACCGCGGTCGACCAATCGGCGATCGGGCTCGACAAAGCACAAGGCCTCGCGACAGCCTCCGGCGTCACCATCTCGACTCGGCAAGCCGATCTGGCGAATTTCGAGATCGAACCGGGCGCCTGGCAAGGGATCGTGTCGATCTGGGCTCACGTGCCACCGGCGATCCGCGTGCCGCTGCATCGCAAGGTCGTCGCCGGGCTGGCTCCCGGTGGTGTGTTCGTGCTCGAGGCCTACACCGAACGGCAGCTCGAGATGCCGGGTCGTGGTGGGCCACCGGCGGCTCAACGTGAGTTGTTGATGTCCTTGACGAGCCTCGAACAAGAGCTCGAGGGTCTCGACTTCGTGATCGGTCGAGAAATCGATCGCACCGTCGAAGAAGGCGAGTTCCACTCCGGCCCGAGCGCGGTGGTCCAGATCCTGGCTCGGAAGCAGTAGTAGACGACGGGTCGGCTAAGGACGACCCGCCGCCCGGTCAATCGACGCGTCCACGCACCTGGATCACCACCCGATCGTCTGCTCCGACTTCGAGACCTGCCGCCTCGCAGTCCCAACGCGTGGCGCCGTCTCGAACCACCACGCTCCGCCCGGTGGTGAGATTGCGACAGCGCACCAGGCGAGGCGTCATGCGATCGACCACGCCGCCCAGACCGAGCGGCCCGATGAAATCGCCGAACGAGATCGGAAACACATCGGGACCGAAGTCGAGCACCTCGACGACGCTCATCGACGCCAGCTGGATCACCGACACCGTGCCTTCGCTGACGTTGACCACGTAGAGCCGATCGCCGTCCGGATGCACGCTGATGCCTTCTGGCCCGAGCCCCACGGCCACCGTCGCGGTCACGGTACGGCTCACCGGGTCGACCACCGACACGGAATTACCGAAGAAGTTGCTGACGTAGACGGCGACACCCTCGGGATGCACCGCGACACCGTTCGGGGCGCTCCCGACCGGTACGGTCGCGGCAACGGTATCGGTCGCCGTGTCGATGATCACCAGATTGTCGGCGATGTCATCGACGACATAGACCTCGTCACCACTCGGCGCGACGTCGATACCGCTCCCGTTCGAGCCGATCGGAATCGACGCGACGATCGTGCGGGTCGCGATGTCGACCACCTCGACGGTGGCGTCGTTCTGAGTCGATACGTAAAGCCGCGAGCCGTCGGGATGGACGATCACACCGGTGGCTTCAGCCCCGAGCGGTACCGTGGCCACCACGGCTCGACTCGCCACGTCGACCACCGACACGGTGCCATCGCTCGCGTTGGCGACGAAGACCTCGGATCCATCCGGAGCCACGGTCACCCCGATCGGACGCGCCCCCACCGCGACGGTCGCCACCACCGAGTTGTCGCTGGTGTCGATGATCGACAGCCCACCGATGACGTTGGTGACATAGACCTCGCCACCATCGGGCGACACCGCGACGCCAAAGGGAACGATCTCGACGTCGACCTCACCGACCGTCTCATTGGTTTTGGTGTCGAGAATCAACACGCGACCGGGAAACGGTCCGGTATCGGTTACATAGGCAAAGGGTTGAGCGAAACTCTGAGCCGTCGAGCTCGAAAACATCGTCAGGAACAAGAACACGGTCGTCAGTCCAAGTCGTTTCACAGGCTCCTCCTCCACATTGCGGAGCATGGCTCCGGTTTTTGGGACACACGTCCCCCATACGCGTCTCGGGGCTAAGTCGAGACACACACCTCCACCGATGGCACCTGGTCGGTACCGATCGATCTTTTACTTACGTCGTGCTGATCGATTCAGGCGTCGATCAATCAGTCATCAGCAACCATTCACTCGTCGACTCAAATCAGGCACCTTTCCACGGCGGATCTCCGCCATCCACAAGTCCAGATCGTCTCGACCGGTTTTCCAGAAGGATCGGCTCGCTGCGAAATAGTCGAGCACGGCGGCATCCTCGCCGAGCGCCAAAAGCTCATCAGCCAAGGCTAGACGTGGACCAAACGAACCCAACGTCGGGGAAATGTCCACCTCGGTCGACTTGGCCAGGTGATCGAGAGCGCGATCGATGTCACCGCCCCGTAGCGCTACCCGTCCGAGCACTTGATGGGAGACATGAATCAGGTCGTTGACAAAGACACGGTCGAAGCGATCGAGGTCGGCAAATACCGCATGGGCATGAAAAGCCGCGGTATCGAGCTCGCCCGCGGCCACGGCAAGCTCAGCGAGGCGACTTTCGGCTCGCAACCGAAGCCAGTCGTCCCGGGTCAGCTCGAAGGCGTCACGTTGCGCCACGAATGCCTCGTCGAATCGGCCGTCGCGAAGATAGAAGTTGGCGAGCCGAGATGGCCAGGTGGCTCGAGACGGGTCCATTTCAGCGGCCTGACGAAGCAAAGCCATGCCTTCTTCGAGATCGAAGTGGCCGATGAATGCACCCGCACGACCATGGAGCACGGCGTCATGTGGATGGCGTGAGAGCTGCTCGTGCCACAAGGCGATCGCCTCGGTGACGAGCGCCTCGTCCCGAGCGACGATGAGGACCGACGCCATATCCGCGGTCAGCGCCGACCAGGGGTGCGTGGTGATCCAATCCAAAACCTGTTCGGGGGGATCCTCTCTCTGCAGCAAGCGCAACACATCGTCGTGAGTCGGTGACGTCGACTCCGTCGCCTCGATGATGTCGACACGCCATGCCGTCGACGAAGCGGCGAGGATCGCCACGAGTACGAGACCGGTGATCGTCAGTCGTGGACGTCGTGTCGCAAGCGATGCGGGAGTTCCCTGTGCCAATCGCCGGAGCCGTCGGCCCATCCCGCTAGCGCGCGCCATGGCCAAGGCCGTCGACGAGCGGTGACGATAACGCGTCACCACCTTGAGCAAGGAACGGACATAGGGCTCGGGACGACCCGCATAATGAGCCAGCACCGCATCGTCACAGGCCAGCTCACGCTCCCGCGAGATGTGCCGATTGGCCAGCCAGACGAGAGGATGAAAAAAGTAGAGGATCTGCAGCCAGATCTGCAGCTGGTGAATCAACAGGTCGCCACGGCGAATGTGAAGCAACTCGTGCACGAGAACGGGACCGAGCTCGTCTTCGTGCCAGCTGGTGGCCATATCGATCGGCAACACGATCACCGACCGACGACAGCCAAACACCGCCGGGGCCGCAATCCGGGCGTCACCCGTCGTCCGCACCTCCACCGGTCGGCTAACTCCAAGCTCGGCTTCGAGACGAGCGACGAGATCGATGACCCGGATCGGAGCACGTGGCAGGGCATCGATCCGACGCCGAGCCACATAGCTGCGAGCCGCGTGCGCGAAGGCGAGGGCTCCGACCCCAGCCATCCAGAAGGCAAAAAGAAGATTGGCGAGATGGATCTTGGCGACGACCGGCGCCACGACTTCATGCGAATCGGATGCCTCCACCTCCACCACGACATCGTCGGGCATCGGGCCCGCAATGTGGATCACGGGAATGTCGAGCTGCGCGGGTTCCCGAACGAGTCCCCAAGGCGATTCGAGCCCGACCGGCACCATCAGACGCACCATCACCAACAACCACATGACATAGCGGGCCTGCGCTGGCCAACCACGGGTCAGACGCGCGAGCCCGAGCAAGAGCACGACGAGAAGCGTCGTCTGCCAGCTCACATCGAGCATGGCCCGACTCCACGCATCGATATGCAGCCGCGAAGCGTCTATGTCGGACCAAAAGAAGCTCATGGCTCTTTGCCCTTCTCGATGAGATCTTCGAGCGCGGCGATTTCTTCATCGGACAGCTCGAGCTCGTCCTCGGTGGCCAGATGAACGAAGAGAGGCGCCAGCGCGCGGTCGAGCACCACGTCGACAAAATCGCGAATCGCCTCACCGATGACCCGCCGGCGTTCGATCGCGGGCGTGAACAACGACAAGGGACCGAGCTTCTCGACGGTCAAATACCCTTTGGCCGCCATCCGATCGAGCATCGTCTTGACGGTGCGGTAGTCACGCTCCTTGAGCTCGAGAGATGCCTCGTAGATCTGGCGAGCCGTCGACTTGTTACCCAGCCGCCAGCACAAATTCATCAGCTGCCACTCGGCGCGTGAGAGGGGTTTTTCGGGCGTCGCTGAGCGCGTGTTCGGAGTTGGATCCTTATCGCCTACCGTCGTCATACCAGTACTATAGTTGTAGTACGAGGATGACAACTAGCCCGCTAGGGACGAAGCGGATCCCTCGAGGGACGAACGAGGAGAAACGAGGTACGATCGCCCCATGGACCCTTCCCGAGCCACCTATCTCGAACCGACGCAAGAGGCCGGACGCGAGCTCTTCACGCGCGGCATCACCGGTCCCGTGGTGATGCTCAATCTGCTGCGATTTCGCGACATCGCCGATTATTCGGCTTCCCCGGACCTCGCTTCACCCGAACCGATCTCGGGGGCCGAGGCCTATCGTCTCTACTCGCGACACACCCTGCCGTTCCTGCTCGAAGCCGGTGGTGAGGTGATCTTCGACGGTGCGGGTGGCCCCGCTTTCATCGGCCCGTCGACCGAGCGATGGGATCGTGTGCTGCTCGTCCGGCACGCGAGCCTCGAGATCTTTCGGAGCTTCGCCTCCAACCCTGGCTATCTCGCCGGCATCGGTCACCGACTCGCCGCCCTCGAGGACTCACGACTGCTTCCGATGATCGATCACACCCGTCCCAGTCGAGCTTGATCAGCGAATGCTCATCAGGCAAAGCCAACATCATGATCAGCTCGTAACGGCAAAGTATGTGGATGGTCTTGTGATCGCCATGTGAGATTTGCCCGCTAGGGTCGGTCCTGGAGGCTTGGCAATGATTCGAAAACGCATTTTGGTCATAGAAGACGAACACGAGCTCGCCGATCTGGTCGAGCTGCATTTGGTCGATCTGGGTTGTGAAGTGACGCAAGCTCACGATGGACCTTCTGGACTCGAGCTCGCCCTCGGTGGTGGCTTCGATCTGGTGATTCTGGACCTGGCGCTCCCGGGTCTCGACGGGCTGGAGATCTGCCGTCAGCTACGCGCCGCGCCCGCCTACACACCGATCCTCATGCTCACCGCCCGGTCGACCGAGCTCGATCGCGTGCTCGGTCTCGAGGTCGGCGCCGACGACTACCTCACCAAACCGTTCAGCATCCGTGAGCTGACCGCGCGGGTCAAGGCGATCTTTCGTCGTGTCGAAGCGCTGGCGTTTCGTCGCGAAGCGACCCGGGCCATCGAAGTCGGTGGCTTTCGAATCGACGAAACACGACGCACCGCTTCACTCGACACCCGTGAGCTCAGGCTGACCGCCAAAGAGTTCGATCTCCTGGTGCACTTCGCCCGCAATCCGGGCCGGGTCTACAGCCGCTCCGAGCTGCTCGACCGCGTGTGGGGCTACGGCCACGATGGCTATGAGCACACCGTGAACTCGCATATCAACCGGCTGCGCTCCAAGATCGAAGCCGATCCGGCGGCGCCTCGATATGTGCTCACGGTGTGGGGCGTGGGCTACAAATTCTTCGAATCAGCGGATGCCGCATGAGCAGTTTGCACACGCGTCTCGCCACCGCCCTGCTCCTTCTTCTCCTCGCCGTCGGCACGCTCGGTATCGCGTCGACCCTGATCACGACGCGGCTTCATCTCGAGGAGGCCAACCAGAGCGCCAACCTCGATCTCGCCAGCAATATCGCCGCGATGAAAGAAAGTCGGCTGATCGACCCCGACGGCGAGATTCGCCCCGAAGGTCTCGACGAGATCTTTCACTGGATGATGGTGGTCAATCCGGGCGTGCAGTTTTATCTGCTCGATCCCGAAGGCACCGTGCTCGCCTACGATCCGACCCCCGGCCCGGCGCAGCTCGAACGCGTGTCGCTGCAGCCGATTCGCGATCTGATGGCGGGGCCCGAGCACCTGCCGATGCTCGGTGACGATCCACGTGATCCCGAGCATCGCAAGATCATCTCGGTGGCGCCGCTGCCGCTCGAAGGCCCAACTCAGGGCTATTTGTACATCGTGCTCGACAACGATCCGTTCGAAACCGCGGCGGGTCGTTTGGCGACCAGCCACGCGCTTCGTCTCAGTCTGTGGACGGGCCTGGGCGCGGTGGCTCTGGCGCTGCTCTTCGGCTTCGTCATCTTTCGTCGTCTGACCAAACCGCTCCGTCTGCTGACGTGCCGGATGCAGAGTTTTCAACGTGGAAACGCGGCGCAATGCGAGCCCGGTGACGGCGACGAAGTGGCGCTGCTCGGCGCCACCTTCGATGACATGAAGGACCGTATCGAGGTGCAGATGGATCAGATCGAACGCTTGGCGGCGCTCAAGAGCGAGCTGATCGCCAACGTGTCGCACGATCTCCGCACCCCGATCGCCATGCTCCACGGCTATCTCGAGACCCTGGCGATCAAAGAGCTCGACGACGAGAAACGACGCTCCTACCTGGCGGTGGCGCTCCGTCAGAGTGACCGCTTGGGCAAGCTGGTCGGCGAGCTTTTCGAGCTCACCAAGCTCGAGGCCGACGACGCCGAAGCCGACATGGAGCGTTTCGTGCTCTCCGAGCTGGTCCAGGACAACGTCCAGCGATTCAGCCTCGAAGCCGAGGAGCGCGACGTGACGATCCGCGCCCAATTCGATCCCGAGCTCCCCGCCGTGCTCGGCGATATCGGTTTGATCGAACGGGCGCTGCAGAACCTGATCGACAACGCCCTGCGCTTCACCGCGCCGGGTGGCTCGGTCACCGTGACGCTCGACGAGATCGAGATGGCGGGAAGCAAACGTCTCGAAGTGAAAGTGGCCGATACCGGCTGTGGAATCTCCGCCGAAGACCTGCCGTTCGTCTTCGATCGCGCCTTCCGGTGCCGCTTCGCCGACGCCGATCCACGGTCGTCATCGGGTGCTGGCCTTGGCTTGGCGATCACCCAACGGATCGTCCGGCTGCACGGTGGTGAGGTGACGGTGGAAAGCGAGCTCGACGTCGGCACGACGTTCCGCTTCTCCCTCCCCATCGCGCCCGTCCCCGAACCGACGCTCCACTGGCCCGAGGAAGGGCTGGCACGGATCGCCTGAACGCTCGCCGGCCGTACGGGACTACGGTCGACAGAAGACACCGACAAAGGGCACGCCAACCGGCGTGCCCTTTCTGCATGGGGAGATCACCGTGTATGGCGAGATCACCGTGTATGGCGAGATCACCGTGTATGGCGAGATCACCGTGTATGGGGGATCACTCGAGCTCGGCGGCGACACCCACCGTGATGGTGCCTTTGCCTTCGTGATCACTGTCGTCCTGCAAGAGGAAGACCACCTCCCCAATCACTTCCGTACCGCTCCATTCGACGTTCTGTACCTTGATGGAGAGCGTACGAAGCTCATGATCGTCCGGAGCAAAACCAATGTCGAAGCCTTGGATATTGGCGCCAGCGCTGATGATCGGTTTCGCGAAGTTGACTCTCCAGGTCCCGACGCCCGGCCGATTGAAGGTGAGAGTGGTGGATAGAAAATGAACAGCCATGATGTGCGCTCCTTGGTTCGAAGCTCCGTCGGGGACGGAACCGAGTGACTACCGCGTATCGTTGGGGAAACGCGGCGTTTGTCGTGTCGTGTCTGTAAGGGCATGTGACACGTGGCCGCGATCCATCCCAGCTTCGACACGGAAACGGGACACGACTCGGAGCGGAGCGCACAATCCGGGCATAAAAAAAGGGGGCCGTTCGGCCCCCTTTCGTCCTTCCGATGAGCTGAGCTTACGGGCAGGCGTCGAACGCCGCCAGATCGAAGATCGGCTCGAAGGGCGCGCCACCCGGGCTGCTGTAGGTCTGCGTGGCACCGGTCTCCAGATCTTCCACCAGGATGTCGACCGCGGTGTTGGTGAGACCGCTCGAGAACACCCAGTTCTGGTCGTTGATGGCGCAGGCGTCGAGAACCTTGACCAGCAGCTCGACGTTGGCATCGTCGAAGAAGGTGAAGACGCTGCTGTCATCGGTGAGGGCCTTGCCGAGCGCACGCACCGTCGAACCGTCGGCCGGGTCGACGAAGGTCGCGCTGACCCGGAAACGATCACCACGCAGGTAGACCGAAGGCTGTCCCGGAGTGGTCACGGTGACCCGCGCCACGTGGTAACCATCGGCGAGGAAATCGGCGTTGGTGTACATGGCATCGTCGAGGATGCCACCCGTGCCCGGAGCGTTGAAACCCGGGTGCAGACGCACCACGCCACCCTCGACGACACCGGTGTCCGGAGCCGCTTGACCGAAGAACGCGGTGTTGGC
>JBCDBH010000237.1:0-9188 GCA_039184055.1 Acidobacteriota bacterium
GGCGAGGCCGCGATCGAGCAGCAGGCGCTCGCAGGCGGGCTCGACGTCGGTGAGGTCGTTGGCGAGCTTGAGGGCGTGGTCGAGGTGGCCGATGGCTTCGCGCGCGGCGTGACGACGGGCGGCGAGCTTGGCGGCGTGTTCGAGATGGTGGATGGCGCGCCCCGGGTCGCCGGCACGGGCGAAGTGGTGGGCGAGCTCGGGGGCGATGTCGCTGGCGCGGTCGCCGTAGGTGGCTTCACCACCGTGACCGATACGCCGGTGGAGACGGCTGCGGCGTGAGGCGGAAAGACGCTCGTAGAGCACGTGCTGATGCAGCGCGTGGATGAAGGCGTAGCGCGCGGTGATGGTGCGATCGGGCAGTTTGCGCACGCCGGCATGACGCAGAAACTGACGCCGGTTGACCAGCCGATCGCAGCGATCTTCGACTTCGTCGAGGGTGATGCTGAGCGCGTGGGCGATGGCGATGGCCGACATTTCGTTGCCGGCGACGCTGGCGGTGTAGAGCAGCTGCTGGTCCTGGTCGTCGAGCCGGTCGATTTGCCGTTCGATGAGCTGACGGATGCTCTCGGGCACGCCGAGCCCGCCCTGGTCGCGAAGTCGCCAGCGATCGCGTTCGTGCACCAAGCGTTGCTGGCTCGCCAGGTAGTCGATCACCGCGGTCATGAAGAGCGGGTTGCCACCGGTATGGGCGCGAATGGTGGCGGCGAGGCGATCGGTGGGCGGCGCCGGGCCCCGGGCGTGCAGGTAGTTGGCGACGGCGTCGGTCGACAGGTAGTCGAGCCGCAGGTTGTGACAGTGCGGCTGGGGCTCGAGATCGCGGATGAGCATATGGAGCGGATGATCGTGACGCCGTGCTTCTTCGGGCCGGAAGGTGGCGAGCAGGAGCAAGCGCGCCGACTCGGGACGCCGCGCCAGACGGACGATCAGATCGAGGGTGGAGTAGTCGCTCCACTGCAGATCTTCGAGCACCAGGATGAGGGGATGCACGGCGGTGAGCGCTTCGAGCGCTTCGGCCATTTCACGCAACATCCGCTCGGGGGTGGCGCCCCGGGTTTCGTGCTGGAGCTCGAGCCGGGCGTCGGGGTCGAGCAGCGCCGGGAGCTGAAGCAGCCAGGTGGGCGCGTAGCGATGCAGGAGATCGACCACCTCGTTGCCGTGGCTGCCCCGTGACAGCCGACCGAGCGCTTCGAGCATCGGCAGGTAGGGCTCGCCACCACCGAATTGCTCGAGGGCGTGACCGGAGGCGGTGAGCCGGTCGTGTTGCTGGGCGAGAAAGGAGTCGATCAGGGTGGTTTTGCCGAGACCGGGCTCGCCGGTGACGAAGACCACCTGCCGCTGGCCGATGAAGGCGCGGTCGCGATAGTTCCGCAGGAGCTCGAGCTCAGCGCGTCGCCCCACCAGCGTCGCGGCGGTGTCGGGACTCGATGCCGGTCGGCTCAGCTCGGCGATGAAGCGATAGCCGTGGCGGTGCACGGTTTCGATATAGCTCGGGTCGCGTGCCTCGTCGCCGAGGGCTTTACGAATTTCGCGCACCGCGACTTTGAGCACTGCGTCGCTCACATGACGCTCGCCCCATACGGCGCTCAGCAGCTCGTCTTTGTCGAGCCGTCGCCCGGGCTGACGCGCGAGCTGATGCAGCACCGCGAACGCCTTGGGGGTCAAGGGCACAGGGGTGTCGTGCTGCCAAAGTCGTCCTTCGGGTGGATCGAGCCGAAAGGGGCCGAAGCGGATGTCGTGCGCGGGACTCACCGGCCAAACGCTATCAAGCGAGTCGCGGACTGGCTATTACCGGGGCCTAACCGCCTTCTTAGGACTCGCCATTCGTCTGCAAGGCATTGTCTTACGAGCCGGTCGGACGCCGGCGGATTCCCACGGTGTGCGGGCAATGTGTTCCTTTCGGGAGGTTGCCCGCCACCGCCCTTTTTTGGTTGGCCGATTGTTACCGAGAGGAGTTAGCCATGGTCTATCGCTGCCGCGTGGTTCTTTTCACCTTCCTCCTTCTTGTTGCTCCAGCTCTTTACGCCGGTGGTGGCTCACCAGACGGCGACAGCTACAGCTTCGAACACCTCATTGGAGCGTTGATCGATGGCTCTATCGAGTGCTCTGATATGCACCAATCGGGGATGGACGACAACACGGTGCTCTTCGACGGACTCTCGGAGTTGCTCGATCCTTATATCAACGGTACCCAGCCGCTTGTCTTCGAGTTCGAGTCGACGAGCAGCGGCGGCGATCCGACGGTCAACCTCAATTCGTTTTCCGATAGCGGTGGCGACCTTTTCCCCGAGGGATTTACTGATCCGGATACCGGGACGCCGCTCGATTCCGCCTGTATCGAAATCGGCATGGATGATCCGCTCGATTTCGATAGCCCGACCAAGGTCGAAAACGCGATGCTCGAATTCTCGAATTCCTCGGGTCCGTTCGGGTCACCGATGGACATCACCGAGTTTTTCGAAGATCCATGGGATGGCCGACTTACGATCGGCTTGGAAGGGTTCGCTGGGCAAGACATCGACGATGTGTCGTTGGTCCTCGAGTTGGGGCCGTCGGACAGCATCTTTTCGGACGGCTTCGAATCGGGCGATACCAGCTCGTGGTCGAGCACGGTTCCCTGACTCTTACCGCTCTCTAACCCGACTCTAAGGACTCGGGGTCGGAAACGCGGCATGATCTTCATGACGAGCCGGAACGATCGATTCGGAGCGTCAGTGAGAAAACGAAAGCGGTTGGTGGCATCGGGGGTTGTTGTGATGCGCTACCAACCGCTTTCTCCTTTTTGGGAACCAGCTGCTTGGAAGCTCCGCACGTCATCTTGCGGCGGTGATCTTCGGCGTTGGCTCTCCTCGACAATGCTTGAGCATTGCCCGGGGCGCGCAGCCTGCGTCGACCCGCCTTGAATCTCACCATGCCGCGCTCGCAATCTGACGCACGGGCTCTTCCAAGCAACTGGTTCTAGCGGCTGCTGAAAAGCCTCGCACGTCATCTTGCACGAGCACTTCGCACTGAAATCTCAGGGTGTAATCGGCCTTCCACCGGGGACTTCGGGTTCTCCGGGGAGGGGGATGCGTCGGTCGACCTTGGTGGCTTGTTCGTAGACGGCGAGGTAGATGGCGTCTTGCTCGGTCCAGACTTCGCTTTTGCTCATCGCGCCGAGGGTTTCGAAGGCAGTTCGAAAGTGGCCTTGTTCGTAGGCGAAGCGGGCGATGAGACGTTGCAGACCCAAGGGGTCGCCGATGGCCTGGTCGCGGTCGAGGGCGTAGCGGAGGTGGGGACGCGCTTGGTAAGGGTAGCCGCGCTCGATGAGCACTTGGGCGGCGCGCATGGCGAGTCGACCGGCGAGGGCCTGGTCGTCGAGGTCTTCGGCGAGGTCGATGGCGTCGACGTAATGAGCTTCGGCGGTTTCGAGGTCGCCGCTGGCTTCGGCGACGGCGCCGAGCTTGGTGAGCAGGGAGGCGACGCGACGGGTTTCGCCGTGCTGACGATGGTAGGCGGCGGCGCTTTGCCAACGCTCGCCAGCGGTGGCGAAGTCGCCCCGACGCCAGGCCACTTCACCGATACCGCTCGCGACCCGGGTGAGGGTGCGTGGATCGCCGATTTCTTGGGCGACGTCGTCGGCTTGGGTGAGCAGGGTGTCGGCGGCGTCGATGTCGTCGAGATCGAGGGCGAGGTTGGCGCGTTCGACGAGGGTTTCGGCTTGACCGAGCCGATGGGGAATCTGATGTTGCAGACCGAGAAGATCGTCGAGCGCCTGGGCGGCGAGGTCGGGGCGACGACGCGCCTGGGCGAAGCGCACGCGTTTTTCGAGAATCCGTAGCTGGCTGTAGGTGTCTTTCCGACTGGCGAAGATCGCTTCGGCCTGGTGGAAGTTGCGATCGGCCTGATCCCATTTGCCTTCGAGGGCGGTGATCAGCCCGAGCGCGTAGGCGCTACGACCGAGCAGGTAGTTGTCGTTGCGACCCTGGGCGAGCTCGAGCAGCTCGAGCTCGATCTCGCGGGCGCGGTCGTAGTCGCCGAGCATACGCACGGTGTCGGCGAGGCGCGCCTGGGCGAGCAGGAAGCGGGGCTGGTGACGCAGGCAGATGTCGAAATACGGCTCGGCGGTGGCGGCGTCACCGGCCCGTAGGGCGGCGTTGCCCATGGCCCACAGTCGATCGAGAAAGCGATTGCCCGAGTACATGACCTCGATGTCGGGAGGCAGGACGTCGGGCGACGCGGCGTTGACAAGGAGCCGCACCAGGGATTCGCCGGTGGCCATCGGATCGTCACGCGCCACCTCGCTGCTCGCCGCCTGCCCTTCGGGCGTGTAGGCCTGGACGTCGGCACGCCACAGGTCGTCGTCACGGCTGACGGTGATGTCGATCGCGACATCGGCGCCCATGGCGAAGGCGAGCTCGCGCATGGCGGCGCGATCGGCGAGGCCGCGTTCGAGGATGGCGTCGACCAGGAGATCGCTCGGCACGATCGCGGTGCGCGGGGTTTCTTCGATGGCGTGCGCCACCCATTCGCTCAAGCCGAGCGCCAACCACTCGTTGCCCCGTTCCCCGGTGGCGTCGACGAAGGGCAAGACGGCCAGCCGGCTGCCGTTGGCGAGCACCATGGGCGGCGCGCGATCGAGCAGATCGTCGGCGAAGTAGACCGCCGCGAACGCCGCCCCGAGCACCACGATGGCCGCCACCGCGACCAGATACGGCCAGATACGCCGTTTGTCGGCAGGCGGTGGCTTGGTCTCGGCCGGTCGGTCGCCGAGAAAGGCCAGAGGCGTGGCGGGCTCGTTCGAGCTAGGGTCGGAGCTCACGGGTTATGGAGAGTCGATCGGGGCATGCGGGGCGAGCCAATCGCGTAGCGACGACCACGGCACGGTGACGGTGTACGAGCCTTCGGCCCATGAACCGACTTCATAGGGCTGAAAGAGGAGGCGCAGGTGCTCGGGCTCGACCGCGAACGTGCCGAGACGCTCGAGGGTCATCTCGTCACGGCTGCCGAGCAGGCTCGCGCCTTGTCCACGAAGGTCCTCGTACACCAGGTCGATCAATCCGTCTTGCCACGGTGTGTCGGCAGCGAAGAGATCGGCGAGCGCGAGACGACGTGGGCCCGCCGGGGTGAACGCGTAGACCTCGGTGGCGAGCGACAGATTGCCGTGGGCGCCACCGGTGTAGCTCCACAGACGACGCTCGAGACTGAGCACCTTGTCATCGACGTGGGCGACGACGGTGCCTTCCTCCCGCTCCCAGCCGATCCCGCTCACGATGACGTCGTCCGGTGGACCGCCACCGAGATCGACCAGCTCGAAGACGAAGGTTTCGTGACGTCGCGCCGCCGCCATCGCCTGCTCGACGTTGAAATCGAGGGCGCCCGGCACCCGCGCCGGCAGACGTGGATAGTGCCAGCTCGCGCTCAGCCCGTTGCTTTCCGAGAACACCGTGACATAGGTCGCGGCGAGCTCGAGGGTCGCGGGCACGGCGGTTTTGCCGTCGCGCTGCCAGGTGCCGACGAACGCCTGGTGGCCATCCTCTTCGCTGACGATCGTTCCCGCCAGGACGCCGATGGCTGGGCCGTCGCGTTCGGGATCCCAGAGCTCGAAAGTGAGGGGCGCGTGACCGCCCGCGGCGAGCTCCAGATAGACCTCACGTCCGCCCCACGTACCGGTCGCTTCGAGGCCCTCCTCGAGCCCCGCATCGAAGGCCACGGCGGTGCCGTCGATGGTGCCGAGCCAATGACCGGGGATGGGGAAGGTTCGGGTGGCGATGGGGCTGGCGTGGCCGTGGCCGTGATCGTGCTCGTGATCGTGGCTGGCGTGGGCATCCGAATGGATGTTACCGAGGGTCGAAGCGGTCAAGAGTCTCGGCACGTCGGTCACTTCCGTCATGCCGATCAGCAACGCCAGGTTGTGCCAGCCTTCTCGTTGACGCACGTAGACATAGGCCAGGTCGATCGGCTCGCCGTTGACGACGATCTCGACCAGATTCGAAGTGTCGGACCACTCGAGTTGTTTACGAGTCTCGATGGTCGCGTCGGTGAAATCGGTGTCACCACACGGCGCGCAATGGTGCCGAATGATGGTGCCCGGAGTGAGGTAGGCGAGCGCGGCGTCGGCCTGTTCGGGGCTGATGACAGCGGCTTGATCGGCGGCGATGGGCGTCGCGCCGAGAGCGAGCAGCGAAAGGATGACGAGCATGACTGTATGGCGTATCACCTAGCAATTCCTCCACGGTGAGTGTACCGGCTTCGCGCCGTCATGCCGCCAGAGGGAAGTGAGTTTTTCAGGAAGCAGTCTCGTAGCGTATTCTTCGGCTACGAATGACGAGTGTGCACGAAGCGTTGACCGGGCTGACCCGGTTCTGGATGGATCAGGATTGTCTGATCGTGCCGGCGGCCGATCTGCCGTTGACGTCGGCCGTGCTGCACCCTGAGTGCTTTTTGCGCCTGCTCGGTCCCCAGCCGCGACGCGCGGCGCTCGTGCAGCCGGTGCGTCGACCGCTCGACGGTCGGCACGGCCTTCATTCCTATCGTCTCGCCAAGCACCTGCAGTTTTCGGTGCACCTCAAACCGTCGCCCGACAATCTCCTCGAGCTTTATCGTCAGAGTCTCGACGCGCTCGGCTTCGACCTCGACCATCACGATCTGCGTTTCGGTGAGCGTCGATGGCGGATTCCGGCGCTCGGCGCCTACGGCTTTGGTTGGAACGTCCAGCTCGACGGCGTCACGGTGACCCGCGTCACCTACGTGCAATCGGCGGCCGGGATCGAGACCTCGCCGGTGAGCGTGCAATTGTCGTATGGGCTCGAACGCGTGGTGATCGCACGCACCGGGGTGCCGTCGGCGTTCGATATCGAATGGGGTGGCGATGGTCTCGACTATGGCCGGTTGCGACATCGCGAAGAAGAAGAGCTCTCGACCCACGCCTTCGACGTCGCCGATACCGATTTCGTACGCAGTCAGATCGTCGGCTATATCGACGAGGCGTCGCGGGGTCTCGAATCGGGCCTGTTGCGTTTGTCGTACGAGTCGGCGGTGCGCTGTTTGTTTCTGGTCGATTTGCTCGAGGCCCGTGGCGGTTTGGCGGTGGGTGAGCGGGCCGCGTGGATGGCGTCGATCGAGAGCGTGGTCAAAGACGTCGCGACGATCCTGGAGCGCACCTGGTCACCCGAGCCGAGTAAGGCCGCATCCGACGACCAGGCAGCCGAGGTGAAAGCCGCCGAGCCGGCGGCCGAGCCTCCCGCCGAGCCTTCGACGGAGTCTTCTACCGAACCCTCAACCGAGTCTCCAGCCGAGCCTCCGGCCGAGCCTCCAGCCGAACCCAAACCAGCCGCGAAACCGAGGCGACGACGACGCAGGAAGCGCAAGGCGGCGAGCGATGACTGAGCGGCAGAAAGTCGAGCTCCTGGTCGAAGTCCGCGCCGAGGAGATGCCCCCGCGTCTGCTCCCCAAGGTGATGGACCGTCTGCGGATGCGCTGCTTCGAGGCCTTGATGAGCTCGGGTCTGGCGCCCGACGAGATGGTGACCGGCTTTACGCGTCGACGCCTGGTGCTCGGCTGTCGTGGCTTGCCGGATCGTGAGGTCGATCGTGAGGAGCGCGTGCTCGGCCCGTCCGTCGCCGAGGCGTACGACGACGCTGGCGAGCCGACCGCCGCGCTGAGCGGATTCGCCGAGCGCGTCGAGGTCGAGATCGACAAGCTCGACGAGGTACAAACCGAAAAGGGACGCTACCTCGGCGTCGTGCGTCAGATCCCCGGACGCTCTGCCCGCGATGTGCTGGTCGAGCGTTTGCCCGAGCTCTTGGCGGATCTCGGCGGTGTGAAAACCATGCGCTGGGGCGCCGGCGAAGGACCGTGGTTGCGACCGGTGCGTGGACTGATCGTGCTCTATGACGGCGAGGTGCTGCCGGTGCGCTTTTGCGGCATCGAGGCGGGACGGATGAGCGAAGGGCATCCCGTGTCGTCACCTGAATCGTTCGAGGTCACGGGCTTCGACGACTTCGCCGCCAAGCTCGCCGAGCGTGGCATCGAGCTGTCGTTCGACGAACGTCGTCGTCGTCTCACCGGTGGCTTTGCCGACGCCGCCACCGCCGCCGGTGGCGCGCTCGCCGACGAGACCGCTTTGCTCGAGCGTCTGGCCGCGCAGTGCGAGATTCCCGGGGTGGTCGCCGGTCGCTTCGACAAGGCCTATCTCGCCTTGCCACGTGAGGTGGTGCTGGCGGCGTTGCGTCACCATCCCGGCGCGGCGGTGCCCCGACGCGCCACCGAGTCGGACGATCAGCTCCTGCCGGCGTTCGTCACCATGATGGACCGTGCCACCGATCCCAAAGATCGCGTGCGCAAGGGGTATGAGCGCACGGTGGCGGGCGCGCTCGCCGACGTCAGCTTTTATCTCGACGCCGATGCCAAAGAGCCGCTGGCGACGCGTTCGCGACGGCTCGAACATCGCGCCATCGCCCCCGGGCTCGGTACCTGGGGGGCGAAGGTCGAACGGGTGCGGTCGCTGGTCGGTGAGCTGTGCGAATCGCTCGACTGGTCGAGCGACGAGATCGACGCGGCACGCCAGGCGGCCGAGCTTCTGGAGGTCGATCGAACCACCTCCTTGGTGCGCGCCTTGCCCCAGCTCGGTGGCGTCGCCGGTGGCATCTACGCGCGCCGCGAGGGCTATCCGGAGGCGGTGTGGCGGGCGATCTACGACCGCAACCGCCCCGAGCATCTCGACGATCCCCTGCCCAGCGGTCGCGTCGGTCAGCTGCTCGGGATCGCCGATCGGCTCGATACGCTGGTCGGTGTCCTGGGCAATCACGATGCGCCCTTGCCACGACGCAAAGATCCCCACAGGCTCCGGCCGCTCGGTCTGGCGCTGGCGCGACTCCTGGTCGATGGCGACGTGGTGCTCGACATCGACCTGATCGCGGCGCGTTCGGCGTTGCTGTGGGGAGAGCGTCTGGATCGAGGCGCGCAAACCACCGTCTCGGCCTTGCGCTCGTTCTTGCTCGACCGGCTCCGTCACCTGCTCGGTGAGCGTGGCTACGCCTTCGACGAAATCGAAGCCGCGATCGCTCTGCGCACCGACAACCTGCCCGACTTGGTGGCGCGCATCGACGCGCTCCAAAAAAGTCGCAACGAGCCCTTCTTCCGTTCCCTGGTGCTCGCCGCCAAACGCATCGTCAACATGTTGGGCGACGCCCCCGAGCATCCGCTCGACC
>JBCDBH010000238.1:0-9174 GCA_039184055.1 Acidobacteriota bacterium
CCGAGACAAGAAAGGTGACGTGTGAACGTGAAAAAGATGCCTCGCTACGACCGCGATCACCGTTCCGCCAATATCGATCCGCATCTGCTCGAAATCGGACTCAGCATGACACCCACCGAGCGACTTCGCTGGTTGGAAGACACGGTCGAAGAGTTGTTGCCTTGGTTGGGACTGGCGGCGGATGCGGAGAGTTCGGAGAAACAAAGAGAGTCGGATTGATGCCTTCGACCCAGGTGATGGTCTGTATCTTTACCCAGACTAATCTTCCGCCACGGAACCTTAGCTGTCACAGCTTGTCATAGCTCCCCGAGCACGTAAGTGTCGGTTGGGGTCGGTCGGACCGGTTGCCACCTCTTTGAGGATGCCCTGGGTGAGCAGCGTTTTCAGGTCGCGTTGCAGGATGCGGCGACTAGTCTCTGGGAAGAGTCGTTCGAACTCGCCTAGGGTGAGTTTGCCGCGCGCCAGTTGCGCGCCGTGCGAGCAGGGGTCTCTCGATCTGATCAGGTTGGACCGACCGATGTTAAATATTTGCTTTCTTCGATAAGGTTGGCGCAGCCCGGTCACCGCCATAGAGAGTGCCAACTCCATCGAGGAAGCCATCATGTTCAAGCTCCGGTACCTGCTAGTCGCTTTGGTCTTGCTGATTCTCGCTTCCCTCACACACGCCGAACCGATTCTCGAAGGCGTGAATCTTGCCGGCGCGGAGTTCGCGCACGGGACGTTCTGGCCGAATACCGAAGAGATCGAGTATTTCCAGAGCAAGGGGATGAATGTGCTTCGGCTGCCGTTTCTTTGGGAGCGGTTGCAGCCGAGTCTGTTTGGCGATTTCAACGCCGCGCAGCTGAATGGTCTGGATACGTTTGTCACCGAAGCCACGAATCGTGGTGTCCATGTGATTTTGGATCCGCACAATTACGCGCGTTACAACGGTCAGTTGATCGGGAGCTCGGCGGTGCCGGATACGGCGTTTGCCGATCTGTGGAGTCGTTTGGCGACGCTTTATCAGGGCAACGCGCGGGTGGTGTTCGGTTTGATGAACGAGCCGAACAATATGTCGACGGAGCAGTGGCGAGCCAGTGCGAATACGGCGATTGCGGCGATTCGGGCGACGGGAGCGACAAATCTCATTCTGGTGCCGGGCAATGCGTGGACGGGGGCGCATAGCTGGGAGCAGAATTGGTACGGCACGCCCAATGCGGTCGAGATGCTGAATATCGTCGATCCGGGAAACAACTTCGTTTTCGAGCTGCATCAATATTTCGACAGCAACTTCTCAGGCACGTCCCCGGTGTGTGTGCCTGGGAATGGCTCGACGCAGCTGGTGACGGTCACGAATTGGTTGCGTCAGCATGGCTACGTCGGGTTTTTGGGCGAGTTCGCGGGTGCGAACAATGCCGACTGTCGGGCCGCCATTGAAGACGCGCTCGGCTATCTCGAAGCCAACGCCGATGTGTGGCTCGGCTGGACATGGTGGGCCGCGGGGCCGGAGTGGGGCGAGTACATCTTCACGCTCGAACCGACCAACAATTACACCGTCGATCGCCCGCAGATGGCTTGGCTCACGCCCTTTCTCGGCACGATTTTCTCGGATGGTTTCGAGTCGGGGGACGTCAGTCGGTGGTCGTCTTCGGTCGATTAGCCACCGCTTGAGCCCGATATGATCGCGAGATCGTTTCAGGCATGACGCTGGGGGCTCCTATGGCGCGCGTGATTTACGTCCTTCCTCACCTCAACATCAATGGTGGGGTGAAGGTGGTCTTGCAGCACGCTCATTTGTTGCGGGACACGGGGATCGAGGTGTTGGTGACGGCGCCGACAGTGGTGCCGTCGCCGTTTTCGCGTTATCAAGCGACGATCGTCGCCTGGGATGAGGTGGATCCTCAGCCTGACGACACCCTGATCTTCAATTGGTTCACCGATCTCAGACGCTTTGGGGCCGAGGTCGACTGTCGGCGAATCTATTTCGCGCAATCTTGCTATTGGTGCCGTCGCCATCCCGATGGCCGTCAACCGGACGATGACGCGGTGAAGGATCTCGACGTGTACCACCAGGGAGACATCCTGGCTCACGATGTCGAGATCTGGTCGGAGAGCCGTGAGATTCAGCGGTACTTTCTTTATGGTTTCGGTCGCGAGTCGCGTTTGGTGCACAACTGGATCGATACGAGTCTGTTCACGCCGGCACCCGAGCGTCGCGTTCTGGGCCGGGTCGGGATGTTGAGTCATCGTGATCACGGCTATGTGGAGCTGCTCGACGCGTTTCGCGCCGCCGGGCTCGACACGGTGTGCTTGGAAGGCGACGAGGAGGAGATCGCGCGCGGTCTTCAAGAATGCGAGCTATTCATTAGTGGCGCACGGGGTGAGCCCAACGGCTGGCGGCGTACCGAGGGCTTTCCGCTACCGATGGCCGAGGCGATGGCCTGTGGCTGTGTCGTGGTGACCTTCGACACCGGTGGTTGTGGTGACTACCTGATCGAGGATGTCAACGGCGTGGTGGTGTGGGAGAGCTCGATCTCGGCGCTGATCGCCGCGACGATCGAGGCCTCGCGTCGTGAGGACCGAGCCCAGCTCGGTGAGCGTGCCGCCGAGACGTTTCGCGTCGGTTTCGGGGCTGAGCGGATCAAGCGGATGGTGCTCGACGCGTTGCGAGCCCCCGTGCCGGTTTCGCCCCCGCCGCCGCTGCCGCCCATGACGGCGCACCGCCCGGCGTCGAAACACGGCACGGTGATCCTGTCGCCCCATTCCGACGATGCCGCGCTCTGTGTCGGCGGGGCTTTGCAAAAAGGATGGTTTCGACCCCCAGTCACGCTGGTGACGCTTTTCGGTCGCTCGAATTACGCCGCCGACGGAGGCTTTCACGACGAGTGGCGACAGGTCACCGCGACGCGACGTCAGGAAGACGAAGCCTTCGCCGCTTCGCTCGATGTGCCCCTGTGGTATTTCCAGGTGCTGGAGGTTGGGCTGCGCGGTGTGCCGATACTCGTTTCCGAAGACGCCACGCTCGAGCAGCCAGCCGGGCTCGAGATGGCGCTGCGCGAAGTCCTCGCGGCAACCCGGCCACGCGAGATCGTTCTGCCACTCGCCATCGGTGGGCATGTCGATCATGTGGTGACCCGTCGTACCGCGATCGAGATCGCGGCCGAATATGGTGCGCAGCTGCTCTTCTACGAAGATCTACCCTATGCCATCGGCCTGAGCGAAGACGAGATGCAGCGCCATGTTGCGGGTGTCGGTCTCCGTCTTGAGCCCGAGGTCGTGACCATCACCGATGTCCTCGACCGTAAACGCGCCGCGCTCGCGCTCTATCCGAGTCAGCTCGACGAAGACCGCATCGATGCCATTGCGCGCTACCGCCTCGAGGATGGAGAGGTGAGCGAGCGGTTGTGGCGGGCTAGGGTCTGAGTTCAGCGCCCTTTCGGAGCAGTGCGCAAAAGAGCTTCGCAGGTTCGCCAGAAGATCCGTCGGCGGCGGTTCATCCAGCGCCGCCGCAGCAAGGCCACGGCCCGGGGGCCGAGACTCTGTCGAGTCCGATCCAAAGCTTCGAAGAGCTTCTCGGATTGCTCCCAATACGGACTGTGATCGTCGTGTCGTTGCTCGATATCGCTCCAGCCCGGTCGCTGGTGGCAGATCATCGGTCGGACGCACAGGCTGTGGGTGCGTGGATGGATCTGTTCCGAATAGAACCGATCGATGGCGTCGTCGTACACGCGGTGGGGCTGATACCGATCACGGCTCGTTCGATCGAGAATCATTTTCATGGCGCGTCGATGGACGGCGTAAGCGTGTGACTCATAGCCACTGTGGACCTCGACCAGGTGGCGCGAACGATAGCTCGGCCGCTCGAACAACATGATTCCGAAATAGAGCATGTCCCAACGTTTGGGCAGCTCGGCGAGCGCTCGGCCAAGCACCTCTATCGCGTCAGGGGTGAACGTCACGTCGTCCTCGAAGATCAACACTGACTCGAGCCCGCGTTCGAACGCGTCCGAGAGGATGTCGAGATGGCTCAGCTTGCAGCCGAGCGAGCCATCGCCCGTCGGTGGTATCACCGCTGAGACTCGTCTGACCCGGTCGTCGAGTCCCACTCGCGCGAACTCGGCGCTCGCCTCACGCCACCGATCAGGACGGTTGTCCAAATTGATACAGACGATGTCGTCGAAGAAATCGAAGGGTTGATGCATAACCACTGAGGTGTTTCGCAACAGGCGAAGTCCATTCGATTCTATGTGAGCAAGCGAGGACATCCCCTCGTTCACTGACCCTTTTCACCTCGGCTACCATCTCCCGACGCCCCGCTGCATCGCAACGGGCCAAGCCGTTCGGTACGGGAGGCACGGATCGAGTGCCTCCCTAATCAACGGTGTGATCAGTCCCTTCTCGAGCAGAGAGCGCCCGATTTCCACGTCGAGTCGATGGTCAAGACGCTCGGGATTGCCGTGATCTGGTGGTCAGGTGGTCGGTTCTCACACCGGTGGCAGGATCCCTCCAGTGAGGTTCGGTAGAAATAACCCCGATGGGAGTTGCAGCATTCGGTCAACAGGATCATGTCGTTCGTACAGTCCTCGCACGTTTGATCCTGGCAACAATAGACGCGTGTGAACGGGTCCTTTTCAGGGGTTTCGGTCGGTTTCTCGGGCTCGAGGTTTACGCCAGGCTGATCTCCGCTGTCAGAAACGGCCGGGTCATCGGTTCGAACCTCGACCTGTCCGGGCGCGGTTGCGACGGCGATGAGCGCCACACCGAGGAACAGCAAGAAAGTGGTGAGTAAGTGCCTCTTTGACTCGAACATGTCTACCTTCCTTTCGCGGCCGCGATGGCCGCGGTTGCATCAGAGTCGCACCGAAGCCGAATGGTGTCTTGGGTGACGACAGTGGCTTGTGAGATTGCGGGCTAGGCAGCCGGTGGCAGCGGTGGGAGCTCGAGGGCCCGTTGAGCTTCCAACCAGGGAACGAACCAGGAGCGCGCTCCGGCCGCATCTCGAGGGATCGATGGCGCGTCTTCGGAGCTGGATTCGACTCGGCCGCCATGAAAGCCCACGATCATGGGTGTCGGGTCGGTCGGGTCGGGGTTGAGGGTCCATACGGGTGCCCCCGAGTCGATGCGGTCGGATGCGTAGGCGCCGACTGCGACCTGGCTCACCTTCGTTTGCGTATCGGCGTCGGTCACGGTCGTATCGGTTTCGAGGACGACGCCGAGCCGAGAGCCACCGTCGGCGCCGGAGATGGTGATGGGCATACTGACGGTCGGTGGCAACGTTCCGATGATGGGAACAGGGAGAGTGACGATTTGCTCGATGCGACTGAATACCGTCAGAGGAAGTCCGAGCACGGTGAAACTCCAATCGCCGACCGCGATGTCGACATGGCTAGATGAGCCTGACGAGGGTTGCCGGCCGGTGCGAGGGTGACCAGCGTTGGATGTCGAATGACCGTCGGGGTTTCCGACCGGGCCATGAAGATAAGCGTTGTGACTGACGTGACCGATCGTTGTTCCATCGGCGAGCATGATGGTGGCGCCTTGGTCACCGACGGCATGGCCGCTCGTGACGATTTTGATACCGCTCGGGCTCGGAAGGAGAAGTCCCAGGGTGCTGGAGTAGATTTCGCCTGTTTCGAGTCGACAATCGAGCTTGAGTCCACCGGCCGCGGTCATGATGTCGTCTCCTGTTCGTCGTGGGTGTAGGACGTGGGGTCGCTGCTGGAGGAAGCCCTCGACCCGGCGTGGTGGTAGCGCAATGGAGTTCGAGCTGGCTCACCTCGGTCGCTCTCGGAACAGATCACGGGAACGATGTCGTGAACGTCGACGTCGATGTGTCGCAACATCTCGTCCTGTTCTTCGTCACGATCGAGAAACGTGAGCGTGAGCCGGACGAGGTGACGGCTGTCGGAGCGCGCGGTCTGCAAGTCTTCGGCACGGAGGTTCTTGAGCTCGAGCCCGCGGCTGGCGGCATCGATGACCACGTGCCCGAAGACGTACGGGTTGGTGAGGACATAGTGAACCGCTCGATGCCATGACTTGTCCCCTCCGTGAAGGTCGTCGTAGAGGCGGTCCAACGTGTGCCGGAGGGTGTTACGTGTCGACTCGAGCTGATCCGCTGGTAGTCGCGCATCCGTCATCAATTCGTCGACCAATTGCTTTGTCGACCAGCCATACAGTCCGCGTAGCACGGGTCGCACGATTGGGATTTCGTGGCCGGACGGTAATCGGAGCGAATCTTGGAGACGGTAGCCAGCTAGCGAAATCCGCTCGATCGATCCTTGAATCTGCTCGATCAAAAGGCGTACCAGACGCTGGTGCACCAAGGCCGCATGGGGGCCTGAGGGGACGAGAGCAAAGGCCGGTCGTCCCTGCATGTCGAGGCTCCAGTACACCTCCTCGGCGGCTTGCGGGTGAGTCGTCATGAGGTGTGCGAGATCGTGTGGGTTGTCGACTGTGCCGTCGGCGGTGAGCTGGCCGAGCGAGTCTTGCCGTGACAAGGAGTCGATCTCGATGCCGAGGGTGCCGAGGGTGAAAATCGGTGATGAGTCCGTGTGCCACTGTGGTGTTGCAGCCGGTGGCATGTTCGGCCGTGCAGGCACGGCTGGTGGGTGAGGCTGGACAGTCATAGATCCTCCATGGAAGAAAGTTGGGCGCCTGGCCGCGATCAGTGCCACGGCGACGTGCGGACGTTGTGAAGATGGAAACGGAAACGAGTGGCAGTGGCTCCCCAGCCACCGCCGAGCATCAGAAGCTGCGCGCTTGCGATACCGAGGAGATTGAAGGTGTAGCCGGGTAGGCGCGCGAGATCGATGACCGCGGGTGGCACTTCTTCGCCGATTCGTAGGCCTTGCCACGGCACGATCGCGAGAGTCGAGTCGAGTGCGAATGTCGTCGATTCATCCGGCGCGAGCGTGTGCCACGGTGTGACGGCTCGCCCGTCTCGAGCCAGAAAGACGTGCACCGTGCCTTCCTTTTTTCGGTTCGTGACCACGGTACGCGCGGCTGGCTCGACGGACGCCGTGGTGCCTCCGATACGGCCGGAGTAGAGGTCGACCTGACTGGGCGTCGTGAGTTGTTCGTGCACGACGCAGTTGCCCCACGAGTCGAAAGCCATCAGCTCCAACACGGACGAGAAAATGAACGGATGCGTGCACTCGTAGCCGCAGTGTTGGATCAGCCGCCATACCAACGGCAGCCGGTGGGGGCTCTGTCGGTCGATCTGAAAGAGAATCACGGCGGCTGGCTCACCAGCATGGCTGTGGTTTTCGAAGACAATGCGCGTATCCATGACGTGCTCAAAAATCGGTCTGTGGTCTCGGCGGTGTGATCGGTGGCGCTTCACCGCCACCGCGCGTTCGAGCCTGGTCCTGATCGTGCGGTCGTGGCTCGATGTGCGCCTCGAGATCGAGCTTCATCGGCGTGCCCTCGAAGTGAAAGCCGAATGAGGCGTGCATATGAATGCCCCCTTTGCCATCGCGTACGACCTTGATGCCGGTTGGCTGGATCGGCGACTTTCGAGCGGCCGGAGGGGCTTTCATCGAACTCGGCCCGTCGCTTTTCGGGTCGGGTGGTTGCGTACCGGTCATGGAGGCGGACGGACTGGTCGGTTCCTGGTGTGCCGCGCTCGGCTCCTGAGCATCGGCCTTTCCGTGATCGGGTTCATGTCGGCCGTGAGGTTGGCTGGATGTACCGTGCCGCGAGCCGGAGTGGGTTCCCGACCCGTGATGATGCGTGCCTGGTTGGCTATCGCCTCCTCGGTGATGGGAAGCGGATGGTGTTTGGTGGATCGGGATCTCGAGCAGCCCACCGATGACGTGACGACGGTGGTCTTTCAGCCCGTACGAACCGTTTTCGACCATCAGGATGAGGGCCTCTGGTACCTGTCCACTGGGAACGAGCTTCAGAATTCCACTAAACGTGAGATCGCCGGACGCCGCTATGTGTAGCTCGCTCCCACTGTCCACGGACTCGATCTTGTGAGTAGCTTTTGCTCCCTTGGGGTGCAGCGTAAAGTCATCGATGGTGATCGTCAGCTTGAAGAGATGGCCCTTCGAGTCGTAGCCTGGGTCGACCGTGATCTCGACGCCGTTGTACGGCTTGGTTGTCCGCGGGTGGATACGAAAGTCACCCGACTTCCATGTTTTTTGTTTCGGGTTGTGTGATCGGTGCGATGACGTGCCACTGTGCGGAGGTGGGCGCAGCGGCATGGCGATCGTCGCTCCATCCGGTGTCCGCATGGACGATGTGGCGCGCGAGGTGAAACCGTGAGTCTGACCGGATGGTGACGCGCTGGCGGCCGCCGTCGCTCCGCGTGTCGACTCTCGTGGATCGGTGTGACCCGGTGGCGCAAGTGGCGGTGAAGGCAACTTCGCGGTGGCTTCGATTGGCGCGCTCGCCTCGGGTGGGGCCGCGGCGCTCGCGGTCGGCGAGGCGAGCTCCGAAGCGGAACGGGTGGTTTCTGTATCCATGATCTTCCTTCCTGGAGGCGAGCGGTTCTAGAGGGAGAGCTTCTCGGCATGCCACAGCCTCGGGCGTGGCATGCCGAGAAACTTCGATCAAACCCGGTTGACGTTGCTGAGCTGGAATTGAAAGGCGGTGGCGCTCGGTCCTCCGCCGCCACCGGTCATGATGATGTCGGCACTCTTGATGCCCAGGAGGTCGATCTCGGTATTCACCTGTTGGACGATTGCCGAGTCGAGGATCTGACCTTCTCGGACTTGCGATACGACCCCGATGAAGATCCGTGGTTTGAATCGGAATACCGCTTTTTGCGCTGGCGAGACATTGGTCTTGGTCGCTAGGAGCTTGCCGTCGCGGAAGATGTTCGCCGAGACTCCGCCGGTTTGCAGGTTGTTGCGCACTTCGACGTCGAGCGGGCTCGAAGAAGGGAAAGGTGATGGCCTCAGCACATCGCCCGAGCGATCCTTGATGACTTCGTATGCTTGACCTTCGAAAGCTTCCAGCTGGGGTGTGAAGTTGCCAAAGGAATCGCCTGCGGAGACGAAGAAGTTGAGAGGGTAGGTAAACGGATGGTGATCCTGGACACCCAGATTTTGAATCACCCGCCACGCGACGGAGATCTCACTGAAGCTTTCAGCGACGTTCTTCTGGAAGATCAGGACTTCGCTGTTGTTGATGTCCTGAGAGTTGTTGATCAAGTTGAGCTTGATCTCTTGTAACATGATTGACTCCCTC
>JBCDBH010000239.1:0-9156 GCA_039184055.1 Acidobacteriota bacterium
CTACGTCGTGGTTGCGCTTCTCGCGTCTTTCGCGCGGCGTCCGGTCGGCACGATGCTGATGCTTGCGGCGGTCGTTCTCGAAACCGCCGTGCACTTCATGTTCAGGACAAGCACACGCGAGGGAAAGAACATGCAGACGATGACAGCCCCGCACCAGGAGTTGTTCGAGGATGTTCGCGCACGGGTGCGCGAGCGTCTCGCCGATGCTTGGCACGAGCTCGGTGAACCGTTTGTCGAGCGTTATTTGAACGGTGTCGCACTCGAAGAGCCTGCTCGCCTGGTGGCGAGCGACGTAGCGGCGTCGATTTGGTCGTTGCTCGATTTGGCGCAACAGCGCGCCCCGGGACAGACCTTGGTCCGGGCCTTCACCCTCGACGGTGACGACTGGGCTCGTGGGCATTCGGTGGTCGAAATCGTCAACGACGATATGCCGTTCCTGGTCGACTCGGTGACCCGTGAGCTGACCCGGCGCAATCTGGTGATCCACACCGTGATCCATCCGCAGGCGACCGCGCAACGTGACGGCGACGGGCGTCTGATCGCGTTCGTACCTCGCGACGCCGGTGACGACGTGGCGACGCACGAGTCGTATATGCATCTCGAGATCAACCGGCAGCCGGCCGCCGAGCTCGAAGCGATTCGTGACGCGCTCGACAGCGTGCTCGCCGATGTGCGGCGCGCGGTCTCGGATTGGCCACGGATGCGGCAACGGGTGTTTCGGATCGTCGAACAGCTCGAGGTCGAGCCCCCGGCGGGGGTGAACAGCGAGGTGGTCGACGAGACCAAGGCTTTCTTGCGTTGGGCCGAGGATCATCACTTCACCTTTCTCGGCTATCGCGAGTACGACCTGGCGCGTAGCGAAGCCGACGAGCTCCAGGCGACGCCGGTCGCCGGTTCGGGGCTCGGGCTGCTGCGTGACGATGCTCCCGGGGTGGCCGACGTCGCCACGCCGCTCGCGCCGCTCGCCAGTCGCTATCTCGACGATCCGCAGATGTTGATGATCACCAAGTCGAGTCGTCGCGCCACGGTGCATCGCGTGGTGCCGATGGATCTGATTTCGGTGAAGCGTTTCGACAGCCACGGCAATGTGGTGGGTGAGCGTCGCTTTCTCGGCTTGTTCACCTCACGCGCCTACTCGATCAACGCCGGCAGCATTCCGATCGTGCGTCGCAAGGTGCGACGGGTCATCGAGCGGTCGCGGTTCTTGCCGGCGTCACACGATTCGAAGGCGCTCAGGGCGATTCTCGAGAATTACAGTCGCGATGAGCTCTTTCAGATCTCGGTCGACGATCTCTTTCGTTTCACCCTGCAGATGCTCAATCTGGCGCTGCGGCCACGCTTGGCGCTCTTGGTGCGACGTGACGACTCGGATCGCTTCGTGTCGTGCATGGTCTTCGTGCCCCGCGATCGACATACGACTCAGAACCGGTTGCGGATCCAGCGGGTGCTCGAACGCGCTTTCGCGGGTGAGGTGTCGGCGTTTTATACCTCGGTGAGCGATAGTCCGCTCGCCACGCTGCAGTTCATCATCCGTACCGAAACCGATGTGCCCGCCTACGACGTCGAGGCGATCGAGAAAGAGCTCTTCAACACCATTCGCTCGTGGTCGGATGGCTTCGAGGCGGCGTGGCACGAGATGTACGGATCGAGCGGGCCGCTCGACCCACGGCGGTATCGCGATGCGTTTCCGGTGGCCTATCGCGAGGCAATGTCGGTGGAGGCGGCGATCGCCGATGCGCTCGAGGTGGAGAGCGTCGTCAATACCGGCCTGGTCGGGTTGCGGCTCTATCAGGAAGATTCAGAGGGGGAGCACCGCTTCCACCTCAAGACGTTCGAGACCGGTGTGCCGGCGACCCTGTCGACCTATTTGCCGATGCTGGAAAACATGGGTCTCACCGTGCTTTCCGAGGTGCCATTCGAGGTCCGTCCGCGTGGTGCTGACGGCTCGGTGTGGCTGCGCGATTTCACCCTCGAAAGCCAGGCCGAGATCGATCTCGAAGACGTGCGCGAGCGCTTTCAAGATGCTTTTTATCGCATCTGGATCGGCGAGGTGGAAAACGACGGCTTCAACCGTCTCGTCCTGCTCGCCGGGCTCGACTGGCGCCAAGCGGTGGTGCTGCGGGCCTACAGCAAATTCCTACGGCAAGCTGGGATCACGTTTTCGCAGCGCTATATCGAGGAGATCCTGGCGCGTCATCCGGTGATCACCCTGCAATTGGTCGAGCTTTTCGGGCTGCGGCTCGATCCCACGCGGCACGATATGGCGGCCGCCGACGAGCTCGAAGCGGGGATTCGCCGTTGGCTCGAGACGGTGACCCGTCTCGACGAGGATCGCGTGCTGCGACGGTTTCTCGCCCTGATCCGCGCCACGTTGCGCACCAACTATTTCCAAATGGACGCCGAGGGCAGTCCCAAGCCGTATACCTCGCTCAAGCTCGATAGCGGTTCGCTGCGGTTCCTGCCCGAGCCTCGACCGGCGGTCGAGATCTTCGTCTATTCGCCAGACGTGGAAGGCGTGCACCTCCGGGGTGGCAAGGTCGCTCGTGGCGGTATCCGCTGGTCGGATCGACGGGAAGACTTCCGCACCGAGGTGCTCGGCCTGGTCAAGGCGCAGATGGTCAAGAACGCGGTCATCGTGCCGGTAGGCGCCAAGGGTGGCTTCGTGGTCAAGCGTCCACCCGCCGAGCGCGCGGCCTTTCTCGCCGAGGGCGAGCGTTGCTATCGAATCCTGATTCGTGGCTTGCTCGACGTCACTGACAACCTCGATGGCTCACGAATCGTGCCGCCACGCGACGTGGTGCGGCTCGACGACGACGATCCCTATTTGGTCGTCGCGGCCGACAAGGGCACCGCGACCTTTTCGGATATCGCCAACGAAATCGCCGGTGAATACGGCTTCTGGCTCGGTGACGCATTCGCGTCGGGAGGCTCGGCGGGTTACGACCACAAGAAGATGGCGATTACCGCGCGTGGTGCGTGGGAATCGGTCAAAGAGCATTTCCGCTCGTTGGGCAAAAACATCCAGCGTGAGGATTTCGTCGCCGTTGGCGTGGGCGATATGGGGGGCGATGTCTTTGGCAACGGCATGTTGTTGTCGGAACACATCATGCTGGTCGGTGCGTTCAACCACCTACACGTTTTTGTCGATCCGCATCCCGACCCGGCGACGTCGTTCGCCGAGCGGCAGCGGCTTTTCGAGAGCCGAGGCGGCTGGGACGCCTACGATCGCGGGGCGATGTCACCCGGTGGCGATGTGTTCGATCGTCAGGCCAAAGCGATCACCGTCTCGCCCGAGGTGCAGGAGCGTTTTGGGCTGGCCTCGGCGGACACCACACCCAACGACTTGATCCGCGCCATGCTTCAGGCTCGGGTCGATCTTCTATGGTTCGGTGGTATCGGCACCTATGTGCGTGGCAGTGACGAGACCGATGCCTCGGTGGGAGATCGTGCCAACGACGAGCTCCGCATCACCGCGAGCGAGCTGCATTGCTTGGTGATCGGTGAAGGTGCCAATCTCGGATTGACCCAGCGCGCGCGGATCGAATTCGCTCTTCGCTCGGGTCGGATCAACACGGATTTCATCGACAACTCGGGTGGGGTCGACTGTTCGGATCACGAGGTCAACATCAAGATCGCGCTCGCCCAGGTGGCCGATCAGCTCGACATCGCGGCGCGCAACGAGCTTCTCGAAGCGATGACCGACGAGGTCGCCGAGCTCGTGTTGCGAGACAACTACCTCCAGGCGCAAGCCATCACCCTCACCCTGGCCAATGCCAAGACGCTCTTCGACGAGCATGTCTTGCTGATCCGCGACCTCGAACGGGCCGGTCAGCTCAACCGCAGGCTCGAGCAACTGCCCGACGAAGAGGCGCTGCTCGAGCGTCGTGACTCGGGGTTGAGTCGTCCCGAGATCGCCGTGTTGTTGGCGCACGCCAAGATCCACGTTTACAACGAGCTGATCGCCTCGGATCTCCCCGATGAGCCGGAGCTGGTCGAGGACCTGGTGCGCTACTTCCCGACTCCGATGCAAGAACGGTATCGAGGCGCGTTGGAAAGCCACCGTCTGCGTCGTGAGATCGTCGCCACCCACGTCACCAACAGCATGGTCAACCGCGTTGGACCGAGCTTCGTCATTCGGATCGCTCGTGACACCGGGCGCGCGGTGAGCGACATCGCGCGCGCCTATACGGCGGCGCGTGATGCGTTTGGCTTGCGCGCGGTGTGGGAAGACATCGAGCGACTCGACAATCAGATCGACGCCCAAGTGCAGATCGAGCTGGTCCAAGAGTCGATCGACATGATCGATCGCGCGACGCGCTGGTTTCTGCGCTACGGCGGTGAGCCGGTCGACGTCGCCTTGTGTGTCGAGACCTATCGCGACGGCATCGCCATCCTCGCCGACAAGCTCGAAGATCTCCTACCCTCGGCGGCACGGCCGCTGTTGCGTCGTCGCTACCGCCGCTACGAAAAAGCCGCCGTGCCCTTGGCGCTCGCCTGTCGCGTCGCCGGTCTCGGACAGCTCCCCGCCGGGCTCGACATTGTGCGCTGTGCCTTGGCGCTCGGCGAGCAAGTCGAGCCGATCGGGCGGATCTATTTCGCTGTGGGTGAGCGCTTCCGATTCGCCCGTCTACGCCGCGCCGCCTGGCGTCTCGCCTTCGCCAACGCTTGGCAAAAAGCGGCGGTCGAAGCCGCGGTCGAAGACCTCTTCCAATACCAAGCCGAGCTCACCCGGCGGATCGTCGAAATGGGTCGCACCGAAACCACCGAGCGAATCGGGACGTTGATCGACACCTGGATCGACATTCACCCGGGTGCCGTCGCGCGGATCGATCGCCTGCTCGAAGAAGTCGACGGCCCGGTCAAAGTCGACCTGGCGATGGTTTCAGTGGCGACGCGGGAGCTGCGGAGATTGGTCGAGAGCTAACCCGCATTGATCACCAGCCCGTCGGCTACGGCGTGGAAACGCACGCAATCTCTGGGCGTGCTCGCGGTTCGCTCCCTCGACGTACCTCGGGGACGCCTCCGGTCGCTCATCCCTGCGCTGCCCAGATCTCACGCACGTTTCCACCTCGTGGCGACGAACCGCTCGCTACGACGTTTGGTGAGCCATGCGGGTTAAGCGCTCCGTGAGCTCGGATGAATATGGATCTCCGGTCATGCGTATGTTGTGAGAGCATGAATTGCTTTTTTGCTCGTACACCAGGAGATCAGATATGAGAGCACAGGAGAAGCTTGCCGTCATCGCCGCGGTGGGGGTGGCGTTGTTCACGCTCGTGACGGGATGGTGGGTGTATACGGGTAGCTACGTACGCGTTGCGGTCGCGGTCGCCGACGCCAATGTGACGGACGAGAGCTGGGAGGAGATGAAGGCTGAGTTCGGGCCCGCTTACGTCGAGGGATTGAATGACGTCGCGGCGCCTGATTGGGCCTTTGCGGTCGGCGGTTGGGGGCCGTGGGTCGCGCTGATGAGCGCCCTTGCCGTGCTCGCCCTCTGGTCGGCGCTGCGTGCGACGCGTACCCCGCGTTTGGGTTGGCTGTGGCTGAGCATGGCGATGGTACCGGCGCTGGTCGGGGCCTGGCACATCCCTTCTGGAGTTATCAAGAGCGCGCAAGCTCTGGCGGAAGCCGGAATCAGCCGGGGTGATTTCTTTGCCCTCGGGGTGGCCGAGGGCAGCGCCGGAGCAGTCTTCGGGCTCGAGCTCGGAGTGCTCCTGGCGCTGTATTTCGTCGGTACGCGGCTGTTCGGCAATCAGCAGCCGGATGCCGAGACGGTCGTGGTGTGATTCAGCTCGCTTCCAAGAACGAAGCCAAGTCCTGCTCGTTGATCCCCGGTTCACCCGGGGCGACGTGGTCGAGTTTGCCTTCGGCGAGCCACGTTTCGAGCTGGTTGCATTGCTCGAAGAGGTGGTCGAAGTCGTCGACGATGAAGAGCAGGGGCTGGTAGCGATCGATTTCGAAGGCTTGGTTGACGACCCATTCGAGCTGGAAAGGGAAGCGCTGGACGTCGGGTGACTTGATGCAGTGTTCGAGCTCGCCGAAGGAGCTGAGCAGGCCGCTTCCGTAGGCGCAGATGCCGTGGGGGCCACCTTTCATCAAGCCGAATTCGATGGTGAACCAGAAGAAGCGCGCCATGGCGCGGATGTTGTTCTCGACGATCTGGATCCGCTTATCGTCGTCGAGCGCGCTGGCCCGCGCGGCGGCGCTGCGCGCGACTTCACCGAAGCGGACGAGGACTTCGGCGAATTGCGGGTCGGTGTGCATGGGCACGTGACCGGCGACGTCGTGGAAGATGTCGGGCTCGGGGAGGTATTCGAGACTGTCTTTGTCGCGAATGGTAATGGTGGTGGGGAATTCGCTACGCCGTAGGCAGTCGAAGAAGAGATAGGCCGGAACGTAGCCGGAGACGGCCTTGGCTACGAAACCGGTGAGCGGCGAGAGGAAGCGGTTGATGTCTTCGAGCCGGGGCACGTTTTGGGGGTCGAGGGCGAGCGATTCGACGCCTTTGCGAAAGAGCGGATTGGCGTATTCGCGCCAGCGCGGCAGCATACGGTTGTAGAGACGCCGCCAGGCTTCGTGGTTGTCTTCGTTGTAGAGCTCGTAGGGCTGGCGGATGAAGAGGTCACCACGATCTTGGGCGGCCTCGATAAAGGGTGCACGGGTGGTGGTCAAACCGTCGGTGGCGGTCGGAGTGGTCGTGGTCATGATGTCCTTGCTCTATCTAAGAAAGTGGACGTTGGATCCACCATGGATTACGACTATCGGCCGGTTTCGGATGCTGTGCTCTCAGGTGTGGAATCGGCCGTTTCGTCGGTGTTTGTGGGAGTCTCCGTCGAGTCGAGCGTGGCGCCAGCGGCGATTTGCTGTAGGGCAGTGAGCTCGCTGATCAGCTCGGCATGAAAGGTACGGATCTGCTCCTCTTCCCGATTGTTGAGCGTGATCCGCTCGGGGCATTTGCGACAGTTGAAGGCCTTTTGATCGAAGTCGACGAGGCGATCGTGGAGTCGGGTCAAGCCGGCGGTGATTTGCTCGCGTTTGGCTTCTTCACCGGCGAGCGCGTCGTCGATCGCGGTACCGATCGAACGCGTGTCGGCACCGACCGCTTCGAGCACCTGATTGGTGGTTTCGAGCTGGAGCTTGATGTCCCGGCTCTCTTGCTGCAGGGCGGAGAAGCTCTGCATGACCGAGCCGAAGTACTCGTCGAGATAGGTGCCGACTTCGAATTGCACCTGCTCGGGAACGATCTCGAGGATGCGCTCGCGCTCGGCGTCGAATTCGGCGAGGGCGGCCGGCACCGTGTCGATCACGGACTGCTGGATGTCTTGCCAGCGCTGACCTTCGCGATCGAAACGCTGGCTCCAGCGGGCAACCTGGGCGTCGAGCTCGGCTTTCTCTTCTTCACAGGTGGCGATGAGCGCCTGGCTTTCTTCGAGCTGAGCCTTGGGAACACAGCCGATCAGGACGGCGGTGGCGAGAAGGCTGACGAGCAGCACCGGAGTGGAGATCGACAATCGGATCATCGGCATGAGCTCCCTCGTTTCAGTCGGCGAATCGAAACATAGCGATGATACACCGCCGGGCCACGGGGGCCGAGCGTGCCGAGCCATGGAGGCCGGGCCGCGTAGGCCGAGCCGCGGAGGCCGCGCCAGGAGGGTCGGTCTGCCGTGAGATCTCAGGTATCGAGCACGGCTTTGTCGCGTAGCGTGCGGGCCGCTGGCGATAGCGGCGCGTGGAGCAGGATCAGGTTGATCCGCTCGACGGCTTTGACGCTGTCGCCGATCGCCTGGTAGAGGACCACCTCGCCATAGAGGTTTTGCGCCAGGGTATCGAGACGATCACGGATCACTTCGGCATGGGCACCGTTGGGAAAGCGATCGAGATAGGCGGCGCCGTCGGAGATCAGCTCGTAGCTGTCGGCGAGCTTGTCGAGACGCGTTTTGGCAAGCTGGCGAATTTCGGCGTCGCCGGTGGTGTCACCCAGCTCGGCGAGGGCGGTCATGTCGTCGAGCGCGGGCGCCAGGTTGCGTAGTCCGCGCAGCGCCACCTCGGCCTGTTTGCTTTCGGGCTCGATCTCGATGACGTGGAGGTACTGGCTCACCGCGTCGGCTTGACGACCGAGACGCGCGTAGCCGTTGCCGAGCGCCAGGGCGACGGCGGCGCGTTCCTCGGCGTCGGGATAGTTGCTCAGAAAGACGTGGAGAAATGGCGTTTCGTAGACGCCGCCCTCCCAGACCTTGCGTGCGGTCGGAAAGAGCTCGTCGGCTTTTTCACGCAGATCCCGGCGCTCGGTTTGGAGGGTGTCGAGGAAATCACTGTCGGCATCGAGCGACGCGACGATTTCGAGCTGCTCGTCGTAGGACGCGAGCACTGCGCCATAGTCACGCTGCAAGGCGGATTTCCGCAACATGACATCGCGCTGGCGATGCAGCTGATTCTGGCGGAGCTGATCGGCATCGTCGCCACGGGGCCACGAGGCGAGCGCGGCGTTCTCGAGGAAGATCCGCGTCGCGAGCTCACGACGACGTTCTTGATCCTCGGCGCTGTCGTCGTCGGGCCATTGCGGTCGCCGTGGCTCGACGATCGGCTCCGGGTCGGGAAGCTCGGCGAGATGTTCGAGCAGCAGTGCCTGGGTCGCTTTCCGATATGTCTCGACGGGCTTGGGTTTGAGGATCGCCAGGTCGAGGGCACGGGCCGTGGCGGCGCGCTTTCGCTCGTCACTGAACGGGTGGGTGCGCCAATAGCCGTATTCCTTGGTTTGTGGAAGACGCGACAGCATGAGCGCCCAGAGCTTCGCGGCACCGTTGGGGTCGTAGCCAGCGGCGGCGGCGAGTCGTTGTCCACCTTCGTCGGCCTCGGTCTCGAATTCGCGACTGTAGTCGCGGAGCAGGAGCTCGCTGAGCACGATGCTGCCCGCGATCGCACCTTGGACCAGGCTGCCTTTGCGATTCTCACCGGCGTCGTAGGTGGTCCGCGCCGGTTCGGAATCGACACCCACCAAGACGCCGACCAACAAGGCCTGGCTGAGGATATTCAGTAGCTGGGCTCGCTTCTGCATGCGAACGCCGTGTTGCTCGGTGACGTGGGCTATTTCATGACCGAGCAGGCCAGCGAGCATGTCGTCGTCGAGCCCGAGATCGAGCATGCCGCGGGTGACGAAGA
>JBCDBH010000240.1:0-9155 GCA_039184055.1 Acidobacteriota bacterium
CCGATCCCAACCGCTTTGTGATCAAGACCGACCTTCTCGATTCCGAAACGCAATTCCGCCGAGGCAAAGAGCTGATGGCCGAAGGCCGATTCCGCGAGGCCCGCGCCCAGCTCGAGTTCGCTCACGATTTCGACCCGCAAAACAGTGCGTATCGAGCCGAGTTGGCTTGGTGTCGTTATCTCGAGGATGCATCACGCTGGGCGGACCACGCCGTTGCCGACCTGCGAGAAGCCCTACGCATCGACCCTCGGGAAGGTCTAGCCTATCTATACCTCGGACAATTACTGACCGACCGTGGCGAAATGGCCGAAGCCAAGATGCATCTCGAGAGAGCGCTGAAGCTCATGTCGGGAGATCGCCGACCAATCGAGGCTCTCAAGGCTCTGAGCCAGCAGAGTGGAAAGAAAAAGCGCTCATGGTTACCGGGATGACACGAAGGAGCTCGTCATGAAACAGGGTTGGATGTCTTCGCTTCTGATTGCTTCGACCGTGATGCTCGCCTCGCTCGCCTTCCCGAGCTCGGGGATGGCGGAGCAGCTAGAACAAGAACTCGAAACGTCTGACGGTGTGATTCTCCGTTCGACCCTTCCCGAACAGCGCAACGAGTGGCAGGGCGAGAAGATCGACCTCAGCCTGAAGGATGCCGATCTCCGCTCGACCCTGCTTTCGTTTGCCGAGATCGGCGACTTCAACTTGATCCTCGACGATTCCGTCCAGGGCACGGTGACCGTGGAACTCCGGGGTGTTCCTTGGGATCAAGCGCTGGTTGCGATTCTCAAGACCCACGGTCTAGGGCTCGAAATTTCCGGCAGCAAAGTAGAGATCTACCGCATCGCGCCGCACTGATGCGTTCGACGGACGCGTCAGTCGTCGAGAGTCCCACACCAGAGCTGGGTTTCGTAGAGAATGTCGACTTCGCCGTTCGTCTGGTGTCGCTCGAAGAGTCGTTCGAGCGCGTGTGAAAAGGCGGGGTAGACATCGCTGTCGGGCGCCGGTGTATACGACGACGATCGGACGCGACCGAAAAAGCCATCTCGGTCGAGCTGCTGGCGATACGAAAAGCGATCGAGCGTCACGCGCTCATGGCCAAAGAACTGCTCGAGCGTCGGCCGGTCGATACGACGATGATCGACTTTCGCGTAGTCGGTTCCGTACTCGCGGAGAAAACGCTCGTAGGCGCGTAGAAACGGACTCGTCGTGGTCTGGCGGCGTTGCCAAATGATCGCCACCCAGGCCGGGTGCCGGAGAATCCGCGCCAGCTCGATTCGCGTCGTCGCGGGATCGAACCAATGAAACGCCTGCGCCGCGGTAACGACGTCGACGTGGGCGTCGGGGAGGCCGGTGTCTTCGGCACGACCCGGAAGAGCCTCGAACACCTCGTGCTCACCGAGGTCGCGCGCGGCGACCGCGCGCATGGCGTCGTTGGGTTCGACGGCGATCACACGATAGCCACGTTCCAAAAGCCGACGGGAAAAGATACCCGTACCGGCACCTACATCCGCGACCGTGGATCCGGCTCGGAGACCGCAGCGTGTGGCGAGGGCGTGAAAGAGCTCTTCGGGGTAGTCGGGCCGATAGCGCGCGTAATCGTCGACTCGGTTCGAAAACCGGTCGGTGGGATCAGGTCGAGTCATGGTGGAAATCGATCGCCATTGGTAAGCACGACCTCGAGCCCGTGACGCCCCGTGGCGACACACGACACTCGGCCGTGATCGAGGTAGAGATTGAATGCCTTCTCGGTCGGCATGCCGAGAACACGTCCGAGTATGCCTCGGATACTGCCGCCGTGCGCGACCGCGGCGACCGTGCCGTCCCGATAGTCGTCGAGCATCTGGTCGAGCCACTCGTTGGCGCGCGCGGCAACCCCGTCGAAGCTCTCGCCGCCGGGAACGGTATCTTGCCACCATCGTGCCATCCAGCCGCGGAACCGAGCGCCGTCCTGACGTTCGATGTGATCCCATGGGCGACCATCCCAAACGCCGAAGCTGATCTCGCGAAGCCGCTGATCCTGACGCACGGGTTGCTCCCACGCCTCACTGAGCACGTTGGCGGATGCCCACGCGCGTTCCAGGTCACTCGCGAACAGCACGTCGGGCGGTGGGCCGTCCCAACTCGCTGCAAGCCGGCTGAGATCGTCGGCCCCACGGGGACTCAGGGGCAGATCCACTTGGCCGACGGCTCGGTTTTCGGCACCCAGGGCGGTGCCATGACGGATCAAAAATATACGTGTCGCCATGAGCCAAGACTATCTCAAACATGAGGGTTTTCCCTACGCTGCGTGATCGAGTGTTCCGGTTGACAGATGCCTGGAAACTAGAGAAGCTCACCGCTTCCGGGTGACCGAGGTCACTCGCGACCCTTGTTCTTTCGAGCGCGACAATCCTGTCGCAACCGTTCCATCGAGCCGCACCGGGGGCCAGGGAAGAGGAGTGCAAATCTCCCGCCGCCCCGCGACTGTCATCGTGACGAACACCGCGAACGCCACTGTCGATCCTCATCGGGACAACTGATCCTCGATCAGGACGACGGGAAGGCGCGGTCAGTAGGAAGAAGCGAGAGCCAGGATACCTGCCCCGGTCTGCACAGGTACTCACCTGATTTCCCGTGGGGGAAAGGAGCCCGATCCATGATTCGATCCGCATCGACGCGGAGCGAGAAGACGTGCGCGCGCCCGTCGCGTGTCGCTGGTTTTCTCACGTTCTTGCTCTGCACCATCTGCCTCTTCGCCGTACCAGCCACTGGCCAAACCGTAGCTTCCACTGACGACGACCTTCCGGTCGTCGAAGACCAATTGACCGTCAGCGCTCATCGTGTACCCCTGCCATTGGGAACCGTTGGAAGCCGCGTGTCGGTGATCACCCGCGACGAGATCGAACGTCGCAAGTACGCCACGCTCGCCGAGCTCCTGCGAACCGTCCCGGGGGTGACCGTCGTACGCAACGCGGGTCCAGGAACGCAGACCAGCGTATTTCTCCGTGGCGCCGCATCCGCCAACACGCTGGTTTTGATCGATGGTCTACGCGTCAACAGCTCGACCAGTGGCACCTTTGATTTTGGCGATCTCTCGACCACTAATATCGAGAGAATCGAAATCCTCCGCGGACCGCAAAGCACGCTCTATGGCTCGGAAGCCACGGGCGGCGTCATCAGCATCGTCACACGTCGTGGCGGCACGGAACGCGAGGCGCGCATCCGTGCCGAAGCGGGAAGCGATGCCTGGCAGCGCTTCGACGCCAGCTTGTCCGGCGGGCAAGGCGTCTTCGACTACAGTGTCGCAGGATCGTTCCTCGACACCGATGGCATCTCGGCGGTCGGTGGGATCGACGCCGAAGCGGATTCGCATCGTCGGTCGGACGCCTCGGTTCGTTTGGGCTGGAAGCTCGGCGAGGCCGGGCGGCTCGACGTGACCGGTCGCTGGCTCGATTCCGACCTGGACATCGACGGCTTCGGTTTCTTCGGTCCCGTCGACGATCCGAACGCCTTTCAGGAACGTGACGTGACCCAGGCTGGAGCCTCGCTCGAGTACGCGTTTGCACCGAGATGGACGCAACGTTTCAGCGTCGGTGTCGTTGAGGAGGAGCTCCTCAGTGACGACCCGGACAACCCTTTCACCTTCTTTCTCGCGGATACCACCACGACGCGAGCGATGACGCAGAGTGAGTTCGAGATCGATCAAAACCACTCTTTGGTCGGGGGTTATGTTCTCGAGGAGCGCGAAGCGGAGATCGATGGCGCGTTCAGCAGTTTTGACGCCGATACTCAGATCGAATCGTTGTATCTGCAATGGCTCGGTCGCTTTGACGATGTCGATCTATCACTCGCGGTTCGTAGCGATAGCCATGACGACTTCGGTGACGAGACGACCTATCGAGGAACGCTCTCGTGGCTCGTGGCGACAGGAGCACGACTCCATGCCAGTGCGGGCTCGAGCTTTCGCGCACCTTCCCTCAACGAGCTCTTCTTCCCAGGATTCGGCAACCCGGATCTCGATGCGGAAACCAGCTTCGGTTGGGATCTCGGTATCGAGCTCATCTATCTCGATGATCGACTCCACGTCGATGTGACCTACTTCGCGGTCGATTTCACTGATCTCATCGGTTTCGATTCGTCCTTTCAGGCGATCAACATCGACGAAGCCGAGTCACGAGGCATCGAGTTGATGGTCGACTACGACGCCACGGAGACGCTCGATCTCCAGTTCAGCCATACCTGGAATGAAACCGAGGATCTCTCGACCGGTCTTCAGCTGGCGCGACGGCCGGAGCACAAGACCACCTTCGCGGCTCGTTGGGACGCGTTGGACGATCGACTCTTCGTCACCGGAACGGTAGTGTTGATCCGTGACCGAGTCGATACGGGCGGTGCCGACCTCGATGATTACGAGCGTGTCGATGCAACCCTCGAGTACCGTCTCACGACGATCGTTGCACCGTATGTGCGCATCGAGAATCTCTTCGATCAGGAGTACGAAGAAGTGAATGGATTCAACACGCCGGGCTTTCGAGCTTACGGTGGCCTCGAGTTGAGCTTCTGATCATGCGACGAGCTCGCACATGGATAGCCTGGTGTGGGCTCGTCGCTTGCCTTACCTACGCCTGTGGTGAGGACCCGCAGCCACAATCGGTGGAGCAAGGATGCGAGCCCCCGGACGACATCGATCAGGTCGAGGTGCAGTGGGCCGAAGGCTTCTCGGTCAGCTATCACCAAGATTACAAATTGGTCGAAGTCCATACGGGAGCCGGCGCCGACGAACGCTACCTCTTGTGGCATTGCGCTCAGCCGACCGCGGAGCAGGGGATCACCCAGGCCTTCGAAATACCGGTCCAGAGCGCGATCACGACCTCGACCACCGAGATTCCGGCGATCGTCGACCTCAGTGTGCTCGATCGGCTGGTTGGACACAGTACGCTCTCTTATGTGAGTGATCCTCGGGTTCGCGAGCGCATCGATCGAGGCGAGCTACGCGAGGTCATGACGGGTGGAGTGCTGAATCTGGAGGTCATGATCGAGCTCGCGCCGGACATCGTATTCAGCGATGTTCTCGGTGACCCGTCGCTCGATACCACCGGTCAAGGCGAGCGTCTTCGAGATGCTGGTGTCGGGGCGGTGCGTGTGCCGTCCTATCTCGAGACATCGCCACTCGGACGAGCCGAGTGGATCAAGTTCATCGCGGTGTTCTTCGATCGCGAAGCGGAAGCGAATCGGATCTTCGACGCGATCGTCGAACGCTATACCGAGCTGGCCGAGCTCGCTGCACGAGCCACCGAACGGCCACGGGTGATTTCCGGAAGCCCCAATGGTGATACGTGGCGGGTGCCCGGAGGAGAGAGTTTCGCCGCACGACTTCTCGCTGATGCTGGAGCCGACTACCCGTGGCGAGAGAACGAGTCGACCGGCTCGATCGCGCTGGCGACCGAGCGAGTCTTTCAAGAGGCTGTGAGCAGCGACATCTGGCTCCACCCGTGGCATGGCGGGAGCCGGGAGGCATTGATCGCCCACGAGCCTAGGCTCGAGACGATTCCCGCGCTCGAGAATGGCCAGGTCTATTTGGCCGACCGGCGGATCAGTGAGCACGGGGGCAACGACTATTGGGAAAGCGGCATGGCCCGACCCGATCTCGTTCTTGCCGATTTGTTGGCAATCATGCATCCAGACTTGATCGAGCATGCGCTCGTCTATCATCGACGCATCGACGAGCCTCGACTTCCAGGCCTGACGGACTCAGCCGTCACGGCCGTCCCATGACACGCGCTACGACCACACTGGTGATTCTCACCAGTGCCGTCGTCGTAGCATTCTTGGGAAGCTTGGCCACAGGTTCGGTGACCGTGCCCCTGGGTGAGGTCGTGACCGTCCTTTTCGGTGGGGAAGCGAGCACGCCTGGTTGGGCGGTGATCGTCGTCCAGTTCCGTTTACCCAAAGCGTTGACCGCCATCTTGGCGGGTGCTGGGCTCGCCGTTGCTGGCCTGCTCATGCAAACACTCTTTCGCAATCCGCTCGCTGGCCCCTACGTCCTCGGTATCAGCTCGGGTGCCAGCTTGATGGTAGCGCTCGTCGTTCTCGGCACCACCACATGGGGTTTGGCCGGTTGGATCGTCGGCGATCTCACCCTGGTGATGGCGGCGTGTATCGGTGCGGCGGGCGTGCTGGGTTTGGTCTTGTTGGCCTCGCGCCACGTCTCGACGCTGAGCCTGCTGATTCTCGGTGTGCTCTTCGGGTACGCCAGCGGCGCCTTGGTTACCGTGCTTCTACACTTCAGCATCGCGGAGCGCATCCGTGCGTACCTCCAATGGACGTTCGGAAGCTTTGGCAGCGTCACCCTCGGTCAGATCTGGCTTCTCGCCACCGTTGTGCTGGGCGCGCTCGTGCTGGCGACTCTGCTCGCCAAGCCGCTCGACGGTTTGTTGCTGGGCGAGGCGGAAGCGCGGGCTCTCGGGGTCGAAGTGGGTCGGGTCAAGACGGGTGTGCTCATTGCGACCGCGCTGTTGGCGGGTTCGATCACCGCCTTTTGCGGACCGATCGGCTTCATCGGGATCGCGGTGCCACATCTCGCTCGCGGTCTACTCGGCAGCGTTCGCCATCGTCTTCTCATTCCGGCCAGCGCCGCGGCGGGCGCGTTGATCGCCTTGCTCGCCGATCTCCTTGCGCAGCTCCCCGGACACGACGCGGTCTTGCCTCTCAATGCCGTCACCGCGCTGCTCGGCGCTCCCGTCATCGCTTGGATCGTCATCCGGGGTCGAAATCTCGGAGAGCTCTTTTGACGACCGGGTTGATCGCCGAAGACCTGGCCATCGGTCATGCCGGCTCGAGCGCTCTGCTCGAGGGTGTCGACTTCCGGGTCGATCCCGGTGTTCTGATCGCCTTGTTGGGCCGCAACGGCAGCGGCAAGTCGACCCTGCTCGCCACGCTCGCCGGGTTGCTACCCGCTCTCTCCGGTCGTCTCCTTCTCGATGGCGCCCCGCTCGCCAACCTCACGGCGACCGCGAGAGCGCGTGCCATCGCCGTGGTGCGACCTGGGCGCGCCGCCTTGGGTGGACTCAGGGTCGAGGAATTCGTCGGCATGGGTCGTTTGCCTCACACCGATTGGTGGGGGACCTTGCGCGACGCCGACCACGAGCGGGTCGAGGCGGCTCTTCGGGCGGTCGATGCGGATGCCTTTACCGAGCGGCAGCTCAACACGCTCAGTGATGGTGAGTATCAGCGGGTTTCGCTCGCACGCGCGCTGGCTCAAGAGCCGACACTCTTGCTTCTCGATGAACCGACCGCGTTTCTCGATCTACCCGGCCGACGCGAGATCATGCGATTGCTCGCCGATCTCGCCCACGACGAAACGGGGCGAACGGTGATTCTGGCGATTCACGATCTCGATCTAGCGCTTCGCTATGCCGATCGGCTGTGGGTGATCGACAACGGAGCTCTGATCCGAGGACAACCAGCCTCCTTGCAGGATCAGGGTGTGCTCGCGGCTGCGTTCGGAGTTGAAGACGAGCGTCAAACGCTGGCCTAAGCTTTTCGTCACATCGAGCCGCCCGACATCATGAGGCCATGTCGCCTACCCTTCACGCGCTGCTGATCGGGATCTCCGCCTATCCACCGGTCGATCAGGGTCGGGGGCCGCGTGATCAGAGTCTCGAAGGACCGATCAACGATGTCGTGGCGATGTACGACTATCTTCGTCGTCTGCCTCGACCCGTGGAGATCCATCGCCTCACCGCCACCGCCGATGGTAAGGGAGGCACGTGGGAATCGAGCGACCAGCTCCCGACCATGAGGCGGATCGACGACGCGATACAAAGCATGATCGCGCTGCCACCGGACCGCCCTGTGCTGATTCATTTCGCCGGTCATGGCGCTCGTCTGCCCTCAGTGGTTCACCGACGCAAGACTGGTTTCGACGAATGTCTCGTGCCGTACGATCACGATCAGGGACGCTATCTACGCGATTTCGAGCTGGCCTACCGTCTACGCCAGCTGAGCGCTTCCGGACGGCGTGTGGTTCTCGTGCTCGACTGTTGTTTTTCCGGTGGCCTGGTGCATCGCCAAACGAGATCGCGACGACGGATACGAGGCTTGGGGCGACTTCCCGATCCCATCGAGCGAGGTCACGATCTCCAGACGATCGAACCGCTCGACGTTCTCCTACGTCACTGGAACGCCCACGAAGACGCCCCGCGACCCGAGCGACGATTTCGCGACTTGTCCGGTTATCTCGATTGGCTGGAGACAAGTGAATTGACTGCGTTTGCGGCGGCTCGAAGTCATGAGACGGCTCGTGAAACACTGTTCGGTGAATGCGTTCATGGCCAGCTTACGTATTGGCTGCTCGATGGACTCGAGCGCGAGCCCGCCGCCACCGACCGGGCTCTGTACGAGCATGCGCGAGTCCAGATCGGAGCCCGAAGCTCACTGCAACATCCAGTCTTGACCGGCGTGCGCGACTCGCCTCTTTTCCAGCATGGTGAAGGTCGTGCCGAAGTACCTCGTTTCTTCACTGTGTTGAAAGTCGAGAACGGTAGCGTTTGGATCGACGGTGGGCAGGCACACGGTCTCGAGGAAGGACAGAGAGTCCGCGCTCGAACGCGGGCCGACGAGTTTGTCGATCTCGAGCTGACGGTGCTGTATTCGGTGAGCTCCGAGCTCAGGCCGATCAAAGAGGCGCAAACGACCATCTCTGCCTTGACGAGCGGTGATCGAGCCGACCCCGTGAGCCTGGCTCGGAGAGTATCGGTGGCGATCGAAACAGAGCGGGCCCTGGTCTCGGCAGTTGAACAAACACAAAGCCCATTTGTCCATCTTACGGATCCCGACCGGGCCGAGTGGCGGGTCGAGCTGCGTGACAACGGTTCGTTCGCTGTCTTGGAAGGCGAGACGCTGATCCATGAGGAGAAAGCGACTCGATCACTCGATCGCGCCGCCGATATACAGACCTGCCTCGACCACCTGGCGCGGTATCGCAATCTCGGACGTCTTCGGTCACCGGGTGGGCGTAATCTCGACCTCGGGCATCTCGTGCGTGCAGGTTTTCATCTGCTCGCGCCAGATTTCGATCCCGAGCAACCCGTGGGCGTGACGCGACACGAGGCGGGGGAGGAGCACGTCACGGTCGAGACAGGGCAGTGGTTGGCGCTGCGGATCGAAAACCTATCAGGAGCACC
>JBCDBH010000241.1:0-9121 GCA_039184055.1 Acidobacteriota bacterium
ATCACCTTCGAATACATCCTCATCCGCGACCTCAACGACAGCGACCGCGAAGCCAACGCCCTCGCCCGTTTGCTGCGCAACCTACCGGCCAAAATCAACCTCATCCCATTGAACCCCGATCCTGTCCTCGGCGACATCCAGCCGCCGTCGAACAATCGGATCGACGCCTTTCGCAAATTGCTCGAAAAGCGGGGCATGACCGCCACGGTGCGTCGACGTCGTGGCGACGACGTCTCGGCGGCGTGCGGCCAGCTACGCGCCTCGCATCGGGAGCCACGAGGGTTCAGACGGAGCAACCTGAGCCTGTAGTCCAGCCGCCCTCAGTTCCCTGAGCGCCAGATCACCGCCACGTTGTGACCGCAGCCTTTGCCGTCACGACGGTAGCTGTAGAGCTTGTCTTCATCCTGGTGGGTACAGAACGGCAGGAAGGTGATGCGTTCGATCCCGAGCGCTTGGAGCTGGACGTGGGTGGCGTCGACGAGGTCGACGTGGGGGCGGTCGCCTCGGCCGGGATGGAGTACCTTTTCATCACTTGCCGCGACGACTTGCTCGGCGACTTCGTGGCTGACTTCGTAGACGTCGCCGGAGATGGACGGCCCGACCCAGACCTGGTCGATGGCGGTGAAGCGTTCGACGGCGGCCTCGACGACGCGGGCGACGACACCGCGCCAGCCGGCGTGTACGGCGGCGATGCCTCGGTGGCCGTCACGTGTTTGGCCGGTGAGGAGCACGGGAACACAGTCGGCGGTGCGGACCACCGGGGCGATGGTGGCAAGCTCCGAGAGCACGGCGTCGCCGCTGCCGATGTGACCACCACGGGTCGCCACGACCACGTCTCGGCCGTGTTCTTGTTTGAGCCATGCTGGGGTCGTGCCGGCCGGCAAAAGCGGTTCGAGGATGGCGGGGACGGTGTCGAATCGACCGGCGTGGGCGTTCTTGCCGACAAAGGCGACGTGGACGTCTTCAAAGCGGTCGGTCCATGACCAATCGATGCTCATGAAGTGGATTGTAGCCTGGTGAGAAGTATGGGACTGGCCGGCTCGAAGGGTGGTCGACCGGGTTAGACTTCGCGCATGTCGCCACCCTGGCAAGCCGTGATCGGTCTCGAAGTCCACATCAGGCTGGCGACGCGTACCAAGATGTTCTGTCGCTGTGAGAATCGCTACGGCGCGGCGCCGAATTCGCTGGTATGTCCTATCTGCCTCGGTTATCCGGGCACGTTGCCGATGCCGAATCGACGCGCGGTGGAGCTCGCGCTTCGTCTGGCGCGGGCGCTCGACGCTCAGCTTGCGCCCCGCTCGGTGTTCGCGCGTAAGAGCTATTTCTACCCCGACCTTCCCAAGGGCTACCAGATCACCCAAGACGAGGAGCCGCTCGCGCGCGGTGGACGCTTACCGTTCATCAAACGGGCCGGCGCGGTGGTATTGAGACGGCTTCATCTCGAGGAAGACGCGGGAAAGTCGGTCGAGTCGGGTGATGAGATCTTGGTGGATTTCAATCGCGCCGGCGTGCCTTTGGTCGAGCTCGTCACCGAGCCAGTGCTCGAGGCTCCGGATGAAGCTCAGGATGCGTTGCGTTCGCTGCAACAGGTGGTGCGTGAGCTCGGGGTGAGTGACGCCAATCTCGATGAGGGTGGGATGCGTTGCGATGCCAACGTTTCGGTGCGTCGACCCGGTGAGCCGCTCGGCGCACGGGTGGAGGTGAAGAATCTCAATTCCTTTCGCTTCGTCGCCCGTGCGCTCGAGCATGAGATCGAGCGTCAGATTTCGGTGCGCGAAGCCGGGGCCGAGGTGGATACCGAGACACGTGGCTACGACGAGCACGGTCGCACATATGTCATGCGTGGCAAGGAAGACGCCGCCGATTACCGCTACTTCCCCGAGCCTGATTTGCCACCGCTGATGCTCGACGCCGCGTTGCTCGACGAGTCGTACTCGGATTTTCCAGAGCTGCCGTGGGATCGGCGGGCCCGGGTGGCCGAGACGCTCGGTGTGACCGCGGACGAGGCTCGGCTGCTCGCCGAGACTCCGGCTCTCGCGAGCTATGCCGAGCACGCGGTGGCGACCTATCCGGAGAATCCACAAGGGGTCGTCAACCTGCTGCTCAATACCTGGCGTCGTCAGCTCGACGAGCGGGGTGTCGGTGATCTGGGCAACGCGGTCGATCGACTCGACGGTGTGCCGGCGGCGTCGACGGTGGCGCGGATCGTCGCGCTGGTGGATACGGGAACCCTGTCGTCGAGCGCCGCCAAGACGGTGCTCGAAGCGCTGTGGGACGAACCAGATACCGATCCCGTCGAGCTCGCGCAACGACTCGGTGTGGTGCAGGAGAACGACGAGACCGCCCTGCTCGGTTGGATCGAAACCGCGCTCGAAGAGAACTCCGAGCTCGCCGACGCGTATCGGCGAGGGAAGACGCAGCTGCTCGGCTTTTTTGTCGGCGAGGTGATGAAACGCTCGTCGGGTCGAGCGGATCCCCAGGCGGTGCAACGGCTGCTCCGCGATCGTTTCGAGAATCCGGTGCTTTCGTGATCGAGCTCTACGGCGTCACCAAACGCTATCCTGGCGGTCAGATCGGTCTGCTCGATGTCGATCTCGAGATCGAGACCGGTCAGCTGTGCTTTCTCACCGGACCGAGCGGCGCCGGGAAGACCACTTTTCTCGAGCTGATCTACCGCGAGCAACTGCCCACCGAAGGCCAGATCTTGGTCAACGGACGCAACGTCTCTTCGTTGCCCCCTTCGAAGATTCCCTACCTACGACGCACCATCGGGGTCATCTTTCAGGATTTCCGGTTGATTCCTCGCAAGACGGTGTTCGAGAACGTCACCTATCTCCTGCGGATTCTCGGCGTCGATGCCAAGACACAAAAGGAAACGGCCTACGAAACGCTCCGTCACGTCGGGTTGGCGCATCGGATGAACGCCTTTCCGAGTCAGCTCTCCGGTGGCGAGCAACAGCGGGTCGCCATCGCCCGAGCTTTGATCAACCGTCCCGACATTTTGCTCGCCGATGAGCCGACGGGAAATCTCGATCCGGGTCTCTCGGAAGAGATCCTGCGTCTCCTTCTCGACATTCACCGCGAAGGCACCACGATCATTCTCGCCACCCATGACCGGGGCCTGATCGAGCGGGTCGGGCAACGTGTGCTCACGCTCGATCAGGGGAGGCTGGTGGGTGATCGCTTTGTCGACGGGACCTGGGATCTCGGGGCGACGGTCGATGATGCCACGCCGTCCGAGCCGGCGATCGAAGACGAGACGGACCCGGAGGTGGAGACGGAGCCGCCACCCGCCGAAGAAGCGGCCGAGGAGGACGAGGCGTGACCTTTCTCCAGGCGTTGCGCTATTTCGCCAAGGAGGCGCTGGTCAACATGGTGCGCAGCTGGAAAGTCAGCCTGCTCGCCGTGGCCACCATCGCCACCAGTCTCTTTCTCGCTGGCGCGTTCGTGTTGATCAGCGGCAACCTCAGCGAAGTGGTCCGAGAGTGGCGTGGCGAAAGCAAGATCGTCGTCTACTTCGCCGAAGGCACCGACGAGGTCACCCAAAAAACGATCTCCGGCCGGGCCGCCGAAGCCGGCTTCGTACGCGCCGTCGAGCTCGTCGATAGCGAGACCGCGCAGCAGCGCTTCGCGACCAGCTTTCCGAGCATGGCTGGCCTGCTCGAAGGTTGGGGTGACGAGCCTCTTCCCGCATCGCTCGAGATCGACATCGATTGGCAAGCCGAAGGTATCGACGCTTGGGCCGACACTTTGCGTGAGGATCCGGCGGTCGTCATGGTCGACGACGATCGCGATTGGCTGGCGCGGCTGCAGACGGTGATTCTCGTTCTGCGTGGGCTCGGCCTCATCGTCGGCGCCATCCTCTTGCTCACCGCGATCTTCACCATCGCCAGCGTCATCCGTCTCACCGCCTATCTCTACCGCGACGAAATCGCCGTCATGCGGCTGGTCGGCGCCACCGAATTCTTCATTCGCGGGCCGTTCTGGGCCGAGGGCCTTTTTCAAGGCCTGCTCGGTGGGCTCAGCGCTCTCCTCGCTCTCGCCGTCGGTCATACCGTCGTCCAACGACGCTACGGCGACGAGCTCATTCCTTCCGTGCTCGCCGAGAGCTTTCTCGGCCCTGTCGAAGCCTTGGCCCTGGTCGCCCTCGGTGGGTTGGCCGGGTTCATCGGTGCCTTGGTCTCGCTACGACGCGAAAACCTGGGTCAGACCGGGGCGCGTCGCGAGCCCAAAGGTGGCGCCACGGCGGCGGAGTAGCCTCGGTGCGCGTGGCTCGCGACCTGAGCTCGCGACCTGGAGACAAGCGGACGCGACCTGGGGACAAGGGCATGCGGAGGGGTCGTCGGTAGGGTTCTTCCAACGACAACGAGCCACGACCGAGGCAGCCAAAACGGTTCGTGGCAACACGTAACGAAGGGAAGAACCATGAGCACGACCTGCACCTTTACCTACACGCCCGCCAACACGTCCGCGACTGTCGTCTACGAAGGCACCGGTGACAGCGCCCAGTTGATCAGCTACAGCATCGACGGTGGCGATCCCAAATATCCGAATTCGACCCCCGACATGTCGCTGAGCGCCCTGGTGTCGCCGTCGGGTGAGCTCCAGTCGGCGTCGGCGTTCACCAGCGATGGTGTCGAGGCCTTCGCGTGCGCCGTCGGTGGTGGCCCGGGTGGCAACAACTACCAGTACACCGATACGAACGGCAACGGCGTGTCGAACGACAATTGCGATCTGGGCTGCAGCTGAGCCGATTCGCCGTGGGGCGCGTCGTGGCGCGCCCCTCTTACCTTTCTTTCCCGTCGAGACACCCGCACAAACACTCGCCTGATCTCCTCTCGTTCCTGACCGTCGCCCGATTCACGCGGCGCATTTGATCGCTTTGTCTCCTCTCGTACGCGTAAAGGTTGCCGACGCGGACTTGTCGTGTCACCCCACAAGCGAGAAATCGCGTCGGCCTCGAAACGTTGTCCGAAAGGAGATAGAACATGTTGAGCCGACGACTGATTCGTCTTGGATGGGCGCTATGCGTAGCGCTCGGTTTGACCCTGAGTAGCGGGATCTCCGCACAGTCGATCGATTGGCCGATCGGAGATATCTACGAGGGTGAGGTGGTGCCCGGCTATCGCACCACGGTGCAGCAGAACTACGCCAATCGGGGGGGTCCGAAGTGGTTCGGCAATCGGCCCCACGCGGGTATCGATCTGCAGTATCTATCGACCACCGGTGGCAGCAACGGTGCCGCGACCGCCAATCGGCCGGTGTACGCGGTGGCGGATGGCATCGTGCGTGCCAGCACCTGTTGTTATACCCCCGGTCACGTGGTGGTGATCGAGCATCAGGACGCGAACGGCCATGCGTACACCACACAATATGGGCACCTGAATACGCCGCTGGTGCTGGTGGGCGACACGGTCCATCGGGGCACGATGATCGGCACGATCTACAACCAGGGTGCCAATACGCATCTCCACTACGAGGTGCGTGATTTTCTTCTCGATCCGATCAACAACACTTGGTGGGGGCCCGGGTACGGCTCGGTCAACCTGGAGCCCTGGCAACAGGGCTGGCTCGATCCGGTGGCCTATCACTTCGAAGAGGCGGCTGCCTTCCCGCGCACGGTGATGCTGCGGGCGGCACGCAATGTCCGTTCGGCGCCGCACGTGGGCGCGGCGCTTCTCCACACCATGCCGGCGGGTCCGGTGATCGCCGATGGCATCACCCGCGACAGCTCAGATCCGCAAGACTGGTGGTACAAGGTGCGTTATCCCTACGGTGACGAGATGCGCGAAGGCTATATGAGCGTCTTCGTCAAGGGCTCGTGGGGCGCGGACCTCTTCCTGGGTGAAGAGGTGCGCTGGGACAAGCACTATGTACCAGGGATTCTCAACAGCTCGACTTGGGACACCAATCTGTACATTCGCAACCTGCGGAGCGGCAGTAACTCGGTTCACGTCGATGTGAACCGTAACAACGGCAGCTCGGCGGATCAGACCTGCAATCTGACCAACAATGGCTCGTGTCGCGTCTCACTCTCCGGGACGATCACCATCAAAACGGCGGTGGTGACCGCGGATCACGGTGACGATCTCGCCGTGGTGGCGCGTCTCGAACGCAAGAATTCGAGTGGCAGCTATGCCTACGCGTCGTGGGAAGGCATCGATCGACCCCGGGCGTTGCAGCGGGTGCCGCTGGTGCACTACGACAACTACGGTTTCTACAACCGGATCTTCATGCACAACCCGGCGAGCCATGGCACGGTGCGGGTCGAGCCGACCTACAGCAACGGCTGTCAGGTCGCGGCGATCGATCTCGCCCCGGGTCAGACCAAGGAGATCAACACCTACTACGCCACCTGTTTGTCGAACGGCTGGGTCGGTACGCTCGAGCTCGAGTCGTTCTACAAGAACAGCCCGTCGGTGCCGGCGCCGATCGCGGTGATGAGCCTGCAGGAAGATCGCGAAGGCAGCCACCGCGTATCGATGGCAGCCACCGCCGTCTCGTGGCCGGTGTCGGATCGTCTCTACATGCCGCTGATCCACCACGACAACTACGGCATCATCGGTGGCATCGCCGCCGATGAGCTCCAGCGCGACGGGTATCTGTCGGTGAGCTACCGGGAAGACGATGGCCTGCTCTGCGACGTCGATCCGCCCTATTCGCCGTGGCCGGGTATCGGCCCGACGCCGGCGTCGAGCTCGAGCCCCTGTGCCACGGTGCTCGCCGGGATCGGCAAAGGGATGAGCGGTGCCGATCGGCTCCATGCGCAGATCAGCCAGATCGCACCCAATCAGAACTCGTCGGCGTTTCCCGCCGAGGTTCATCCTTCGAAGACCATCCACATTCCCTTTCTCGAGGAGGGCTCGGGACGCTTCAAGGGCATTCAGATCTTCAACACCAAGCCGAACAACGCCACCGTCACGGTGAGGTTCTACGGCCATGGAGGCAATCTGATCGCCACGCGCTCGACAGCGGTGACCGGCTACGGTAGCTGGACTCTCCAGGGCAATGACAGCCCGTCGAGCATCATCCCGCCATCGGCTCGCAATGCCGAGGTCTATTCGATCAGCGGTGGGCTCGCGGTGGTGGTCAACAACATCATGAGCACCAACTCGAGTCTGCGTGATCAGCTGATGGACTACACGGGCGCGGCGCGTAGCGACTAGAGACCGCATGTCTCACCAAACGTCGTAGCGGGCTGGTGAGACATGCGGGCTACTGGATGTAGCCCAAGGCCCGTAGCCGCTCGACGAGCTCATCGTCGAGCGGCGTTTCGGTTTCGGGACCTCTTTCGTCGTCCCGCAGCCAGGTCTCGATGGCGAGGCGATAGGCCGAAGCGATGTGTGCCTCGTCGTCGATCACGTTCTGGGTCTCGCCAGGATCCGTGGCGAGGTCGTAGAGCTCGATCCGCTCGGTGTCGAGCCACCAGATGAGCTTGTGGGTCGAGTCACGGATCGCCGCCACCTCCGGCACGCGATCCTCACCCAAACCCGGCTGATTGTCGGTATGAAGGAGCACGGGAAACGGCTGCTCGGTGAGCAAGAGATCGTCGGGTGCGGGAGGTGAGAGCCCGGTACCCATCAACTGATGCGCGGCGTGAAAGACACGGCGATTCTCGACTTGATGGGCGACCCGCCCCGGGTCGACTCGGCCTGGTGCGTGGATCAGCAGCGGTACGTGGACCGATTCGTCGTAGAGATGGTGCCCGTGTTTGAACAGCCCGTGCTCGGCGAATTCCTCACCGTGATCGCTGGTGATGATGATGACCGTGTCGTCGAGCAGATGACGTGCGCGGAGACCGTCCACCAGACGCTGGAATTCGTGATCCCAAAAGAGGATCTCGCCGTCGTAGGCGGCTCGTAGATGATGGACATCGTCGTCGTCGACCGGGAAGTCTGGCGCACGTGCAAAGCTGATCGGGCGTAACGCCTGTGGGTCTCGGAAGCGTCCCTGGTAGGCGGGATCGGTGAAACGGTGGCGATAGGGCTCCGGGGCGTTGTACGGGCCGTGCGGGTCGAGATAGTGGAGATAACCGAAAAAGCGATACGGACGATGCTCGTCGAGGCGTTCGAGAGCGCGGTCGGTGATCGCGTTCGCCTTGGATTCGGGTAGGTAGTCGAAGTGCTCGAAACCTTGAGCGAGCCCACGGTCCGGGCTCACCAGGGGATTGGCGGAAATCGCGAAGGTGCTGATGCCCTCACCCGCCAAACCCTCCGCCAACGTGTCGAGGTCGTGGGGAAGCGGTTCGGCGCGGATCAAGCCATGCTCGTTCGGATAGAGACCGGTGAGCAACGAGGCGGTGGACGGAAGGGTCCACGGCGAGGTGCTGAAAGCTCGATCGAAGACCAAGGCCTGACTTGCGAAGCGGTCGAGGTAGGGTGTGGTCGCGCGCTCGTAACCGTGGAGGCTCGTGTGGTCGGCGCGCCAGGTGTCGGCGACGATGATCAGCAGGTTGCGGCCTTGTCCGGTGGTGAGTCGAGAGCGGGAGCGTTCTTGCTCCAGGGTGACACGTTGCCACTCACCCACCACGTCCTCATCCGTGGGACGGACGATTCTCAGCTCGACCGGTACGTCTCGTGTCGTCGCCGGCACGTTGGCTTCGACCAGGAAACGCTGTCCGCGTCCTGCAACCACTACCGCTTCGTCGACGACGAGCTCATGGTCGACCATGAGCTGGAAACGCACCGGGGCCGAAGGCTCGCCGGTGTCGTGACGACGCCAGGCTCGTCCTTGGAGCACGGCTATAGCGTTCTCGGGTACGTCGGTGTTCATGTGGAGCTCAGCGGCCCGAAACTTCGGTCGTTTCGGGTCGTCGCTCGTCGTCTCGGCGAGCAGATCGATCACGGTGTCTCGCACGAGAATCGACGGGATCTCGTCGGGTGGGACGCACGCCACGATCAGAAAAGCAAACGCGAGAATCGAGTACCGGAGCAGCACGTGGCGAAGATACCAGCCGAGGTCGGGCTCGCGTCTTGATACGCTCGACCCACGATCTTACGAAGGAGAATCTCATGCAATCGGCCTGGCTTCGATTCGCTCCGCTTCCCCGCCCACTCGCCGCCGGCGACAAGTACCACGTATTCATTTCATATCGGTCGATCAACCGATCCTGGGCGCTCGG
>JBCDBH010000242.1:0-9117 GCA_039184055.1 Acidobacteriota bacterium
AGCCTTCGAGCGCCTTGGTGTCGGCATTCCAGACGACACGCAGCTTGTGCCGCTGGTCGTCTTCGATGTTCGCGCCATCGGCGGCCGCCGTCACCACGGGAACCTTGGGGCTGCTGAGATTACCGTTGACCAAGACCGTCATGTGGTCGGCCGAAATGTCGACGCCGTTGTTGTTGAACGAGGTGTCGATCTCGATGCCGACCGACGGGCTGATGCCACCGTAGCCGAGCGACGAGCCACTGCTCCCCAAGGCCCCGCTGCCCTGGTCCTGGAGCGCGAAGACGATGCCGTCGTTGTGGAGATTCTCGGGACCGAGGTAGACATCGAACGTACGATCGAAATGCTCGGCGAGGTCGATCCTGTCGGTCCGCCATACCGAGCCACGCACCTGTGGCTGCCTGCGGGTGATGGTGAGACACCCCGGCGCGACCTCGTCTTCACGGGCGTTGCCGTTCAGAAACCACGCCGAGTCGTCACTGGTGATGGTGCCGACGCCCTGGTAGCGAAGATCGGCGCCCACGATGTCGGCGAGCTCGACATGGAAAGTTTCGTCGCCTTCATTGACGGTGTCACCGAAGACCGTGACGTGGATCCACTTGGAGGTTTCACCCGGGGCGAACGTCAAGCTGCCGGTGGCGGCCTGGTAGTCGAAACCGGCGAACGCGGAGTCGTCACGGGTGGCGAAGTTGGCGGTGATCGTCTCGGTGCTCGGACAGGAAAGAGTGACCGGGACCGACATGACGACGCTACCGGCATCGCCTTCGGTGACGAAACCGTTGCCCACCGAGATCAGCGGCCGGTTGCCCTCGAAACAGAGATCCGTCGCGCAGAAATAGTGCCGGTTGTTGAGCAAGCCCGTGCCGCTGGTGAAACCCCAGAAGACGTCTTGGGTACCGCTGAAGACCTCGTCGATCAAGTCCTTGTCGTAGAGCACTCGGTGGACACCATCGAAGAGCACTTCGAGACGATCGATCTCGGCGTTCCAGACGATCCGCAGATCGTGCTCTTGCCCGTCTTCGACATTGGTCTCGACCCCTTCGGCCGGAATCGCCGTGACCGGCGGAAGCTGAGGCGCGGTGTGGACACCGTTGAGATTGATCGCGATGTGATCGGACGTCGTGGTGTCGTAGCTGGTGCCGTTGCGATGCGTATCGATCTCGACACCGAGAGAGGGCGAGAGACCGCTGTAGCCGATCCCGGTACCGCCGCCACCCAAGGCGGTCTCACCGGCGTCGTGGAAGACGAAGACCATGCCGTCGGCGCCGCTGTTCTTCACCCCGTTCGAAAACGACGTGCGGAAGGTGCGATCGAAATTCTCGGTGAGATCGATCTTGCGGGTGCGCCACGCCGAGCCACGGCGATTGTTGGTCGCCGGGGTCAGCTGCACACAACCGAGCTGTTGCTCGATGGTCGCCTGATTGTTGAGGTGCCAAGTGTCGGCGTCGCGGATCCGCAGCTCGGCCTCGCCGTCGAGAATCACCGATTCGACTGGATTCGACAGCACGATACGCGCGTCTTCGAGTGGCTCGTCGACCAGATCGGCGAGCACGGGAACGGTAAACGACTGGCTGGTGACCCCGATGGCGAAATCGAGCGTGCCGCTGGTGGCGGTGAAATCGAGCCCTTCGGTGGCGGTCGACGATTCGACCACGTAGTCGACGCTCACCGCGGTTTGCGGCGACTTCGACAACGTGACGTCGATGGTGACGTCGGTGGCGCCACTCACCGGTTCGGTGACCAGAGCATCGGCGACGCTGATCAGGATGCCGTCGTCGTCGAAAATCGCGCCCACGGCCTCGGGATCGGCGAGCGTGCCGACGGTCGGCGTCTCGAGCGCCAGAACGATCGTCTCTTCGGTCTCTTTCACCAGGTCGGCGATCACGTCCACCGACACCGTCAGGCTCGTCGTGCCCGGCGCGAAGACGGCCTCGCCGCTCACCGCGGTGAAATCCTCACCGGCCGTGGCGGTGCCGAACGTAGTGGTGGCGTACGGCACGCGGATCTCGCGCGTGCTGACATTCGACAACACGATGTCGAAGAGCATCGGCGTGGTGCCGGAATCGCCTTCGGTGACCCGGACCGGGTCGAGCACGCTCACCGAGGGACGATCGTCGTCGGCCACGGTCACCGTGACGGTGGGCACGGCGAAGATGACGTTGACCGGTGCCGAGAAGGTCACCAAGAACGTTTCGTCACCTTCGTCGATCGGGTCGTCGGTCACCGGGATGGTGACGGTCGCCGACGTCTCGCCCGGCGCGAGGGTGACGGTCTCGACGAGCGTCTGGTAGTCGCTACCGGCAAGTGCCGTCTGATCACTCGAGGCAACCGTGAATCGCACGTCGCGACCGCTGGGCTCCGAGAGCGCTAGGTCGAGCACTGCCTCACCGGTGGCTTCGGCGGCGTCGATACCGAGCACGCTGAGCACGACCGGGCCGTCGTCGTCGAGGATGGTGACCTCGGGACGCGGGTCGAGCAAGACCACCGACGAGCTGGTGGCGAGCGCGATGGCGAAGCGCTCGTCGAGCTCGTCGAGCTCGTCACCGAGCAGATCGACGACGAAATCGGCACTCGAGACGCCCACCGGATAGTCGAGCGTGGCGCTGGCGCTGGTGTAGTCGACGCCCGCGCTGGCCGCCGCGCCGCTGGTCACCGACTCGGTGACGGCGGTGATCGAGGTGACGACCGCCGCCGGGCACGACAGGACGACCGGAATCGTCACCTGGGTGGTGCCGGTGTTGCCCTCGAGGAAATCGAGCGTCCCGACCGTCGCCACCGGCACGCCCAACGAGCGCAGCACGAGAGCATCGGCGTACGCCTGGACGTCGTCGACACCGAGACGAGTCGCTTCGATGGTGACGCGCGCGCCACGGGTACCGATCGGCACCACCCGCGCGTCCCGCACCGCCTGCCAGGCGAGCGCATCGCTGATTTGCGCCGACGTGAAGCGATCGAGCTCGACGTCCGCGGCGTCGAGATACTGCACCGTGACCGCGATGCCGTCGGGGTCGGCTCCAGCCGAACGCAGGAAGCCTTCGAAAGCGAACTCCTGGGCGCCGCCGTCGATCTGGCTAGCGTAGGCGCTCAGATCGACGTCCTGACTCAGCGTCGCGCTGGCGGCGGCGCCGCGATAGGAGAAATAGGCGCCACCGAGGATCGGCACCGGATCGGCGAACCGTGGCTGCCAGCCGTTGTCCGAGCCGGTCCAACCGTCGACGTCGGCTTCGGCACCCGCGTTGACGAGCAAATTGGGACCCGAGCAACCTTCTTCGTCGATCAAGGTGACGACCGCCTGGGCATCGCCGAGCTCGGCGCCGATCGCAGCGGTGATCGACACCAAGAACGTCTCCGAGGGTTCCGGATCGACGTCACCGAGGATCGTCACCTGCGCCGGCAGGGTGACTTCGCCGGGCTGGAAGGTGATCGTGCCACCGGCGGCCTGGTAATCGACCCCGGCGGTCGCCGTGCCGTCGGCGGTGCTCCAGGTGACGTCGATCGCCGTGGTGGCGGGCGACGACAGCGTGATCGGTACCGCGGCCTGCTGACTGCCGCTATCCCCTTCGAGAACCTCGAGATCACCCACCGACACACCTCGCACCAGCGTGACGCGACGGCTGTCGAGACGCACCGAACGCAGCGGTAGCTCGGCCACCAGGGTGGCGAGGTAGACGTCTTCGCTCAGGCCCAGCGTCGGCACCCCGAAGGTTCCGTCGAGGGTTTCACTCTGGGCGATCGGCGCGTCGCGCTCGAGCGTGGTCGGGATCTCGCCATCGCGCAGTCGAACCAGACGCAAGGCGAGCACCAGATCGGGAATCGCGGCGTTGCCGTTGTTGGTCACCGTATAGCCGGCGAAGAACGGCGCACCCGTGCCGACGGTGTCGGGTGTCACCACCAGCTCACCACGCAGACCGGCGCCGGTCGACGCGCTGTCCTCGACGACGATCGCGGTCGAGGCATAGGCGATCAAGAGATCGGTGGGATCACGCAGCTCGAGGGTGAGCGTGTAGGTCCCGGGCGCCGCGCCGGCGATCTCCCAGACGCTCGCCACGGGACGCACCGCTCCCGGCACCAGCTGGGTGACGGTCGTGACGTCGGTGAAGACCGCCGTGTTGTCGGGCGCGCGCACCGTGGTGGTGGCGCTCAGGTTCTCGAGCACCTGGTTGATGCCGACATTGCTCACCGCACCGGTAATCACCACCTGTTGCAAGGAGGTGTAGACGTCACGGTCGGAAAAAATACGCGCCTGCGCGGCGACGTCGCCACCGACGCTCACCAGGACACTGCTGCTCAAACCGGCGACCGTCGCGGTGACGGCGTAGGTGCCGGCGAGCGAGGTGCCGGTGTTCCAGGTGTAGGTGGAAACGTTGCTCCCCGTCGCCAGGGTCACCAGCTCGGCGTCGGCAAGCGTCGCGACCAGCGCGCCACCTGCATCGGTGACCCGCAGATCGAGCGTTTCGTCGAGCGACGTCGTGCCGTTGTTGGTGATGGTCAGGGTGATGTCGACGTCTTCACCCGGGCCATAGCCGGTCGCGGCGCTGGTCACCTGCACCGCCAGAGACGAGCCTTCGACGATCAGCGTGCCGTCGGCACGATTGTTGGTCTCGTCGATTTCAGAGATCACATCGTCTGGATCGACCCGAGCTTCGATGGGCAGGGTGCCACCGAGCGCACCGGTGGGCAGGAAGGTCTCGAGCGTCGTCGTTTCGGCGTTCGCCAAGCTCGCCGGTGTCGAAACGCGCGTCGCCTCGGCACCGTTGACCCGGAACGCCACGGCGAAGCCGCCACCGAGCGTCGCGCCACGATTGAGCACCTCGGCACGGAGCAAGACCGCCGAGCCCGCGGTGACCGTCGAGGGGCTGATCGTGAAGTCGGTGATGGTGAGATCGGGCGACGTCGGGGTCACCAGATCGACGCTCACCAGGCCGCCGTTGTTGGCCTCGTCGAGCTCGACCAGCGTGTCGTCAGGATCGATCTCGACGTGGAGAAGATGGAGTCCGGTCGCGCCCAACGAATCCCAGGTCAGCTCGACGGTGGTCGACGCACCCGGCGCCAGCTCGGGCAGTGCCGTATCGCCGATCACCGCGCCCGCGCCCGGCGCGCCGTCATAGAGCCGTACCGAGCTGGCCGGTGCAGTCGCGGAACCGACGTTTTCCACCGTCACCTCGAGCGTGATCGGCTGGCCGGCGTGGATCGGCGCGCTCGGCGCCGTCACCACGACACCACCGGCCGCGACCACGAGATCGGGCAGCAACGTCTGATCGACGGTGAAGTCGAGTCGATTGTCGGCCTCGTCGCATTCGTCGATCAGTGCGCTCGGGTCGACCACCGCGGTCGCCAGCTCGCCGCCACTCCCCGCCACCACCCAGGTGAGCACCACGTCTTCGTAGCCGCCAGGTCGCAATCCGCGAGAGGTGGTGACGGTGGCCACCGCGGGCACCGAGGCTGGATCGCCATCGTAGAGGGCTACCTCGATCCCGGCCGGCAAGACGCCGATTCCGCCGTTGCCGATCCGCAAGGTCACCGGCACGCCGTTGCCGGTCGCCACGCCGACCCGGGGAAAGCCGATGGTCAGATTGCCACGTCGCAGAGGCGGCACGGGGGCTTCGACGTTGGTGCGGAATCCGTCGCCAGCCGGCCACGCCGACGTCCGCGATGGAACCGTGCCGTCGAGCAAGATGTCGCTCGCCTGGTAGGCGTACTGGTTCCAGATCGGCCGCGTGCCCTGCCAGCTCGGATGGCCCAACACGTGGAGACCCGAGGTGGAGGCGTTGCCGTCGAAACCGGTGTTCGACGGCAGCAGGATTTCGGCGCGGCCATCGCCATCGACATCGGCGACCGTGGGGTATTCGACAGCCGTCTTCGAGCGATTGGCGCGCTGATGACGGACGTTGCCGTTGCCACCGTCGAGGATGCGCAGGTTGCGCTCGTCGAGATAGAGCACCTCGCGCTCGCCATCGCCGTCGAAATCGAAAGCGGTGAGGCTCTGGATATTGCCGAAGTCATCGACCGCGTTCGGTCGACGCCAGCGCTGGCTGAGATTCGAGTTGTACGCGATCACTTCGGTGGCACCCGCGGCGAGAATCTCGTTGCTGCCGTTGCCATCGAGATCGACGATGGTCGGTGGGCTACCCCAGAAGGTCGGCATGGTGAACGGCGCGAAACCGATCATCTCGCGGCGGCCGGCGCGTACCGAGCCGTCGTGGTTGAGCACCATGATCTGACCCGACGACACATAGACGATCTCGGCTTCGGGATCACCGTCGAGCTGGCCGACGGCGTTGAAGCCATCGCGCATGAGGTTGCTCGCCACGGTGTTGTTCCACACCACTTCGAGCACGCCGAGATCGGAGAGTCGATAAAGCGTGTCTCCCGCTACCAGCTCGTTGCGACCGTCGAGATCGACATCGGCGATCACCGAATGACCGTAGATGCCGGTGCCCGGAACGCTTTGCACGCCGAAGGGACCGTAGTAGTTGAGGTTCTGACCGCGATTGCCGGTGCCGACGGCGATCAGCGCGCCTTGATTCGAGAGCACCGCACGACCCACCGCGATTTCGGGAACGCCGTCGGCGTCGAGATCACCGATCGAGATCGACGACGGAGAGCGATCACCGAGCCCTTCGATCGCCGCGCTCACCCACACGAGCGCACCGCTGTGATCGAGCGCCAGCAAACGTCCGTTGCGCTGCATGCCGATCACTTCGGTGATGCCGTCGCCATCGAGATCGGCGGTCGCCACCTGACCGAGCTGACGCACCAGCGGATTGGCCTGCGACGAGCGGAACCGCCACAGCTCGGTGCCATCGAGACCCGAGAGCGCGACGATGCCTCGACCCTCACTGTCGCGGCTGTGAAAGATCACGTCGGGTGTATCGCGACTGTCGATGACGCCGTTGCCGTCGTCGTCCGAGAGCTGAGCCACGATCGGTGCCGACTGCACCTCGTATCCGGATGCGTACCATTCCTCGATCGGCTCGATCGGCCCACCGGGGTTGGCCGGCGCGGCCAGCTCGCAGCCGTCGACGAACACGGTGACGCGATTGTCGTCTTCCCGCTGTTCGGCGACGCTGTCGGTGGGATCGACCTCGGCCCAGACGAGCGAGCGATAAAACGTCAGCCCGGCATCGACCGCCAGCACCACGGGCTGGCTCGCCGCGACCGCCAACGGCGCGGTGGCCGTACCGGTGGCGAGCACCGGCTCGTCGGGACTCCGCCTGCCATCACCGTTGCGATCCTCGAATAGACGCACGGTGACATCGGAGAGCACGTCGGTATCGCCGCTGTTGCTCATCGTGACCGTCACCGCGCCGGTGACGCGCTGGGTCACGGCGTCGAAAGCCAGCCCGGTGCGATCGGTGACCGCGACCTCGAGATTCGGACCGGTGCTCCGTGGCACCGCGATCTCGCGCACGGCTTCGTTGTTGGACTCCGAGAGCTCGTCGAGGGTATTCCCGGCGTCGAGCACCGCGGTGAGCACCGTGGCGCCACCCGTGGCGATCCACGTCTGCTCGACGCGACGGTTGCCGGCCGCGGGGATCTCGGTGATCTGCGTACCGCCGACCAGGACGCCACCGCCCGCGGGATCACCCGCGTACAGGTCGACGGTCACGTTGTTGGCGGCGATGCGTCCCGCGTTGCGCACCGTCATGGTCACGCTGACCACATCACCCTCGGCCGGATCGACGGGAACCACCTCGAGGTTGTCGAAACCGATCGCCACGTCGGGCAGATCACGGAAGCGCACCTCGGCCCGGTTGTTGCTCTCATCGGTCTCGACCACCGCCTGCTCGGGATCGGCCACCGCCACCACCGCGAAGCTGGTCGTCGGCAGCGTCACGGCGAGGGCATCGAGCGTCACGACGGCTCCGGCCGCGAGCGTGGGCGTGAAGGTGGCGAGCGGCGTCGTGCCGTCAGCGTCACGGGCCGCGAGCTCGACGGTCGCGGTGGCATCACGGTTGCCGAGGTTGCGCACCGTGACCTGGACGTCGATCGTGTCGCCGGGAAGCGGGGTCGCCGGCGTCAGGATCAGCTCGGTCTCGCTGATGGCGAGATCGGCCTGATCGGGGTCGACCACCGCCACCATGACTTCGGTGATGTTGTTGTCCTCGACCTCTTCGACGATCAGATCGGCCTCGTCGAGGGTCACCCGGATCTCGTGCTCGCCCTCGGCGAAGCTGAGCGGCAAAACGAGTGGCAAGGCGCCACCGGCGGCGATCGGACCGCCGCTGGCATCGGCGAGCAGCTCGGCCACCACGCCGCCGTCGAGCCGCTCGACTTTGTAGGTGAAGCTCGCCACCTCGGTCTCGCCCAGGTTGCGAATCTCGAAACGGAAATCGAACGTCTCGTCCGGTCGAGGATCGGCGGGTGTGGTCGAGACGTCGCTCGCGAAGAGCGTCAGATCGGGACCGGAACGCAAGATCACGCGTACCGAGTCGACATTGTCGCCTTCATCGGTTTCGGCAACCGCGTCAGTATCGTCGAGACGGGCGAAGAGCAGTACCTCGGCGCCACTCAGGCCCGTGGTATCGACATCGATATCGACCGTGGTCTCGATACCTGGATCGAGCGACGACAGGGCCGCCGTCGCCATTTCCGTGCCCGTGGCGTCGTCACGACGAACCGACACGGTCGACGCGGGCGCCGCCACCGAGCCACGGTTCCGCACCACCGCGGTGAGACGGACCACGCCACCGGGCGCCACGGAGTCAGGATTCACCTCGAGGGACGTAAACGCCAAATTCGGCCCTTGACTCCGCAAGGCCCGTATGACCTCGGCCGTGACGAAGACTTTGTCTTCCCAAATGACAGGTGAGCCAGAGCCCTTGCCTGGAATCTCTACTTTCCATTTTACGTTTTTCGTTGGGCTCCATTCTGTGGGTGGGGTTGCTGCTTGCGGCATGGGGGTACAAAGTGGCTGTGGTGATCGTAGCAGGGTGATACAGCGGTTAACCGGTTGAGGCAGCAGTAGAACCGCCAACCCCGTGTAGGCGCTTGAGCAATAGACGAAAAAATAGGAGCCAACGGCGGATGATAAAATGTAGGTGGCCTAGTAATCTAAGGCGGTTCCAAGCAATATGTACAATGTCTGCCCCTTTCGTACTCATGCTGCTGAGCCTATTG
>JBCDBH010000243.1:0-8986 GCA_039184055.1 Acidobacteriota bacterium
CCGCCCGAAGCGACCGTGAAGTCGAAGACCGCCGCGGCACCGTCTTCGCGACGCCACACTTCGCCGTCGAGCGCCAGATCGGTGGGCTGGTCGAGAATCTCCAGCCGCAGCCGTGTCTTGAGCTCCAGGCGCGCGCCCGCTTCGCCATCACGGGTTTCGGGCTCTTGCGCCACCCGCAGGGTGCCGATCCGAGGCCCCTCCTCGACGCTGATCGCCAGCCACATTTCGGAAGGGACCTGCGTCACCGGGACCGCGCGTCGCGGTCCGCGATTCTCACGCAGCACGAGCCAGCCAACCATGGTCAGCCAGAAAAGCACGATCAAGCCGATGAGCAGCGAACGTCGCATCGTCATGTCTAACGGATGGCGATGAATCGGCGTCTAGGCCTGTGTGGGCTAGGCCGGCTCGAGCTCCATCTTCTCCGAGAAGAAGTTGAGTAGATCCTTGAGGGTCAGGATGCCGATCAAACGACCCTCGGAGTCGATCACCATCAGCCGGCTGGCTTGGTTTTGCTGCATGCGGGCGAGCGCCGCCATGGCGTCTTCGTCAGGGCCGATAGTGTTGTCGACCCCACAGGGATGGGTGATGGCGCCGACGCTTTGACGTGGCCATTCGTCGCGTGGCAGGGCTTTGACGTCATGGGTGGTGACACAACCGATCAGGCTGTCTTCGTCCATCACCGGGTAGAGCTTGTGGTGGTGGCGGTAGATGTAGTCCTCGACCAGGGTATGCACGCTCACCGCTCGGGGCACGGTGATGATGTCGGTTTTCATGAAGCGGCTGACCGGTGAGCCTTCGAGCGTGCGCCGGAGAAGGAGCTGCTGGTAGGAGCCTCGCGCCGCGTTGCGGAGGAAGAGACCGATCAAGAACCACCACATGCCGCCGATGAAATTGCCCTGGAAGAGGGTGAAAGCGCCGAGCACGATGAAGCCGAGACCGAAGAACGAGCCGATCGACGAGGTCACCCGGGTGGCGCGGCGCAAACTGCCCCAGGTATTCCAGAGGATCGAGCGCAAGACTCGGCCGCCGTCGAGCGGGAAAGCGGGCAGCAGATTGAATCCCACCAGAACCAGATTGACCAGACCGTTGTAGCCGATCACCGCGAGCCCGGCGGCCGACAGCGTGAGGTTGGTGCCGAGGCTGTAGATCACCAGGCTGCCGAGCCCGATGACCAGGCTGACGATCGGTCCGGCGATGGCGACCCAGAATTCCGCCTTGGCGCTCGGTGGCTCCTCGTTCATCTCGGCGACGCCGCCGAAGATGAAGAGCGTGATGCCTTTCATTTCAAGCCCGAAGCGACGCGCCACGAGCGCGTGACCGAGCTCGTGGGCGACGATCGAAGCGAAAAGCGCCAGCGCCCCCACCACACCCATCACCCAATAGACCTGGGAGTCGAGCCCTTCCACCTGAGTGGGAAAGACGTTGGTCGCCAACGACCAGGCGATCAAGAAGGCGAGCAAAAACCAGCTGGTGTCGAGCCGGATGGTGAAGCCGAAGATGGTGAATAGATCGATACGGGTGCCGAACATGGGTGAGTTCCAGACAAGAAGTGGGCGGGATCGCCCGTGCAAAGGCTTTCGCGGTCTCGATGGTGTCAGATCTGACGGGTCGCTGGCATCACCTCGCGCGGGATCAACCGACAACAGCCCGGGCAGTGGTGCCAGAAATGTTGGCATGTGTGCATGAGACTGGTGGTGTCGGATATCCTCGTATTCTGTGCGTGGATCTCCCTTTCAGCGTTATTTATGCGCCGTTCTACCGCTTTCTCGCCACGCATCATGAACCTGGCATTGACCTTGCCTTAGAGGGAGGCACGGCACGGTGATCCACCGAACGTCCGGTGTGAGGCTGGTGTCGTGACTCAATGGAGGTCAAACGTGATCCAGGAATTCGAAAAGACCCGCGAAAAGTTGATCGAGCGGGCCAAAGAGCAAGGTCGCGAGGTCGGTAACCTCGAGGTGCCCGAAGGCAAGACGATCGAGCTCAGCCCCGAGTCGGACTTTGCGCGTAAATATCTCGTCGAGCTGAAACCCGAAAACATCGATGAAGTGGTGGAGTGGATCGGTGTGAAAGACGAGCTGTTGGAGGATCGTCCCGACATCAGCTTCAACCGTGTTCCCGACCGTCAGCTCATCGATGTATCGCGACTTCGTTCGCTGCATCACGAGTCGCGTCTGACGTCGCTGTCGCCGACCGCCAACATGGTGCGGGTCGACGATCTGATCTCGAGCAATGTGGTGGTGCGACAGCGCGCCACGGGCCTGGTGCGCGCGGCGATGCGGCAGTACGTCTTCGGGCGTAGCAACCGCGTCGCGTTCTTCCGCTCCGCGATCAATCGCTACATACAGCTGTCGAACCTCCGGCTGGTCGTGCCGATCTTCAACGACGTGACGGTGAGCAACGGTGGCCGTCTGCAGCTGTCGCCTTCCACCTATGCCTTCTACGCCCGCGACATCCGCGTGCACGGCACGGGCCGGATCGACTGCAACGGCCCGAAGACCATTCACTGTCGCTCGTTCGACGCGAGCTGAACACCTTAGCGCTTAGCAACAAGGAGATTCGAACATGCCTAATGTGATTGGACGTGGCGCGGACGGCGCCAACGGTGCGAATGGAATCGATGGACAGACGGGCTCGGCCGGAATCGACGGTCGTGACGCGCGCTGCGCGTGGAACGGTGACGATCCGGCCAGCAATGGCACCAATGGTGGCCGGGGTACCGATGGCAATCGAGGTACCCATGGCGGTGATGCTCGTAACGGCACCGACGTGACGATCCGCGTGTCGGATTTCATCGTCGGGGTGGATGTCGACACCCGTGGTGGCACCGGTGGTCGTGGTGGCGCGGGAGGCGCCGGCGGTCGTGGTGGTGCTGGAGGTGATGGCGGCGATGGTCAGGACTGCGAACCGGATGGGCGCGGTGGTAACGGCGGTCCGGGAGCCACCGGTGGTGCCGGCGGTACTGGTGGCAACGGCGGCGATGGCGGCAACATCACCATCATTGCCGAGACTCTCGACTTCGCCAACATCAACACCTCGGCCGAAGGCGGTCCGGGTGGTCTCGGTGGCGACGGCGGAATCGGTGGCGCCGGTGGCGCGGGCGGTGCCCGGGGCGGTGGCAACGGTAGCCCTGGTTCCAACGGCCCGACCGGAAACAACGGTCTGCGTGGCGCCGACGGCGGTATCTCGATCATCCGTCGGACCTGATTGCGCCCGACGTCGGCGATCGATCGAGATCGCCGACGTCGTTCCTTCCATTCTTCCATCGCTTCGACTCGAAAGACGAGAGACGCCATGCTCGCCACCGCGCCGCTTGCCATGACCACCACACCTTCCGTCACGACGACGCCCCGACTCTCCGAGGTCATCGCTGAACAGCTCGATCGTCTCGTCGACTGGGCGGATCTGCCGACCGCGCGATGGCACCAGCTACGGGCCGTTCTCTCGGCGCTCGGCACGCACTCGCTCGATCGACCCGCGACGCCGCCGTTTTCGGGTTTGTCCCAGATCAACGCCAACGGTTTGCCGTGGCAGTGGAGCTTCAGTCTCGGTCGCGAGCGTGGTCGCGACGTGCGTTTCTTGTGTGAGGTCGGAACGCCTGGCGCGTCGATCGGTGAGCGGACGGTCGAGAGCCTGACGTGCTTTCATGATCTCTGTCGCCTGCTCGAGATCCCCCGGCCGGATTGGTTCGACGCGGTCGTCGTGCCCGAGCTCGTGCCGTCGGATGCGTGGCCAGAGCATTGGCGGAGCGCGATGTGGATGGCGGTGGGAGCCAGTCGAGATGGCGTCATGGCGCGACCCTATTTCAATCTCAACCGAGAAACACCCGACGATCGCTGGCGGTCGATCGGGCGTTTGTTGCTGGCTCTTGGCCGGCTGACCTCGCTCGAACGATGGTGCGCGGTGTCGTCACAAGTGTCGTCGGGCTCGCTACCGGTAGGCGCGGCGATCGACGTCCTGCCCGACGGCTCGCCGGGGCGGCTCAAGGTCTATTTTCGTTCCGAGGCGGTTGGGCTCGACTGGCTGGCGCGGTGGTATCGCGCCGCGGGCGGCGAGGGATACGGCGCCGAGGTGCGAAGGCTGATCGAGCTTTTGGGTCACGGTGGCGCCGGGCCATATCCCGAGCAGGCGTTCTTCGTCAGCCTCGAGCTTCATCCCGATGGCGAGGTCAGTCTCAAGACCGATTTGGCGATCACCCATTGGCTCGACAGCGACGCCAGGGTGGTCGCGGCGACCACCCGTTTCTTGCGTGAGATCGGTGGAGGTGACGACGACTATCTCGCCGGGCTCGAAGCACTCGGCATCCATCCATCGCGTGTCGCCGCGTCGGATCCGGAACGGTGTGCGTTTCATCGCCTGGTTGGTCTCGGCTTTGAGCCGAGCGGCGAGACGCACGTCAACGTCTATGTGGAGCCGCCTCTCGATGCGGTATCGGATGCGGCGTCACGCATGATGTCGAGGAGTCGACCGCGCTCGTTTCGTCCGGTCGACGATGCGGTGGAGCGCGCCAGCCGATTCTTGGTCACATGCCAGCAGGCTGATGGTCATTGGAGTGACTTTTCGTTGCCGGTCGGTCGGGCGACCAGCTGGGTGACGGCATATGTCGTCGAGCGCGCGAGTCGTGTGCCGGCGCCCCCTCGGACGCTCACCAAGGCGCTCGCCCGCGCGCGTCGAACGTTGCTCGTCAACCAAAGCCCCGGTGGCGGCTGGGGGTATCACCCGGATCTACCACCGGACGCGGATTCGAGCAGCCTGGCGTGTCTGGCCTTGCGCTCCGCCGATCTCGAGCCGCCTCCCGGGGCGCTTCTGGCGCTCGATCGATGTCGCAACGCCAACGGCACCTTTGGCACCTACGATGTGATCGACGCCGAAGGTCCAGGATGGGCGGCCACCGCCTGGGACGTCACGCCGTATGCGTGGCTGGCGCTCGATGACGAGATCGACGACGACGAGGCCGCCGTGGCGGCGTCGATCGCGACCCACGCGCAGACGCTCGCTGGCGTGTGGCGCGCCTATTGGTGGCGAAGCGATCTCTACGCCACGCTCGGCATGGTGACCTGGCTGAGGCGACGCTCGTTGCCGATTCCTCGTGAGGAGCACCTTTTGGCGACGCTGCGTGCGTGGACACCGGTCGGTGTGTTCGAGACCGCGCTGCTCGCCGAGCTCTTCTTCCGTTTACGCTCTCCCGTGATGGCTCGTCGTGTCTGTCAGCGTCTCCTCGACTCCCAGCGCGCCGACGGCAGCTGGCCGACCCAGCCCATCCTCCGTCTCACCGATCCTCAGGTCGTCGCGCCGTGGCACACCATCGACGCGGGGGCGATGTTCGAAGACCAAGCAGGGGTCTTCACCGCCGCCACGGTGCTCGGTGCGTTGAGCTTCGCGTAGCTGTGCATCACGCGGGTGCGGTATCGTCGTTCTATGCCCGCCCGAATCACTTCTCCACCCAGCGCGGCGCGTCGGCTCGGTGCGTGGGGTTTCGAAGGCCACGAGACCGAGGTGAAACCGACGCTCGCCGCGTGGCTCGACTCTCGACTCGGCGCTGAGCGTGCGCCCCTGCCGCGTCTGGATCGCGAGGCGCTGCAGCCGTTGCCCGAACCCCGGTCGCTCCCCGAGCTGGGCTGCGAGACGTCGATCGAGCCGCTCGATCGCTTGACGCACGCGCGCGGTCAGGGGCTCACCGATCTTCTCCGTCTGCGTACCGGCACGGTGCCCGCGGTGCCCGATGCGGTGGCGCGACCGACCGACGATGATCAGGTCGAAACGCTGCTCCGGGTGGCGGCACAGCACGATGTGCGGATCATTCCTTTCGGTGGCGGTACGTCGGTGACCGGTGGGGTCAACGTGATCGCCGATGATCGCCCGACGATCAGCGTCGATCTCGAACGTCTGGCGACGGTCGAAGCGCTCGATGACAAGGCGGGCTTGGTCACCGCTGGCGCGGGGATCCGTGGACCGGCGCTCGAAGCCGCGCTGCAGGCCAAAGGTCTCACCCTCGGTCACTTTCCGCAGTCGTTCGAGCTTTCGACCCTCGGTGGGTGGATCGTCACCCGGTCGTCGGGACAGGAATCGCTCGGCTATGGAGGCATCGAGGATCTCACCGCCGGGGTCGAGCTGATCGCGCCAGGCGGTCGTCTGGTCGTACCCGCGCTGCCACGGAGCGCCGCCGGTCCGGATCTTCGAGCCATGGTGCTGGGTAGTGAAGGACGTTATGGCATCGTCACGCGCGCGACCATGCGCGTGCGTGACTTTCCTCATCACCAGCGGGTCGAGGCGGCGCTCGCCGAGGATTGGTCGTGGGGCGTCGAGCTGGCGCGCGCGCTGACGCGGGAACGGGTGCCGCTGACCATGTTGCGGCTCTCGGATACGCCGGAGACCCAGGTCGCTATGGCGGCGGGCTTGGGTGGTGGCTTCAAGGGCGCCGTGGTGCGAAACGTGCTGCGTCTCCGTGGCATCGGTCGCGAGGCGTGTTTGCTGTTGTTCGGCGCGGCGGGGGGCACCGATCAGGTCGACGGTACGTTCGAGACCGTGCGGCTCTTGGCGCGTCGCCATCGAACCAAGTGGCTCGGCGCGTCACCCGGCAAGACCTGGCAACGCGATCGCTTTCATCATCCTTATCTGCGTGATGCCCTGCTCGATCGCGGCATCGCGACCGACACGCTCGAGACGGCGGTGCCGTGGTCGTCGGTGCAGCGAGTCTACGATGCGGTGCGCAAGGCGCTCGGCGACGACGACAAAGTGCCGGTCTTGTGTCATCTCTCCCACCCGTACCTCGATGGCACCTCGCTCTACTTCACCTGGTTCTTTCCCGTCGACGCCGATGTCGATGTGACGAGTGCTCGGTGGGCGGAGGTGAAGCGGCGCGCCAGTCGCGCCCTCGTCGAAACCGGGGCGACGATCAGCCATCATCACGGTGTCGGCTCGTGGCACGCGCCCTGGCTCGCTGACGAGACCGGCGATCTCGGGCATCGCATGCTCGCGTCCGTGGCCAACGAGCTCGATCCTTCGGGAGTGCTCAATCCCCACGTCTTACTCGATCCGACCGACCGATTGGAGCGCTGATGTTCGATCCTACGTGGCGTGCGCGCGCCCTCGAGGCGCTCGATCGACCCTTCGACCTGGTGGTGATCGGTGGTGGCATCACCGGCTGTGGCGTCATGATGGACGCCGCCGAGCGTGGTCTGCGAGTCCTGTTGGTGGAGCGTGACGATCTCGCTTCCGGGACCTCGTCGCGGTCGTCCAAGCTGGTCCATGGTGGGCTGCGTTACCTCAAACAGATGCAGCTCAAGGTCACCCGTGAGTCGGTGCGCGAGCGAGATCGACAGCTCGCTCTGGCCCCGCATTTGGTGAAGCAGGTGGACTTCCTCTACCCCGCCTATTCGGGAGATCGCACGCCTGGCTGGGCGGTCGAGCTCGGTTTGACCGTCTACGATCACCTCACTCGACGACCGGCGAACAAACATCGTCGGGTCGATACGAAGGCGGTCGCCGAGCTGGCACCGGGGTTGGACACCGAGGAGCTCGATCGCGCCCTGGTCTATGGCGATGCGCGGGTCGACGACGCACGTTTGACCTGGGCGGTGGCGGCGACCGGCTATGCGTTCGGCGGCCTGGTGCTCACCCGGGCCCAGGTGGAAGGAGCGCGGCGCGATGCGAATGACGAGATCCGCGCGGTGACGGTGCGTGATCTCGATGCCGATCGGGTCTATGAGGTGGAAGCCGCGGCGATCGTCAACGCCACCGGTGTGTGGGTCGACGAGCTGCGTGCGTGTCTCGATCTCGGCGCGCCTCGTCTGCGACCGTCTCGCGGTTCGCATATTTTGCTCGACTCCACGGATCTTCCACTGTCGGTGGCGATCACCATTCCGTCACCCGACGATGATCGACCGGTTTTCGCGATTCCCCATCCCGAAGGCGTCGTGGTGGGCACCACCGATCTCTTTCATGACGACGGTATCGATGATCCGCGTCCCACCCGTGGCGAGATCGACTACCTGTTGCGCACCTTGCGACATGCGTTTCCGACTCGTTCCTTCGGCGATGACGAGATCCGCGGCGCGTTCGCCGGTTTGCGTCCGGTGATCGACAGCGGGGTCGACGATCCGACGAAGGCGAGTCGTGACGAGGAAGTTTGGCACGAAGACGGCGTGTGGAATGTCGCCGGGGGCAAGCTCACCACCTGGCGAGCGATGGCCGAGGAGACGGTCGACGAGGTGCTCGACGCTCGTCCTGATCTGGATCGGCGGGCCGCGCCGGCGGCGACCGCCGGGACCCCGCTCGCCGGTCTGGCGCCCTCCGATCTAGCCGAGCGTTTGCGTGCCACGCACGATCTCGACGCGGAGGTCGCGGCGGCGATGGCGAGTCGTCTCGGTTCGCTTTCATGGACCGCTTGCGCACTCGCTCAGAGTCGTGACGAGCTCCAGCCACTGGTCGACGATCTTGATGTCAGCGCCGCCGAAGTTCGCGCCCAGCTCGGCTTTGGCGCGGTGTTTCATCTCGAGGATCTGGTGCTTCGCCGGTTGCGGGTCGGTATGTGGCGGCCCGATCGTGTCGATGACCTGGTGACCGCCCTGCGACCCGTGCTCGAAGGGGCCACGTCGTGGGATCTCGATGCCGAGGTCGAGCGGCTCGAGGCCGCGCTTGCCGGCTGGCGACTCGACGGAGTGGTACCCGGTGGTGACGAAGAGGAGCGCGGGTGAGCGTAGCCGTATTCGTCAATCCACGCGCCGGTGGTGGGCGCGCCGCCGAGATCTGGTCCGACCTGGTCGATCATGAGCCACGGCTCGCCGCCGCCGAGATCTTGTTGGTCGATGATCTCGAAGCAGCGATCACCCGGCTCGACGATCTCGATGCCGGCGTCGAGCGTCTCATCGTGGTGGGCGGTGACGGCAGCGCGCATCTCGCGGTCAATCGACTACGCCGCGCGGCGCGGACCGCCGTCGCGCTCGGGTTGGTGCCGGCCGGCACCGGTTCCGATTTGGCACGCACC
>JBCDBH010000244.1:0-8984 GCA_039184055.1 Acidobacteriota bacterium
GTAGTCAGCTGCGTCCTGGCGAGATCGAGCGACTTCAGGCTGCGAAAGTGCGTGAGCGCGTCGGGAAATGAACCGATCGGATTCGCCATGAGATCGAGACCCGCCAGCTCCTCCAGCTCGACCAGCCAGTGCGGCAAGGTGGTGAGACCGTTGTGGCTCAGACTCAGCTCGGTCAGGCGTTGGAGCCGGAGCAGATGCTCGGGAAGCTCCGTAATCGAGTTGTGCTGCAACACCAGCTCTCGGAGATTCGCCAGCTCGGTCAACCTCGGTGGAATCGCCGTCAGAAAGTTGTCCGTGAGGTCGACCCGGCGCAAACTCTGGGCGTGCTCGATGCCCTCCGGCACCTCGCGCAGCGAGCCACAGAGAAAGCTGATCCTGTGCAGCCGTGGGAAGTGACGGAGACACTCCGGCAGTCGCTTGATCGACATGAAGTCGAGATCGAGTCGTTCGAGCGTGGTCAGCTCGCAGAGCGACCCGGGTAGCTCTTCCAGCCATAGATGCGAGAACGAGAGGGAGGTGGCTTCTTCTCGCTTGGCCGTGTCGATGGCCGCGATGGCCTGGCGGAGGTTCTCGGCGGCTGCTGCTGGGGGTTGAGGCGCGCTCATCGATGGAATCGTAGCGCTTGGAGGCCTCATCGAATCATCTTCTCCCGCATATTTACAGCACCTCTAAGGCGCTTCCTGGCCGTTAGGGGTGCCCTAGAAGTCATTGCTTTCGAGACCGAGCGTGGGAGATCGGTCGATTCAGGGAAGGAATCGGGTAGCGGGGTTCGGCCAGGACCCTGTTGAGATAGGATCCTCGGCTATCGTCATCCGGCGATTCGTCTTGTCTTGACGTGTCGCTTCAGCTTAGCAGGAGAGATGTCGTGGCGAAGAAGTCTACGAAGGTGAAGCCGCGGATTTCGCGGGGGTTGCGGGATTTGATGCCGGGGCAGGTGTTGGCTCGGCAGTGGATGGTGGAGCGGATTCGTGGGGTGTATGAGCGGTATGGGTTTTTGCCGCTGGAGACGCCGGCGATCGAGTATCTCGACGTTCTCTTCGGCTCGGAGGCTGGGGAGGAGGCGAATAAGCAGATTTTTCGGGTGTCGAACCCGGAGAATGAGGAGTTGGGGCTTCGTTTTGATTTGACGGTGCCGCTGGCTCGGGTGGTGGCGAAGTATGCGCAGGAGCTGGGGATGCCGTTTCGGCGGTATCAGGTGGCGCAGGTGTGGCGGGGGGATAAGCCGGATCCGGGGCGTTTCAGGGAGTTCATGCAGTTTGATTTGGACTCGGTGGGGGTGCCGTCGGAGATCGCGGATACGGAGGTGATCGCGGGGATTTGCGACACGTTGGAGGCGCTGGAGGTGCCGCGCTACAGGGTGCGGTATTCGAGTCGGGCGATTTTGGAGGTGTTGGTGCGCTGGGCGGGGCTTCCGGACTCGGCCGGCAAGGATGTGTTTCGGGTGTTGGACAAGCTGGATAAGGCTGGTTTGGAGAAGGTGAAGCTGGAGCTGACGACGGGATATAAGGACGATTCGGGCGATGTGATCAAGGGTTTGGGGTTGGAGTCGTCGCAGGTGGAGAAAATCGCGCGCTTTTTGGCGATCGGCGCGGAGGAGCGGACGACGGCGATCGAGGCGGTGACGGAGCTCTTTGGCGACACGGACGGCGCGGCGGAGGCGATCGCGCCGGTGGCGTCGATTTCACGACATCTCGCGGCGCTCGGTTACGGCGATGATCGGGTGGCGTTCGATGTGTCGATCGCGCGTGGGCTTGGCTATTACACGGGGCCGGTGTTCGAGGCGAATCTGCTCGACGCGCCGCAATTCGGCTCGGTGTTCAGCGGTGGTCGTTACGACGGGCTGGTGGCGCGTTTTTCGGGTCAGGCGATTCCGGCGGTGGGCGCGTCGATCGGGGTCGATCGCCTGCTCGCCGCGCTGGAACATCTTGGCCTGGTGAAGACGCGTAAGTCGACGGCGCAGGTGCTGGTGACGGTCTTCGACAAGGCGATGATGGATGAGTATTTGGCGCTCACCTGGGAGCTGCGTCGTGAGGGCATCAACGCCGAGCTTTTCCTCGGATCGAGCAAGAACATGGGCAAGCAGCTGAAATACGCCGATCGCCGGGAGATTCCGGTGGCGTTGCTCTTTGGTCCCGATGAGAAGGAGCAGGGCATTGTCCAGCTCAAGGATATGGATGTCGGGCGTCGCACGACCGAGGAGATCGAGAATCGTGAGGCATGGCTGGAGGCGCGTCCGGGTCAACGGGACGTGCCGCGTGACGAGCTGATTCCGACGCTCAAGGCGCTCTTGGCGCAAATCGAGGCTTCATGAGCGCGGTGGTTTTGGACGGGCGGTCGCTGACCCTCGAGACGTTGGCGGCGGTGGCGCGGGATCCGGCGACGCGGGTGACGCTCGATCCCGCGGCGCTCGAACGGGTGCGTCGGGGCCGTGAGCAGATCGAGGCGATTGTCGAGCGCTATCGCGAGGGCTGGCGTGCCTATCGCGAGGGTGGCGAGCGACCGATGCAGGATTACGGGGTCACCACCGGTTTTGGCGAGTTCAAGAATGTGCCGCTGGCGGCCGATGAGCTCGAAGGGGCGCAGGAAAACATTTTGCGCTCGCATATGACCGGGATCGGCGATACCGCGTCGCTTGACGATCCGGGCAATGTCTATCCGGCCGAGGTGGTGCGCGCGACTCTGGTGATCCGGATCAACGCGTTTTTGCGCGGCCATTCGGGCGTCCGCGTTGCGCTGGTCGAGCAGCTGGTGCGGTTGCTCCATCGCGGCATCGTGCCGGCGATTCCCACCAAAGGCTCGCTCGGCTCGAGTGGCGATTTGTGTCCGCTTTCGCATTGCTTCGGCATCTTGGTAGGTGCCGGGCATTATTGGCGGGTGGAGTCGGTCGATGAGCTACATCGGCCGCCCAAGCTCAAGCCCGCGACCGAGCTGGCGACGGATTTGGGTGAAGAGCCGCTGATGCCGGTGGTCAAGGAAGGCTTGGCGTTGATCAACGGCGCGACCGTGTCGGCGGCGTTGTTGGGCTTGGCGGTGGTCGACGCGACCAACCTCACCCAGGTGGCCGATCGTTCCGGAGCGCTGTCGTTCGAGGCGGCGTGTGGCTGTGCGCGTGCCTACGATCCGATCGTGCACGAGGCCCGTGGCCAGATCGGTCAGATCGACGTCGCGGCGCATATTCGCGAGCTGATGACCGGGAGCACCCTGGTCGACTCGGCGAATGACGTGCAGGATCCCTACTCGCTGCGCTGTATGCCGGCCGTGCATGGTTCGGTGCGGGATGCTCTGGGATTCGTACGCGGCATCGCCGAACGTGAGATCAATGCCGCCACCGACAACCCGCTCTTCTTTCCCGATCGTGACGACACGCCGTGGAATCACGGCTTCGCTGATAACTGGCCTGGTGGTTACCAGGGTGAAACAAGAGCGTCGTATTCAGCGGGCAACTTCCATGGTCAACCGGTCGCCATGGCGGCCGACATCCTTTGTCTGGCGATCGCCGAGCTGGCCAACATCGCCGAGCGTCGCGTCCAGCTTCTGCTCGACCGCAACCACAACCGCAACCTGCCGTCCAACCTCGTGCCGCATCGGGGCGTGCACTCGGGTTTGATGCTGGCGCAATACAGCGCCGCCAGTCTCGTGGCCGAGAATAAAGTGCTTTGTCATCCGGCCTCGGTCGACTCCATTCCCACCGGCGCCAACATCGAAGATCACATCGCCAACGCCACCGTCGCGGCGCGCAAGCTCCGCACCGTGATCGGTAACGTCGAGGCCGTGCTCGCCATCGAGCTCATGGTCGCCGCCCAGGCCGTCGACTGGCGGGTCGGTCTCGGCTTCAAACCCTCACCCGGGGCTGATGACCGTCGACCCGCCATGCCCGGCGATCACGAAGACGCCATGCGTGACGAAGCTGACGACTTCGCCAAGGCCGTCGCCGATCCCGAAGCCATCGCCACCAAGCTCGGTCAAGGGACGGCCGAGGTCTATCGCTTCGTTCGGCGGCAGATTCCGACGCTGCAAGACGACCGCGTGCTGGCGGACGACATTCGCGTGTTGCGTCAGGCGATCCAAGATCGTTCATGAGAAAGTAAAGAAGTATGCCGACGGTCTTGCGCGAGGGTCCCTACCGCTTCTATTTTTATAGTCATGAGCCCAATGAGCCGGCTCATATTCACGTGGATCGAGACGCTAGCACCGCGAAGTTCTGGCTCGAGCCTATCGAGTAAGCAAGGAGTCTGGGTTTCAATCCTCACGAACAACGTCGGATCCAGCAACTGGTGAAGAAGCATCAAACGAAGTTCTTGGAGGCGTGGAATGACTACTTCCGAGCTTAATCCTGGTCAGCGAGTGAATGACGTTCGTTTTGACGAGGCTTCGCTGATCGTCGATCTGATGGATGGACGTACGCTGTCTGTGCCTCTTACTTGGTATCCACGCTTGCTCGACGCGACGCGAGCACAACGGGAAGCCTGGGAGCTTGCCGGGGGTGGCTTTGGGATCCATTGGCCTGAGATCGACGAGGATTTGAGTACCGAAGGTCTTCTGCGTGGCGCGCCAGCGTCCCGTCGTTCACACCGGACTGCTTAGACGACGACCACGACGCAGTGCGGCAGACCCGGTATTGACACTCGGCGCGCACCGTGCTGGAATCCGGGCGCACGAGGAATCGACGATGCAGACCCTGAACTCCAAGCCGTTCGCCCCCGCCCCCCACCTTTCGCATTGGTGGCATGGCGTGCATCACGGCTCGTGAGATCGGGACTGCTCCGTCCCGGCATTTGAGCCCCGCCCGGGACGAGGAAGCAGCGAAAAACGCGTGACGACGACCTCTCCCGGGCCTCCGGAGAGAGGTTTTTTCATTTGTCTGAACAAACGACGCTGGTCGCGACGCTGACCGAGATGCCTACCGCCGAGACGCTTCGCGCGCTCGCTCCGGTGGTGGATGTGCTCGAAGTCCGGGCGGATTTGCTCGGCGATGTCGACCCGGCCCCATTGCGTGACGCGTTTCCAGGGCGATTGCTCTACACCTTGCGTTCGCGCGCCGAGGGCGGCGCCTACGAGAGTGGCCGGCGGCAACGTCGTGAGCGGATCATCGCCCAGGCGCCCGCCTACGATTTGATCGATCTCGAGACGGCGCGTGATCTCCACCGCGAGGTGCTCGCGGCGGTTCCCGAAGCGAAACGGATCGTGTCGTGGCACGGCCCGGCGGAGCATCTCTCGGGTCTCAAGGAACGCTTCGCGGCGCTCGCCACCACGCCGGCACGCTTTCACAAGATGATCCCGACCGCGCGCCGCTCGGGCAACGACGTCGACACCATGGCGGTATTGCGTGATTGGCCGCGTCGTGACGACGACAGCCAGCCGGTGATTTTCGCCGGGGGCCCGATCGGCACCTGGACGCGTCTGGTGGCGCCTCGACTCGGCTCGGCCCTGACCTATGCCGCCGTCGGCAGCCAGCCCGGTGCGCCGGGTCAGCTCACCCTGCGTCGTCTGGTGCGGGACTACGGTCTGCCCGAGCTGCGGCCGGCGACGTCGCTTTTCGGCATTGTCGGCAATCCGGTGCTGCATTCGCTTTCGCCTCGTTTGCACAACGGCGCCTATCGTGAACACGGCGTCGGCGGGCTTTACGTGCCGTTTCACGTCGAGTCGTTTGGTGATTTTTGGCTCGACGTGGTCGAGTCGGGTGCTTTCGAATCCCTCGGTTTGCCGCTCGCGGGCTTGTCGGTGACCTCGCCCCATAAGGAAGTCGCGCTCGCCGTGTCGGGTGTGTCGAGCCCTCGCGCGCAGCACATCAGCGCCGCCAATACCCTGGTGCTCGATGCCGACGGTGTGTGGGAGGCCGAAACCACCGATCCCGAAGGCGTCACCGGCTCGTTGCTCGAAGTGCTCGGCGATGGCGATCTTCAGGGACGCCACGCGGCGGTGGTGGGCTGTGGCGGCGCTGGCAAAGCGGCGGCCTATGGTCTGAAGCTCGCGGGTGCCGAGGTGACCCTGGTGAATCGAGGTGAGGAGCGTGGCCGACGCGCGTCGGACGAGCTGTCGATGCCTTTTGTGCCGCTCGCCGTGTGGGATCCGGGCAGCGCCGCGATCATCGTGCATGCCACGGCGCTCGGTCACGGAGAAGACGATCCGCTGCCGTTCGCGATCGAGCCGGTGGCCGATGACGCGCTGGTGGTCGATCTCGTCTACCACCGCTGGCGACCGACGCGTTTGCTCAGCGAGCTTCGCGAGCGCGGCGTGACCGGGGTCGATGGACGCGATGTCTTGCTCCATCAGGCGCTCGGTCAATACCGCCTGATGACCGGTAAGACCTTTGATCCCGAGCTCGCCCGTGGGCTTTTGGATCTCGGTGACGAGGAGGCGGTGGTATGAGGATTTCGGTCCAACTGCCCACCGGGGTGGCGGCGCTCTTCGGTGAGAGTGCGCGTCGTCGTCGCCGGCTCGAAAGCCAGATCGCGACCCGACTCGAAACGGCGGATTTCGACGAGGTGGTGCTGCCGGTGGTCGATTATCTCGACCCGTACCGCGACATGTTGTCGGAGCAGAGTCGACAGGAGCTCTATCGCTTTGTCGATCGTGACGGCGAGGTGCTGTCGCTACGCGCTGATTTCACGCCGATGCTGGCGCGATTGCTGGCGCCCCGTCTGGCCCGTTTGGAGCTGCCGCTCAAGCTCTTTTATCGCGGCGATGTGCTGCGCTATCGCGAGGAGCATTTGGGCGAGCGCGAGCTCTATCAGATCGGTGCCGAGGTGTTGGGCGTCGCGGGTGAGGATGCCGAAGCATTGGTGTTGCGCCAATTTCTCGAGCTGCTCCAGCTCGGCGCGCCACGACCGCTGGGTGTCGTGGTGGGGCTGGCGGGTGCGCTCGATCCGTTGATTCTGGAGCACAGCCATGGCAAGCCGCTTCGTCTCGCCGGGGCACTGCTCCGACGCGAGCGGGCGGTGGTCGAAGCCGCGCATCCGGTGCTCGCCGAGGTCGTGCGTCACGGTCGACCGACCGACCCCGACGCTCTCGGCGAGGTCGGCGCGCGCCGGCTCAAACGTTTGATCGGTCTGGTCGAGACGCTCGACAACGACTTCCCCGATATCGACCTCTATATCGATCTCGCCGAGTTCGCCGATCAGGCGACCTCGCCCGAGCTGCGCGCGGCGGTCGGTCCACGGGCGTATTACGACGGCCTGGTGTTCCGTGCCCACGGTGGCGACGCCGCGTGGCATCTCGGTGGCGGTGGTCGCTACGACAATCTCTTTCGTCATCTCGGCGCCGAGAACGGCACGGTCACCCCGGTGACCGCCGCCGGCTTCTCGTTCGACGTCGATCGTCTCGCCGGGGGGATGAGCTGATGCGTTTGGCGTTGCCCAAGGGGCGCAATCTCACCACCGCGCTCGACGCGCTGCGGATCGCCGGGCTCGATCTGGCCGATCTCGAGTCCGGTGATCGACGACTCCGCATCTCCTTGCCCGGTGACGTCGAAGTGCTGCTGATCAAGGATCGCGACGTGCCGCTCTACGTCAGCCATGGCATTGCCGACGTCGGGGTGGTGGGAAGCGATGTGCTCGAGGAAACGGGTGACGACACGCTCTTGGTGCCGGCGCGTTTCACCCAGGGCACGAGCCGCCTGTCGTTGATCGGCAAGTCGGCCGACGCCATGCCTTCACCGGGTGATCAAGTGCGCTTGGCGACCAAGTATCCGGTGACCGCGCGCGACATGCTCGCCGCGCGCACCTGGGGCGCGGAGATCATCGAGCTTTCGGGCTCGATCGAGCTGGCGCCGCTTCTCGAGCTCGCCGAGCTGGCGCTCGACATCGTGCAGACGGGTCGCACCCTGCATGACAACCACCTGGTGGAGCTCGAAACGATCCGTCACGTCGCGCCGTGTTGGGTGACCCACCGGGCGGCGTGGCAACGACATCGACGACAATTCAACGATTGGCTCGATCGGTTTACCGCCGCGGGTCTGGTGTCCGCCGGTTTGACGGCGACGGGTTCGGAGGGAGAGACGGCATGAGTTTATTTACCATTGCCCGCACCGACAGCGTGGTGGGCCGAAAGTTGGTGAAACGGCTGTTGGCGCGCGGTGATCAATTGCTCGACCCGCGGGCGCTCGACCACGCCGCCAAGATCGTCGACGACGTTCGCGCGCGAGGAGATCGCGCGGTGCGTCAGGCGGTTCGCAAATTCGACGGTGTCGCCACCAAAGACGTCGCCACCCTGTGTCGGCGTCCGATGCGAGTGCGTGGCAACGAGCTGCCGCCGGGTTTCGAAGCGGCGCTCGAACGCGCCATTCTCGCCGTCGAGCGCTATCACCGGCCGCAACGTCGGGATGGTTATCGTCTCGACGAGGACGGTATCGAGCTGCGTGAGCGTCGTCGGCCGCTCAAACGGGTGGCATGTTACGTCCCGGGTGGGCGCGCCGCGTATCCTTCGTCGGTGGTGATGACCGTGGTGCCGGCGCGTCTCGCCGGGGTGCCGGAAATCGTCGTCGCGACCCCGCCCGGCTCGTATCAACGCAACGCCGCGCTTCGTCATACCCTGGCGCGTTTGGGGATCGAAGAAGTGTGGACGTTCGGCGGCGCGCACGCCGTCGCGGCACTCGCCTACGGCACCGAGTCAGTGCCACGGGTCGACAAGATCGTCGGTCCGGGCAACCAATGGGTGACCGCCGCCAAATACCTCACCTCGTCGTCAGTGGCGATCGACGGTCTCGCCGGTCCGAGTGAAGTGGTGATCGTCGCTGGCGGCGACGTCGATCCGGCCTGGATCGCGGCCGATTTGCTCGCCCAGGCCGAACACGATCCGCTCGCCACCGCGCTTTTGATCACCGACGATCGTTCATTGGCGCGCGCGGTGCGTCGCGAGGTGTCGATCCAGCTACGGAGTCTGGCCACCGCGTCGACGGCACGGGAGTCGTTGCGCAACAACGGTGGCGCGCTGTTGGTCGAGCGGATGGACGACGCGCTCGATCTGCTCGAACGGCTGGCGCCCGA
>JBCDBH010000245.1:0-8975 GCA_039184055.1 Acidobacteriota bacterium
TGCGTCAGGGGTTGAGCCTGGTGAGCGGTGGCTTGCTGATCGGTCTCGGCCTCGCCTTTCTCTCCAGCCAGCGGGTCGCCGATCTGCTCTTCGAGATTCCGCCCTCGGACCCACCTACCTTCACGGGGGTCGCCATCGTGCTCCTGCTCGTCGCCACCTTGGCCAGCCTCCTCCCCGCGCAACGCGCCGCGAGCGTCAGTCCGACCGTGGCGTTGCGGGCGGATTGAGTCCGAGCGGGCTGACGTATACTCGATCGAGTTTTCGTTTTCTTCTGCTCTGGGACCATACGGCTCTAGGCCGAGAGTTGCACGCTCTCGTGTCGGAGACTTCTCATGCCCATGTTGCGCGCTTGGTTCTGCACGGTTCTTATTGTGTTGCTTTTTCCCAGCCACGGCGTAGCTGAGTTGCTACCCGTTGATTCTTGCGAAGACGAACATCTTTGTAGCTTTCTCGTCGCTGAACCTGTCGATCTCGACGGCTTCATCTCCCGCTATAGCGTTCGGCTGGGATTGCAGGCAACGGATGATCTGTTGCCGGTGCGTACGGTGTCTTGGCCGCGTGGGGACCTGGTCGTCCATCGTTATCGACAGACGCATCGAGGCCTGGACGTATTGGGCGGCGAGTTGATCTTGGTAACCGCGGGCAATCGGGTCATCGGTGGCTCGAACCGGCTGGTAGCCGATCTGGATGTTGAGCTGGGGCGCCGGATTACGGCTGATTCAGCCCAGCGTCTGGCACGGCGCGCGGCCACCGATCGATCCCAACTCACGGTGGAGATTCACGCTACCCGAGAGGTCATCGTTCGTGCTCGAGATGGCTATCACGCGGTGTGGCGAGTCGAGCTCGTGAATGGCTTTGTCGTCACGGTCGATCGGGGCTCGGGTGAGGTGTTGTCGTTTGTCGATGGTCGACGCCGGCAACAATTTCAGGACGCCGATCTCGAAGGGCCGACCCATCATCACGGTCGGCGGGAGTTTCGCGGCCAGGTCCAACCGTTGACCGGCACGCATCGCTTGATCGCCGCCGAAGATCCATCTGTTCTCACTCTTGATGCTACGGCGTTTCCAGCGGTGATTCACATCACCTATGACGGCGCCATGTTTCCCGCTTCGCTCATCTTCGAGACGAGCGTGCATTGGGCCGGCCAGATGGCGGTCGAATATTTCGCCTCGGTCCACGGCAATGTCGGCCTCGACGGCGAGGGCGCTCCTCTCGAATTTGCCCTCGATCATCCCGACTACATCGGTATCGGCGCGGCATGGATTCCCGGTGATGACGTGGTCGTGCTCGAGACGGATGGGAGCTTCTTCGACGCGGCTCCGACACGGCTCGACTTCATCGGTCATGAAGTGGTCCACGGTGTGCAATTCGGTCGCGTCGGCAATGGTGATGGTTTTGACCAGGGGCCGGGCTTTTTCGAGTTTTACGAACCTCTCAGTCTGGGTGAGGCATTTGCTGATCTTTTTGGGGAGTTGATCGAACGATATGTGACAGGGTCGATCGACTGGGTAATCGGCAACGGAATTTTTCTTCAAGGCGAGACTCGACGGATCGATGCGCCTCACCTTGCCGTACCGCCACAACCGGCTGTTTATCAGGGGCTACATTGGAAGACGACCGGTCAAGTCACCTTGCCGGGGCATCACAACTCGTCGGTCATCACGCATACCTTCTACCGCATCGCTGAAGGTGATTCGGTCGTCACGCAGCCGATTGGTATCGATCTAGCTGAGCGTCTCTATTTTCAAGGCATGACGCTGATGAGCTTCGACGAGACGTTTTCTCAGGCACGCCAGTCGATGGAGCTTGCGGCGATTCTGTTACACGGTGAGCATTCGAGAAGTCATTCGGTGGTGCAACAAGCTTGGGGCGCCGCCGGGTTGGGCAACCCCTTTGTCGACCTGCGCTACGAACCGGTGGATCGCGAGATCGACGTCGATCCATGGCCGGTCGAGCTCCAATGGCAACCCGCCACGAACGAGACCGAATGGCAAGTCGAGATTGCCGAGAATCCCGACTTCAATCTACCGATCATCGAGCGTGCTACGTCGGAAGTCGTCGAGGTCGCTGGTGAGGACACGGTCGTTCTTCCTCCACGTGAGCCGCCCTATCTTCGCCCGGCAACGACTTACTATTGGCGAGTACGTGGTTTCGACTCGGTCACCCAATCGTGGAACGACTGGCGTCTGACTCATCACTTTGTCACCGCCGATAAAGCACCGACGACGATCACACCGGGCTTCGAGAAGACCTACCATCCGTGGCGTTTGCCGTTCGAATGGCTCGAGGTCGAGGGCGCCGAGTCGTATACCCTCGAGGTTTTCGAGCAGGATCCGATCTCTGGGGAGGTCGATTTCGACCTCCCCCTGAGCACCGAGCACCCGCTTCGGTCCACCGAGACGGTGCTCGACTTACGCGTCGATCAGGCCTACGTCTGGCGGGTGCGCGCCAACGGTCCGAGCGATGATGTCGCCGACAACTCCGGAATTTGGACCGCACAAGGTTTCTTCACCAGCCTGCCACGGGTCACGCTACTCTCCCCACTCGACGGTGAACCTCGATATCCGTGGCCGACCGAGCTGTCGTGGCGTATGGTTCGAGGAGCATCGCTCTATCTCATCGATCTAACTCAACAGGACGGTGTGTTTTCCTTGGACGGCTCGATCGAGCCGATCGAGGTCGATCCCGAACCCATTCAGCGGTCGTACACCTACCCGATCCATGTCGAGCCTCATTGGCTGCACGACAATGTGCATCATTGGTGGCGTGTGCGGGTGATCGGACCCGAGCCGTGGCTCGAAGAAGGAGGCTTGCCGCTTCAGAATGGCGATTGGACGGTCGATGGCGCGGACACCGTTCCCAAGCAGGTCGACCCGCCGTGGTCGATCAACCCCTACGCTTGTTTCGGGCTCGATGACGACATCACCTTTACCTGGGAAGGCGTGCAAGGGGCGACGTCCTTCCAGCTCTCACTCGCCTATGCGCTCGCCGATGCCCTGCCACCTAGCTATGACATCGGCAAGGACGCGACGGTTCTCGAGCTCGATCCGCTTCCCGCCGACCCGATTATCCAGAGCTATAGTCAGACCAGTAACAGCCCGGCCATGGATGGCGGTGATCGACATCTCGGCTACTTTTGGAGCGTCCGAGCAACGGGGCCCGACGGGCTTTTGGGGCTCGAAGGTCTCGGCAGTCCTTTTATGGTCGAACAGACTCGCCCTGAGATTATCCATCCCGAGCTCGAGTTTGGGATGAAGGAAGATGTCGTCGTGGCGTGGGAGACTGAGCACGCGCCCTTTGCGGGCTTCAAATTTCGTTTCTACGAGAGCAAGGCTTGCGCGGTCGACAAGAAGCTATGGGACGACCACGTCGATGGTGTGTCACCGGGTCGAACCCGTCTCGAGCTCACCGGTCTCGATCCGGATACCTGGTATTCGTATCGCGTCACGCCGCAGTATGTGATTGGCCATAGCACCTGTGAGCAAGCCACTCTTTGGAGCGACTGCGGACGGGTGCGTCATCTGGGGCCCGTCTGTGGCAATGATGAGAAGGAAGGCGGCGAGGAGTGTGATGATGGCAATACGGTGAGTGGCGACGGTTGTAGCAGCGGCTGCAAAGACGATGTCGCCTGCGATCAGACGATCACCAACGGCGGTGATAGCGGGTTGCATAACAAGGCGGTCGGGCTTGGTAACACCAATCCGGGCACCTTTTGGTTTTCATGGAACACCGTCGACATACCTGACGAGATTTCGATTCGCTACGGTACCACCGAGCTGCACAGCACGGGTTGTGTTGGCTCCGCCGGAGGGATCGAGATCGCCGTACCGGGTGGGTTCGATCACATATTCGTCACCGTGAATCCCAACTGCAACGGGAACACTACGGGTACGCAATGGGCGTTTCTGGTCGAGTGTCTCGACGGCGGAGGCAATAGCGCGACGGCGAATCCAGAATGACGGGACGCATGGCAACTCATGCGCCCCGCCTTACCAGCGTTTGCTTCGAGACGCTTCGTCAAAAGGTGATCGTCCACCCCTGACGTCGTGTCTGGTTGCGGGTGTAGCGCACCTGATCGACGACACGTCCATCTCGATCGAGCAGGGTGATCCGGCCACCAAGGTGCGGATTGTGATCGATCAACCAGGCGTTTGACGCTCGACATCAATCTTGCTCGAGCTCGAGACCGGCGGCCCGTGCCATCGACACGGGCCACGTCCTTATCAGCAGTTGGTATTCGAGGAGCAGCCGTTGGCGAAGACGCCGTTGCATCCGAGCTTGCATTGCTCACACTTCGTTTCCGCCGCGGTCTTGCAGATGGTCCGTGGCAGACCACCCGGTAGATCGTTGCACCGGCAGTCGGCGGTGGTGTTCTGCTTGTCACAGCAGGTATAGCAATTCGGGCAGCTCGACGACTGTCCGGAGCATGGCTTGGTGGGATCGAATTCAGGGTGGTGTTGTTGCTGGCATGGATCGGAGCGGACGGGTCCGTCGTCTCCGAACTGCACGATCCCCTGTGTGCACTCCCAGCCATCGTCGAACACGGTGTCGCCCCAGGATGTGAACGAGACCGTTTGATCGGTGACGTCCGAGGATGAAACCGTGTTGCCGTTCCAGGTCACCGGCGAGCTGTAGCTCAAGCTGCCGAAGCTGAAGATGGTGTACGGACCGAGCGTACCGTTGCACGTCGAGATGTACTCGACACCCGCGAAAGAGGTCGGAGTACCGAAGTTGACGGTTATCGAGCTGGGGACCATGGATCCGTAAGACTCTTCTTCACAGCAGCTGCCACAGTTGAACCCGAAGCGATCGGCCGAGCCATGGGGTCGCACCTCGGTGCGGGCGATCACCTGGTGGCTGTCCCGCGCCGTCCACTGAAAGAAGCCATCCTGGTACGCCGGGTCTGGCGACCGCCCCAAGAGGTCGGGGCTACCCGCCGAGACAACGGTGGCGAAATCGATCCGGCGCGCTTCGCCGGGTGGAATCTCGAGCGGTTGCAAAGCATAGACACCGCCTCGCCATGAGATCTGACCGAGGATGGTGGTCGTCCGGTCACCGACGTTGACCAGGGTGCTGAACACCTCGTGATCGTCGAGGCTCGGGAGTGGATAGAGGCCACTTTGATGAGCCTGTTCGAGTCCGAACAAGGGCACTTCGACGACCTCGCCGTTGGCCAGCTCGGAGCTCGCACGGGCCACTACGGGTCGATCGGCGAGGATCTGGAGACGACCTTCCGTGGGTAGATCAGCGATCCTGGCGAGCGTGGGCAAGAGATCGAGTGATTGGATATCACCGGCTGGAATCTTCAGCGCCACCCGAGTCAGCTCGCGACCACTCTCGAGCGCCACCAGCACGACATCCAACGAGGTCGGCCCATCGAGACCGAGCACGGTCACCGGCAGCCGGCGAGCGTCCGCGATCGGCATGGCGAGTGACGACAACTCGGTGTAGGGATTGGCGAGCACCGATGGCGCGATGTCGATCCGGCTCAGATGACCAGCCGCCCTGCGTCCTGGATTGGCTTCGAGCACACCCGTTGCGATCAACGAACCAGGTGCGCCGTCGACCCGCAACCAGACATGACCGTGGTCGAGCGCCGGGTCGATGTCGAGCGGTGAAAAACGTTCACGGGCACCGGCGGCGATCGTCCCCTTGACCGCGTGAACCACCTCGTCTCCCTGCTGCAGACTGAGCTTGTAGTCCACCGCGGTGTCCGAGCCGTTGACGACATAGAGATGTGGCGCCACGCCGTTGTGGAGCAAGCGCGTATCCCAGAAGCCAGCGTGCTGCCATGCGTCGTCGTCACCGGTCGCGATGAGCGGCAGCTCGACGACCTGCCGGCCGTTTCCGAGCACGACCCACGATTGAACCATCGTCGGATCTCCCGAGAAGTCCACCCGCAGAGAGCCCGTGGTGTCTTCACGGCCGGCGTTCGCGATCAAGTCACGGAGCGCAAACGCCGTGTGTCGGTGCGCGTCGAGTAGAAAACTCCCCAGCCCGTGAGCCTCGCCCTCATCCGTGAGCAACGTCACGTCGACCATCACCGGCTGACCGATTTTGCTGATCATGTAGAGCGTGCTGTGATCGCCGCCGGCGACGGAAAAGTGCGGCGTGACGAGCCGGGTCGGCTCGGCGTTCGCCAGTCGAAGCACTCTCCGGGCTTCGATACGTGCCTCCGCGTCCGATGGGTCGTCGGCGAACGACGATGCGTATGGGGTCAAAAAGAGGGCGAGCACGAGTAGGACACGAAATGTGCCTTTCAACATAGAACCTCCCAAACAAAGAAATGCGAGCTGACATGACTGCGAGTGAAAACGACTGCACGTCATTTCAGGACTCGCGGTTAGATATATAAACGTACGGAAATCGTTACCATCAGTTGCTGCAGCTCGACACACGATACGGCAGGTTCGGCCCAGCCCCCCGGACGCCGAACACAGGTCGAAAATCTACGGTTCGGTTTGGACAGTGAGATCGTGAGTTTCACGGTCGGCACCAACCCCGAGCCGATAGGGTGCATCTCATCGATGGAACACATTTCCACCAACCATCGTAGAGGCCACCATGAAGACCACGCTCCATGTGCTCATACTCGTCCTCCTCGGCTCGACGGTGATCGCCGCCGACGATCTCGATTCACGTATCGCCACCCTCGAAACCCGTCTCCCCACCATGCTCGACGCCGCCGATATTCCGGGGATTCAGATCGCCGCGGTCGACGGTGACGCGATCGTCTGGCAGCGAGCTCTGGGTATCGCGCGCTTGTCGGACGGTCGACGGGTGGATCTCGACACCCTTTTCGAATCGGCGTCATTGAGCAAACCGGTGTTCGCGCGAATCGCCTTCGATGAGGTTGCGGCCGAGCGGCTCGATCTCGATCGACCGATCGATGCGAGCTTCGCGTATGAACGGATCGCCCATGAGCCACGTGCCAAGACGATCACGGCGACGCATGCGCTCGGCCACTCGTCGGGCATGCCCAATTGGCAAGACGAGCCGCTGGCGACCACGCCGATCGATTTGATGTTCGCGCCCGGAGAACGATTCGGCTATTCGGGTGAAGGCTATGTGTATCTGCAAAAAGCGATCGAACATGCCACGGGCAAGACGCTGCAGACCCTCGCCGAGGAGAGAGTCTTCAAGCCGTTGGCGATGCGTCAGAGCTCGTTCATCTGGTCTGAGCAGGTCGGTGCCGCCGCGGCCGACGGCCACGATCGGTTCGGTTCGCCGCGTCCACTTCACAACGCCGACGCGGGGATCTCGGCTTCGAGCCTCTTCACCACCGCGGGAGAGTACGCACGCTTTCTCCGTGACGAGCTGGCGCGTGCCGACCATCCCGGTTTTCAACCGGTGACACCGATCGTGCTCGACCGACAAGGTGAGCCGATGCCGGAAGGCGTGTTGAGCTGGGCTCCCGGCTGGGGGATCTATCAGCATGAAGGACGCAAGCTGGTGTGGCATTGGGGCGACAACGGTCAGTTTCGCGGCTTTGTCGCCGCCGAGCCGGAGACACGCCGAGGCATCGTTTTCTTTACCAACAGCCAAAACGGGTTGCGTCTCATCGAGCCGATCGTCAGGACCTTTTTCGATCTCGAGCTCGACACGTTGTTGAGTTGGCTCGGCTACCGTGAATACGACGAGGAAAAACTGCTCGCGAAGAATCGGATCCGTCAGATCTTTCTCGATCAGGGTACGGAGATGGGCCTGGTCGCGTTCTCGGAAGCGATCCGCAATGAGCCGGATGAAGGCCTCGTGCTCACTTTGACGGGTGAGCTACGAGCGCACGATCTTCCTGACGCCGCCGCCGGGGTACTCGAACGCTTCACCACGATGCATGGCGATGCCTCGGCGGACGTATGGGGAACGCTCGGACAATATCGGGCCGATCGGGGCGAATACGGCGCCGCGCTCGAGGCGCTCGAAGCCGCGCTCGCCTTGGATCCGGAGGACGAACCGCGACAGCGGTGGGTCACCTGGGTACAGGATCTCGAGCGGGTGAGCGCCGAGCCGATTTCGTTACCTGCCACGCAGCGAGACAAGTGGGTCGGAACCTACGGCCCGAGAGCGGTGATGGCCGAGGGTGATGCCCTCTACTACCAGCGCGCGCCGAACCCGCGATACAAGTTGATTCCACTCAGCGACGACACGTTTGCGCTCGAAGGATTGACTTTCTTCCGTTTTCGCATCGAAACCGATGAATCAGGCGCACCGACTCGCATTGTCGGCATGTATGTCGATGGCCGCGAGGATCATTCCCCGCGTGATCCCGGCTGACCTGTGACCGAAGTGGGCTAAGCCACCTGGCGCGGAAAGTGGACTTCGTCGAGCGCGCTCGGTGGCGCCGGACGGGCGAAAAGATAGCCCTGCCCATATTCGATGCCCATCCGTCGAACGGTCTCGAATTCGTCTTCGCATTCGAGCCCTTCGGCGATGGTCCGGGCGCTGATCTTGTCGGCGAGGAGAACCAGGCTTTCCAAGAGGTTGCGTTTGATCCGACTGCGATGGATGTTGAGGATCAAGGACAGATCGAACTTGAGGTAGTCGGGCTCGATTTCGGCGACCGCGTGGAGTGATGAATAGCCGGAGCCCATATCGTCGATCGCGACTTTGAGACCGGCTCGGCGAACCCGCGCCAACGCCGTTTGAAACGCTTGCCATTCGGTGATCGCGACGCGCTCGGTGACTTCGAGCACGATGTCGTCGGGACGGTAGCCCACCGCTCCAGTGAGCGCGATCAAGGTCTCGCAGAGCTCGGGATCGGTAAAAGCCGGTGCCGAGCAGTTGAGAAAGAGCTTGGGGTTCTCGGCCTCGAGCCGCGAGGCCACGCGTGGTGTCCAGCGCCCGGAACGCATGACCGCCTCGCGTCGACACAAACGTTCGAGCTCGACGATGCGATCGGTCTCTTCGGCATAGGAGAACAGCATCTCCGGACTGCTGAACGAGGTGTCGCTGGGTGGCGCCGACAGCGCTTCGAA
>JBCDBH010000246.1:0-8958 GCA_039184055.1 Acidobacteriota bacterium
GCAGGCCTTCGATCGCCTCGTCGGGTCCGGCAAGAACCGTCTGTCGCGGCCCGTTGACCACCGCCACCACCAGCTCCTCGCTCACGAAGTCGGCGAGCTCGTCTTCGGTGGCCTCGATGCTCACCATCGAACCAGGCTCCATCGACGCCATCAGGGCACCACGCTTGGCAACCAGCGCCAGCGCGTCGTCACGCGAGAACACCCCGGCACGCGTCGCGGCGACCCACTCGCCCAAGGAATGACCGAGCATTGCCGTCGGCACCACGCCCCAGCTCTCGAGCAACTCGCTGAGCGCCCAGCAGACGGCGAAGAGCGCCGGCTGGGTAAAGCGCGTATCGGTGAGCGTCGTGGCGGCCGATGCATCATCCGCATCGGCGAAGATCACCGTCCGCAGATCTCGACCGAGATGACGTTCGAGCACCTCCGCACACCCGTCGAGTGCCTCGCGGAAGACCGGCTGGTGTTCGTAGAGATCACGCGCCATGCCCGGGTATTGGCTACCCTGACCGGCGAAGAGAAAGACAGGGTTGCGAACCGTGTCGGTATGGCGGCTAGGCGCGGAGGCGCGGAGCGCCGTCACCGCCGAAGCGGTATCGGCGGCGACCACGACACGGCGATGATTGAACGGCCGTCGCCCCACCGCCAGGGTGTACGCGACGTCGGCGAGACGGCGTGAGTCGGCGTCGGCCGGCAGGCTCGCCAAGCCGTCGAGATGATCGGCGAGACGTGTCGTGATCGTCGCGAGTGCGGTCGGCGTGGGCGCGCTCACCACCAGGAGCTGGCCCGATGCCGTCGGCGCCGATTCGGTGGCCGCTGGCGCTTCCTCCAACACGACGTGCGCATTCGTGCCGCCCATCCCGAACGAGCTGACCCCGGCGCGACGCACCCCGTCCGACCCGGGCTGCCAGTCACGCAGCTCGGTGTTGACGAAGAACGGGCTCGAGGCGAAATCGATATGCGGGTTCGGCGTCTCGTAGTGCAGACTCGGGGGAAGCGACTTGTGTTCGAGCGCCAGGACCGTCTTGATCAGGCCGGCGGCGCCCGCGGCGGTATCGAGATGACCGAAGTTGCTCTTCACCGAGCCGATGGCACAGAAGCCCGTGTCGTCGGTATGCGCCGCGAAGGCGCTCGTGAGCGCCGAGACTTCGACCGGATCGCCGAGATTGGTGGCCGTGCCGTGCGCTTCGATATAGGTGATCGAACGCGGGTCGACGTCGGCTTCGGCATGCGCCTGGGCGATCACCGCCGCTTGCCCGTCGATCGACGGCGCCGTGAAACCGACTTTCGCCGAGCCGTCGTTGTTGAGCGCGGTGCCCCGGATCACGGCCCGAATGTGGTCACCGTCGGCGAGCGCATCGTCGAGGCGTTTGAGCACCACCACGCCGACACCATCCCCGAAAACCGTGCCGCCACCCCGCGCGTCGAAGGCCCGCGTATGACCGTCCGGCGAGCTGATCCCACCGGTCTCGTGCAGATAGCCCGTCTCGCCGCCGTTCTTGCTCGCCACGCCACCGGCAAGCGCCATCCGACACTGCCCGGCCGCCAGGGCGTCACACGCCAGCGACACCGACACCAACGCGGTCGAGCACGCCGTCTGCACCGTCAGGCTCGGACCGGTGAGATTGAGCTTGTACGACACCCGGGTGGGCAAGAAGTCTTTGTCATTGGCGAGAAAGATCTGAAAGATACCGACCGAGGCGGCGAGCGCCTGGTTGCTCAAGACGTTGAACAAATAGGTCGGCATCCCGGCACCGGCCCACACGCCGACGTGCTGCGGCTGGCTGGTATCGCCATAGCCAGCGTCTTCGAGCGCCGACCACGACGTCTCGAGAAACATCCGATGCTGAGGATCGACGATTTGCGCTTCGCGCGGCGACATGCCGAAGAAGGAGGCGTCGAAATGATCCGTATCGGCGATCCGTGAGCGGGCCCGGACGTAACGCGGGTTGTCGACAAGCGTACGTGGTACCCCAGAGGCGAGCAGGGTCTCCTCGTCGTAGAAGCTCACCGACTCGACCCCGGCGGCGAGGTTGCGCCAAAAGGTCTCGAGGTCGTCGGCGCCCGGGAAACGTGCCGCCATACCCACCACCGCGATGTCGACCGGGCCGCCCCGACGCGCGCTCGCCGTCACTTCAGCAAGACGCGGCGCCACCGCCGCGTCGTCGAGCGACTCCGCCAGGCTGCGGATCGTCGGCAGACGGAAAAGCTCGACCATGCTCGGCGCGCGTGCACCGAGCGTCTGCTGCAGACGACCGTGCACCTCGACCATCAGCAGCGAGTTGCCACCCAGGTCGAAAAAGCTCTCCTCCACCCCGACATCGTCGAGCCCGAGCACGCCACGCCACACCTCGGCGATCGACGCTTCGAGCGCGGTTGAAGGCGCGGTGCGATCGCCACGACGCTCGAGCAGCGGCACCGGTAAGGCCTTGCGATCGAGCTTGCCGTTGCTGGTCAAGGGAAGGGCGTCGAGACGCATGAACGTCGACGGCACCATATACGCCGGCAGCGACGTCTTGACCTGCTCGAGCAGCGCGTCTTCAGCCACCTCGACACCGGTATCGAGCACGTAATAAGCCACCAGGCGACGCTCGGCACCCTCGCCGAAAACCGTCACCACCGCTTCACGCACCGCCGCATGGGCCAGGATCTCGGCCTCGATCTCACCCGGCTCGATCCGGTACCCACGCAGCTTGATCTGACGATCGACACGACCCAGGAACTCCAGCGTGCCGTCGTCCAGCCAGCGCACCTTGTCACCGGTGCGATACAGACGTCCCCCGGCAGGCGACGCGAACGGATCCGGCACAAAGCGATCGGCCGTCAGATCCGCACGGTTCAGGTAGCCACGGGCCAAACCGCCACCACCGGTATACAGCTCACCCGGTACGCCGATCGGTGTCGGCGACAGATGCGCGTCGAGCACGTAGATCGTCGTACCCGCGGCGGCCCGACCAATCGGCACCGTATGCGCCGGAATCCGATCCCCCGGACGCATCACGTGACAGGTCGTGAAACAGGTGTTCTCGGTCGGACCGTAGCCGTTGATCACCGTCGCACCGAGCTCGTCGAGCGCGCGTTGACAATGTGTCGGCGACGCCGCTTCGCCACCCATGAAGAGCTGACGCACACCCGTCAACGCGCCGAGCTGGCTGTCGACCACCTGGTTGTAGAGCGACGTGGTGAAGAAAAGCATGCTCACCTGGTGCTCGCGAACCGTTCGGCCGATCGCGTCGAGCGACAGCGGTCCAGGAGGCGCCATCACCAAGCGACCGCCACCGAGAAGAGGCGGCCAGATCTCCACCGTGCTGCCGTCGAAAGCAGGCGACGAAATCTGCAGATACGTCTGCTCACCGATCACGTCAGCAGCCTCGGGATCACGAACGATCCGCTGCTGCACGTTGGCGTGCGTCACCATCACGCCCTTCGGCCGACCTGTCGAACCCGAGGTATAGAGGATGTGGGCGATGTGATCGGGACCCGTCACACCTGGCCACGTCAGCGAGCCGAGATCGACCGGCTCGCTGGCCGGCGCCGCCAGGCTCGCGAGCGGCAAACGCTCGACCGTGCTGGCGGCAGGCAAGCGAGCGAGACCGACCTCGTCGACCACCGCCAGCCGCGCACCTGTATCTTCGAGAATCCAGGCGATGCGATCGTCGGGATAGGCCGGATCGAGCGGCACGACGACACAGCCAGCACCGAGAATGCCCACGGTCGCCACCACCATGTCCAGCGAGCGGGCGCAGAAAAGCACCACCGGCTCCTCGACACCGATTCCATGGAGATGGAGTCGAGTCGCCAAGGCGTGAGCGCGGCTCACCAATTCGGCGCGGGTGAGCGTGCCACCGACGGTGTCGAGGACCGCTTCGGCGTCGGGCACGGCCAGCGCCTGCGCCATGACGCTGTCGACAAGACCACCGAGACAACGCGACGCTCGCCCAGACCACTCGAGCAGACGTCGTTCCTCCGCCGCCCCCAGCACCGCCAGCTCGGCGATCTGACGATCCGGGCTCGCGGTGACGCCACGCATCAGCTCGGCGAGCTGCTCGACCATCCGCCCCATCGTGCCGCTGGCGAAGATCGACGAGCGATACTCCATGAGCACCCGCAAGCCACCGGCATGCTCCTGGAAATACCAGGTGAGATCGATCTTGGCGCTGCCGCCCTCACGCTCGACCAGCTCCCCTTGAAGCGCCGGCAGCGCGAGCTCGCGATCGGCCATGTTCTGGAGCACCACCGCGGCCTGGAAGACCGGCGTGCTCGACGGATCGCGTCGAACCCCGAGCGCCTCGACCAGGCGTTCGAAGGGCAGATTCTGATGATCGAAGACCCCGAGCGCCACGTGGCGAACCCGCGCCAGGAGCTCGCGGAAGGTCGGTCGACCCGACAGGTCGTGACGCAACACCAGCGTATTGGCGAAGAAGCCGATCAGCGGCTCCATGTCCGGGTGGTTGCGGCCGGCGATCGGCGAGGCGAGCGCCAGGTCGTCCTGATCCGCCCAGCGACCGAGCAGACTGGCGACCACCGCATGCATCGCCATGAACAACGTGGCGCCTTCGCTTTGCGCCAGCTCGCGCAACCCGTCGACGGTCGCGGCGTCGATGTCGTAGCTCACGGTCGCGCCGGCGCTGTCGAAGATCGCCGGTCGTGGCCGATCGGTGGGTAGATCGAGCGGCTCGAGCCCATCGAGATGCTCACGCCACCAATCGATCTCGTCGGCGAAGACCGGAGTCAGATGCTCGCGCTGCCACACCGCGACATCGGCGATCTGCACCGCCAGCGGTGGCGGTGTCTGACCCGCCATGCGCGCCGCGATCTCGCGCATCAACACCATCATCGACCAGCCGTCGGAAATGATGTGGTGCATGTTGAGCACCAGCATGCTGCGCTCATCGGCGACTCGGAGCAGACGCAAGGCGAGCAGCGGCCCGGTGGCGAGATCGAAGACCCGTCGACGCTCTTGGTTGGCATGCGCCTCGACGGCGGTGGCCGCCTCGTCGGGTGCGAGTTGACGCAGATCCTCGAAGACGACCGGGATCTCGAGCCGCTCGTGAATCACCTGTACCGGAGCTTTGTCACCCGCTTGGAATGTCGTCCGCAAGATCTCGTGACGCGCCACCGTGGCATCGAGCGCCGCCTGCAACGCCTCGTGTTCGATCGCGCTACCGAGCTGCAGGGTGTTGACCAGGTTGTAGCTCGTATCCCCAGGACGGAAGCGATCGAGGAACCACTGCCGCTCCTGAGCGAAGGTCGCGGGCACGGGTCGATCACGCGGCACCGGCTCGAGCGGCGGCAAGACGACCCGCTCGGCGTTCTCGACCGCTAGCGCCAGGCCAGCGACGTCGGGGGTGGCAAAGACCTGCCGCAGCGGCAGATCGACATCGAGCTCGGCACGCAACCGGGCCAGGAAACGCGTGGCGAGCAGGGAGTGACCACCGAGCGCGAAAAAGTCGTCGTGCACACCGACCTTCTCCACCCCGAGCACGGTGGCGATGGCGTTCGCCACCGCGACCTCGGTCGGCGTGCGGGGCGCGACGTACGCGGCCAGTGCCGCCTCGCGGGACGGCTCGGGCAGGGCGCGTCGATCGACCTTGCCGTTGGGAGTCAAAGGAAAGGCGTCGAGCTCGACATAGTGCGCCGGCACCATGTAGTCGGGCAGCGATTCCTTGAGATGGCGACGCAGGTCCGACGTCGCCGGCAGCCCGTCGTCGGCTTCGACGATCAGATACGCGGCGAGCGCGGTATCGGCACCCGAGCCGACCGCATTGACCACCGCGCGTGCAATCGCCGGATGACGATCGAGCACCGTCTCGATCTCACCGAGCTCGATGCGGAAACCACGTACCTTGACCTGAAAATCCGAGCGACCGAGAAAGTCGAGCGTGCCATCGCCCCGCCAGCGCGCCAGATCACCGGTGTGGTAGAGCCGCGCGCCCGGCGTTGCGGCAAAGGGATCGGGTACGAAACGCTCGGCGGTCAACGCCGGGCGGCCGTAGTAGCCCCGCGCCAGACCGTCGCCACCGATCATCAGCGCGCCCGGCACGCCGATCGGCGTCGGCTCGAGATGACGATCGAGTGTGTAGATGGTGGTGTTGGCGATCGGTCGACCGATGCTCGGAATCCCCGCGCCCGCCTCGACGCGATGACAGGTCGACCAGATGGTCGTCTCGGTCGGGCCATAGACGTTCCATAGCTCGACCCCGGCGGCGAGCAGTTGATCGGCCAGCTCACGCGGCAGCGCCTCGCCACCGCACAGCACCTTCAGCCCCGGTGCCGGTCGCCATCCGGAATCGAGCAGCAAACGCCACGTCGCCGGAGTCGCTTGGACCACGGTCGCTCCAGAGGTGGTCAGCAAGGCTCCCAGTCGCGCGCCGTCGCTCGCTGTCTCGCGGTTCGCCACCACCACCTGGGCACCGGTGATCAACGGCAAGAAGAGCTCGAGACCCGAGATGTCGAACGACAGGGTGGTGAGCGCCACCAGCACGTCGTCGACTCCGAGCCCCGGCGCGTCGGCCATGGTGACCAAGAAATTGACCAGCGCCTGATGCTGGATCGCCACGCCTTTGGGTTTGCCGGTCGAGCCCGAGGTGTAGATCACATAGGCCAGACCGTCGCTCCGTGTTGGAACCGCGGGCGCGGTTTTCGAGGTCCGACCGAGCTTCGCGGTATCGATCTCGAACCGGGGCACCTCCTCCGCCACCGGCACGTCGTCGGCGAGCGCGCTTTCGGTGATCACCGCGCGCAAACCGGCGTCTTCGGCGACGTAGGCGAGACGCGCGGTCGGAAAGGCCGGATCGAGCGGCACATAGCCACCGCCAGCGGCATGAACCGCGAGCGTCGCCACGACAAGGTCCGCCGAACGCTCGAGATAAATCCCGGTGAGCGTCTCCGGACCCACGCCGAGCGTGCGAAGCTTGTTGGCGACACGGTGCACGCGGTCGATCAGGGCCCGGTAGCTCAACCCCTCGTCGTCACCTTCGGCGTGCACGGCGATCTTGTCGGGTGTGGCGTCAGCGCGCGCACGGACAAGGTCCAGCACCGTCGCGTCACGGGGATAGTCACGCGTCGTGTCGTTGTACGCCACCAGCAGACGGTGCCGCTCGGCATCGTCGTGCAGACGCAACGCCGACACGGTCGTCTCGGGGGTTTCGACGACCGCCGTGAAGAGACGCACCAGCTGACCGATCAGGCGCTCGATGGTGCCGCGATCGAACAGATCGGTATTCCACTCGATCTGCCCACGCAGCCCCTCGGGGTGCTCGCCAAAGCTGAGCGTCACATCGAATTTCGCCGTCGTGCTACCGACCCGCACCGGCTCGAGCGTCAACGCGCCGAATTCGCTCGGTGCAGCCTCGGCCGTCGTCGTCTGACGCGCCATGTTCTGCAGAATCAACAGAACCTGAAAAAGCGGGGTGTGTGCCATGTCGCGCGTCGGCGACAGCTCGGCCACCAGACGCTCGAACGGCACGTCCTGACGCCCATAGGCCTCGAGGGTGGTGTGCTTGCTGCGTTCGAGCAGGGTGACGAAGCTCGGATCGTCGGCGAGATCGGTCCGCAACACCAAGGTGTTGACGAAGAAGCCGATCAAGGGCTCCATCTCGGCACGGGTCCGGTTGGCGATCGGTGAGCCAATGGCGAAATCGTCCTGCCCCGACCACCGTGCCAACAACGCCGACACACCGGCGTGCAACACCATGAAGAGCGTCGCGCCGTGAGAACGGGCGAGATCTTCGAGCGCCGTGCTGGTGGCCGCCGGCACGGTGAAGTCGAGCGACGCGCCAGCGAAGGTCTGGACCGGTGGCCGTGGGCGATCGGTGGGCAAGGACAACACCGGTACCCCGGCGAGCTGGGTCCGCCACCAGGCGACCTGCTCGTCGACCGACGTCGCCAGATGCTCGCGTTGCCACACCGCGACATCGCCGTATTGCACCTCGAGCGTCGGTAGCCGTGACTCCAGGCCGGCGAAGTGGGCGCCGAGCTCGCGGATCAGCACGCCCACCGACCAACCGTCGTAGACGATGTGATGAACGTTGAGCAGCAGGACGTTTTCGTCCGGCCCGAGATGGTAGAGACGGGCACGCAGCAGCGGCCCCGCTTCGAGATCGAAGGCGGTGCTCACCTCGTCACGGAGGTGGCTGAAGAGCTCGGCCTCGGACGCCACGTCGATCACCGGCAGGGGCACCTCGGTGGCGGGAAGCACCACCTGCACCGGTGTTTCGTCACCGGCACGGAAAACGGTGCGCAACACCTCGTGACGGGTCACCACCGCGGTCAACGCGGCACGCAAGGCGTCGACGTCGAGCGCGCCACGCAGACGCACCGGCGCCGGAATGTTGTACGCCGGGCTCTCGGGATCGAGCTGGGCGAGAAACCACAGACGCTCCTGCGCGAACGACAGCGGCAGCGCGACCGTGCCATCGGCGGCGGCTTCCCGCGGCGTGGCGACGATCGACGGTAGCGCGACCCGGCCCGCCGCCTGTTCGATCGCGGTCGCCAAGCCGGCGACGTCGGGCGTGGCGAAGACCTGACGGAGTGGCAGCTCGACGTCGAGGTCGGTCCGCAGCCGTGAGATCAGCCGCGTGGCGAGCAGCGAATGACCACCGAGGGCGAAGAACTCATCGTGCACCCCGACCCGCTCCACGCCGAGCACGGCGGCGATGGCGTTCGCCACCACCGCTTCGGTCGGCGTACGCGGCGCCACATAGACGGCGCGATCGGCGTCGAGATCCGGTGCCGGCAACGCGCGGCGATCGACTTTGCCGCTGCGGTTGAGCGGTAGCTCGTCGAGCACCACGATGGCCGCCGGCACCATGTAGGACGGCACCAACGGACGAAGATGGGTCATCAGGCTCGGTTGATCGACCGTCGCCTGCTCCTCGACGACGACGTAGGCCACTAGGCGTCGATCCCCCGGCTGATCCTCACGCACCAACACCACCGCGGTGTGGACCGCCGGATGAC
>JBCDBH010000247.1:0-8947 GCA_039184055.1 Acidobacteriota bacterium
ACCATGGGGCTCGAGCTCGCCGCCCAGCTCGATTGGACGCTACCCGACGTGATCGTTTATCCCACCGGCGGTGGCACGGGTCTGATCGGGATGTGGAAGGCGTTCGCCGAGCTCGAAGCTCTGGGGTGGCTAAAGGACAGCAAACGCCCCCGTATGGTCGCCGTGCAATCCGATGGCTGTTGCCCGATCGTTCGAGCCTTCGACGCGGGAGAACGCTTCGCGACACCATTCTCCGATCCATCAACCATCGCCGGAGGCCTGCGCGTCCCGGCCGCGGTGGGCGATTTCATGATCCTCGACGCGATTCGCGAAAGCGGCGGCACGGCGATCGCGGTCGGCGAACAGCGTCTCGAAGGCTGGATGCGACTCGCCGCCGCCACCGAGGGCATCGCGGTGGGCCCCGAGGCCGCCGCCTGTGTCGGCGCCGCCGAGCTGTTGAAACGGGAGGGGTGGATCGAGCCGGACGAGAAAGTCGTGCTCTTCAACTGTGGCGGCGCGCTCAAAGCACCTCACCTCCTCGCCGGCTCCGACGATCTACCTCGACTCCACCCAGGCGACGACGTCGATTGGGACGCGTTGTCGGGCGACACGCGGTAGCTCAATCGTCGCGCGACTCGCAGCCCGTGTAGGTCGCCAGGTACCAGTTGTTTCCCACCGGGTCGACGACACCCGCGCTCCGTTCGCCGTACTCCTGATCGGCGGGTACGTAGATCGAAGTCGCGCCGGCATCGAGCGCCCGCTGGTAGGTCGCGTCGGTGTCGTCGAGATAGACGTGTAGCGCCCCTGGACGAGGTGGCCACTCGGGTCGACCGTCGGACATCTCGATGACACAGCCGAGCACGCGCGCCGCGGCGTGCGCGACGGAGCCGTCGTCACGACGCGAGATCTCGAGCTCCTCGGCATCGAAGACGGTCTTGACGAAGTCGAGCAAACGCTCCGCGCTCTCGACGGTGAGATAAGGCATGACGGCCGGGTAGCCCTTGGGAATGTGTGTGCTCATGGGGTCTCCTCGTTTCGGTCACGGGCGATGTAGCGCGTGACAGCGTCATGATGTCCAAAGTGGACGACACCGTCTTGGATAAAATTTACTCTACGACGACATTTACTCCAGAACGACGTGGTTACGACTCGCCCGTCCGGCGTTCACATACGCCGATGGCGTCAGACCGGAGAAGGCCTGGAAATCACGGTTGAAATGGGCCTGGTCATAATAGCCACAATCGAGCGCCAAGGCGCTCAGATCGAGCTCCGAGCCCTCCTCGAGGCGTGACAGCGTTTGCTGAAAGCGGCTGATGCGTTGAAAACGCTTGGGAGTCGAGCCCACCCGGCGGCGAAAGAGCGCGATCAGCCGTCGCGCGCTCCAGCCCATCCGCCTGGCGACCTCGGCCACCGACACGGGACCAGCGAGCGCACCGAGCGCATAGCGCACCGCTCGGCCATCTTCCGTGCAGCCATGCGTAATGTGATCGAGACGAGCGAGCAAGCTCGTCTCGAAGAGCCTCGATCGAGCTCGACCCGAGCCCGCGGCGAGTAATCGCTCACGCAGCTCCGACGCCGCCTGGCGTCCCCACAGATCTTCCAAACCGAGATGTTGATTGGCCAGCTCACCGATCGGTGCGCGGAAGAAAGGGAAAGCGCCCCCGGGCCGAAAATGCACTCCCATGATCGTTTCCTGTTGGGCCGTATCGATGACGAAATGATCATCCTGGACACCACACACCGCCGGCCCGCGCACCGTCCGATACCGGCCCGGTTCGCCCTTGTCCCACACTCGTACCTGTTCCTCACGTAGATCGATCACCATGGCGACCCGCGCCGACGGAAGCACGCGCTCTTTGTGGTGCGCGGGTCGATAGCCTTCGAGATACCAAAGCAGGTCGACGAAGTCGCCGAGTCGGCCGCGTGGGCGATAGGAGATGTAGGTGGGTACGGACGACATGTTCGGCGACTCCGTGCACACTAAACGCGAGCCGGGCGCGCTCGATGCACGTGTGCGTCTACGTCATGGGAGCACAGCTACGTCATGGGCGCCCGGCTGCATCATGGGAAAACCGCCGCCAGCTTCTCATTGCCAGGCATGCGCGCCAAGCGTTCGACAAGGGTCGATCGATAGAGGTCGAACCCAGGCGAGAGAACCGAGCGACGGTGGAGACCACCTCCACCGTCGCTACCCATGTCAGCGGGCGTCGTACCAGGCGCGAATCGCGTTGACGAAGAAACGAAAACGCGCGTACGCGCCGATCCTACCCACGTCGTGGAGCTCGTCGAGCGCTTCACGCACACAGCGGAAGTACGCGTATTTGTCGGGACTGTCGTAGCTACACGGAATCTCCGGCAGGGCGACACGACCATGGAAGTTGTAGAAGCGGTTCTTGACCCCTCCTGGCCACAGAATGTCGACATGGGCACGGTAGCTGGCTCCCAGCCCGAACGTAGTGGTGAGACTGTGCTGGGAAGCATAGCTCGAACCCCCGACCACCGGACGTGAGGTCGCCATCGGCGCCTCGGGCCCTTGTGGGATGACGGTGATCACCGCACCGATGCCGCTCCGGTTGACCGACCCTTCGCTGGTCAGACCGGCGGTGCCGTAGGCATCGATCTGAATGGTGCGATGGTCGTTGCCGCCGTTGAGCTCGACCGACAGATCGCCGTTTTCGAACTCGATTCCGGAAAACATGAAGGTCCCTGGATCGGCCGCGGGTACGAAGGTCGGCACCCAGCCGGCATCGGGGAACACCATCGGCCCGGGGTTGTTGGGTACCGGCAGAAGCGGCGCCATCGCCGGTGTGTTGAAGCTCGACACCGAGACGACGTCGTCGAAGCCGTTGCCGTCGAGATCACCGATCGCAGCTCCCTGGACATTGCGGAGCCGATGATCGACCGCGGGATCGAGCGCCGCGGTGTCACGCACGAACGTCGCCGAGCAGCCTTGATTCTGCAGAACCACGCCACCGTTCGACGCGTCGACGAAAGCGATCAGGTCCATGCCACCATGGTAAATGACGTCGAGATCACCATCGGCGTCGTAGTCGAACACACCCGAGCCCCACCCAAAGGGCGTCGTACCGAGATCGCCGAGCGGCGGCGCGGTGTAGGTGCCGTCGGCATTGGCGAGATACCAACGCGACGGAAATACACCGACAGCCGAGTTGCCGTTGGTCTGGCTGTTGGCCGTGAAGTCGGAGAAGTTGGAAGCAAAGAAATCGAGCCGACCGTCACAATTCAGGTCGCCGAAATCGAGCGCCATCCACCCACCGGGCTGATTGAGCCCTTTGGCCACCGTGACATCGACGAAGTTACCCGAGCCATCGTTCTCGAAGAGATGGAAGAAACCACGGTCGATTCCGTCGGGCGCATTGGACTGCGGCACCGAGCCCTGATCGTCGGCCATCAAGATATCGGCATCACCGTCGAGATCGAGATCGACCATGGCGATCGCCCAGGTGACACCCGGAAAACCGGCGAAAGGCGGCGGAAACCCATCGTTGTTTTGCATCCCGGAGGACACCGAGACATCCGCGAAGACACTGCCACCGAGGTTGCGAAAGAGCTGGTTCGGCTCATCCGCGACCCACGGCGCGAACAGACCGACCGGGGTCAGCCAATTCCATGAGTTGGCGATCACCACGTCGAGCAGGCCATCGTTGTCGATGTCACCAAACGAGCAGCTATTGCTGGTGTACTCACCGGCGCCGACTCCGGCGACGTCGGTGATGTCGACAAAGACCGCATTGCCCTGATTTTCGAGCAGGCGATTGGGCTCGGCGTTGCCGAGCACGTAGAGGTCCTCATCACCATCGTTGTCGATATCGCCAAAACAGACACCGGTCGAGTCTTGATCGACAACTCCGGCGCCACGTTGCGCGCCGACATCGAGAAAGGTCACGTCACCGGTCTCGACTCGCTGGTTGAGAAAGAGGCTGTTCGCCGTGCCCGGACCGTTGGTCACGTACACGTCGAGATCACCGTCGCGATCGAAATCGGCCAACGCGACACCCGGCGCACCTCGCGATTTGAGCGGCGACACGGCGATGTCGTCGAACGTGAAAATCGGTTGTTGTTTGATGGCGTCGAGAATCGCCGACGATGGCGAAGCCGTGCGCTCGTAGTCGAGCCCGCTAGCCGGGTCGAGGGCAATGTCGGTAAAGGTCACGCCCCCATCGGCAACAACCGGTGCGGTGATCAGCACCAAGGCAAGCACACACAATGCACCACGCATGTCATCCCCCTTCTCTCATCGGGTAGGCATGTACAAAAAGCCCAGTAGCTGGACTATGTCTCTGCACAAGGTTACCCAAATAAAGCCGGCCATATCAAGAAATTGCCTTATGCACAGGCACACCAACCTGTTGATCTTGTCACCAGGATTCACCGGCTTCACCCAGACTCGTGTAGGTCTCGCACGTACGACCGTGTAAAATCGAAAATCTCGATTCTCATCTCACTTTGCACATGTTTCCCTGAACATTCTGTTCGCTACAGAATCACTGAACTCTCGCCGAGGTGGGTGTCTCTATGCATACAGAACAGTGGTGTTGGCACGCGCACGAAAGATGGGATCGCCCTCTTCCCGCGACCCCGGATCGAAACATCGATCTGCTGCTCATCTTCGGAACGACGGCCGCGCTCGACAACACCGAGCTGATCGCTTCGCTTCGGCGCAGCTTTCCCGAGGCGCTTCTTTTCGGCTGCTCGAGCGCCGGCGAAATTCACGACGTTCGCGTGTATGACCACACGCTGGTGGCCACGGCGGTGTCGTTCGAAACGACTCGAATCCATGGCGAAAAGGTCTCGCTCGCTGAAGGTCTTTCGAGCCGCCGCGCCGGGCAAGACCTGGCCCGAGCGCTCACAGCCGACGACCTGGCCCACGTACTGGTGCTCTCGGACGGGTTGAACGTCAACGGTAGTGAGTTGATTGCCGGGCTCCTCGAGACGCTTCCCCAGGGCGTCTCCCTCTCCGGTGGACTGGCCAGTGACGCCGAGAACCTGGGACATACCCTCGTTCTCTTCGACGACACCACGGCGCGACGACATGTCGGTGCCGTGGGGTTGTACGGCGACCGGCTACGGGTCGGCAGTGGCTCCCTCGGAGGCTGGGATCCTTTTGGACCGGAACGTAAGATCACGCGATCGGACGGCAACGTGCTTTACGAGCTCGACGGTCAACCAGCGCTCGATCTCTATAAGAAATACCTCGGAGAACGCGCCGCTGAGCTCCCGGAAAGCGCGCTTCTCTTCCCGCTCAGCCTGCACAACAAAGAAGGTGTTCGGGGCCTGGTGCGCACGGTCCTTGCGATCGACGAAGAGGCCGGCTCACTCATTTTCGCCGGTGATGTTCCAGAAGGCGCACGCGCCAAGCTCATGAAGGCGAATTTCGAGCGCCTGATCGATGGCGCGATGGGTGCTGCCCGGATCAGCACGAGTACGAGCACGGAAACGACACCCGCCTTGGCGCTCTTGATCAGCTGTGTCGGCCGAAAGCTCGTGCTACAGCAACGAATCGAGGAAGAAGTCGAAGCGGTTCGTGACGTGCTCGGCGAACGGCCGGCCTTGACCGGCTTTTATTCGCTCGGCGAGATCTCGCCCTTTACACCGGATGGGCGTTGCGAGCTTCACAACCAAACGATGACGGTCACGACATTTGCTGAAGCCTGATTGATGCACAAGCTCCTCGAACGGCAGATTCGGCGACTGCTCGATAATCCATCGGCGGTTCCCGCGGAATTCCTCGCCGCGATCGATGCCGCCTATGAGCAAGCCGACGAAGACCGACGTCTGCTCGAACGCTCGATGCGTCTCGCATCCGAGGAGCTGGTCGAACGCAACGACGCCCTCAACCGTTCCTTGTCTCTTCTCCAGGCGACGCTGGAAGCCTCCGACGAAGGCATTCTCGTGATCAATTCGGATCGTAAGATCGAAACGTACAACCAGCGATTCGTGACGATCTGGAACCATCCGCCAGACATTCTCGAACGGCGAGACGGTGCCGCGTCGATCGACCACGCGGTGACACAGGTCGCCGATCCGGAGACCTTTCTCAAACGGCTCGATCAGCTCTACGCACGCCCCGCACAGGTGGCGGTCGACCAAATCGAGATGCACGACGGGCGCTGGGTGGAACGCTTCACCCATCCGATGCGACACGAAGGAAGGGTGCTCGGACGCGTCTGGAGCTTTCGCGACATCACCGAGAAGCAGCAGCTCGAAATGCAGTTCCGGCAGACTCAGAAAATGGAAGCGATCGGGCAGCTCGCCGGTGGCATCGCACACGACTTCAACAATCTGCTGACCGCGATCATCGGCTCGTGTGACCTCGGCCGGCTCCGCGCACGCGACGATGCGATGCTGCTCAAGCTCATCGACGAGATCGACAATGCGGCCACCCGTGCCAGCGAGCTGACCTCGCAATTGCTCACCTTCAGCCGTCGCGACGTCGTCGCTCCCCAACCGCTGGTGGTCGACGAAGCCATTCGCGATGTCCAAGACATGTTGCACCGTCTGATCCGCGAAAACATCGTCCTACAAGCTCGACTCGGTGCCGGTGACGCTCGCATCATCGCCGACCGAGGACGCTTCCACCAGATTCTTCTCAACCTGGTGATCAACGCATCGGATGCTCTGCTCGACGGCGGCACCATCGAAATCCACACCACGGTGGTCGATGGCCCACTCCCGCGAACACCTCATGGCCCCACCGAGCCCACCGGCCACGCGCCCCATGTCGAGCTTCGGGTCGTCGACAACGGCGGTGGGATCCCATCGGAGATCCAACAGAGGATTTTCGAACCTTTCTTCACCACCAAACCCGCGGGTCACGGAACCGGTCTCGGCTTGGCCACGGTCTACGGCATCGTCGGTCAATTCGGTGGCACGATCGACCTCGACTCCGAGGTGGGACAAGGCACCGAATTCCGACTCGCTTTTCCGCTCACCGAAGTGTGCCGCCCGACAACCGTCGCACAGCCGAACCTCCAACCGGCCGGCCACGGAACGATCCTCGCGGTCGAGGACGATCCCGCGGTGCGTCGCGTTCTGAGTCGGATGCTTGGTCAGCTCGAGGATTTCGAGGTCCACATCGCCGAATCGCCGATCGCCGCGCTCGAGCGCTTCACCGGCGCCTCCGCCCACGGCATCGACCTGCTGATCACCGATATCGTCATGCCAGAGATGAACGGCTTCGAGCTCGCCGCGGCGCTGGCCGGGCATCACCCCGGAATCAAAGTGCTCTTCGTGTCCGGATACGATCCGACCTCGTCGACGAGCGGTCCGATGGCCAGCGATCCCAACGCCAACTTCCTCGGTAAGCCCTTCAACTCCAAGACCCTCGAAATGACGATTCGTGACGTGCTGGCGTCCAGCTCGCCTTATCGTCCGATTCCACGCTCCGAGACCGATGGACTCACGGATCTCGACCGCCGAGATCCGTGAGTCGGTTCGTCAAACGTGAAGCTCATCTAGCAGCGAGTGGTTGCCTTCAATTGGGCTGGTCATAGCGTCCCGGGTGACCCAACCGGCGAGTTTTCACGCGTTGACAGGTAAAGGCCAAGGTCCTTCAGCTGGTGGCCTTATGTTTGGGACCGGTAAGAGCGCCCCAGATCGAGTGCTTCAACCACGAGACTCGATTCTGCAAGGAAGATCGCGCGCTCGTACGAGAGCTTGATGAATTTCAAAGATGAGTGATCGACCAGAAACACCACCCGATACAAACGACTTCGACATCTTCCTGGCCCACGGCAACGGCGATAAACCACAGGTTCTTGTGCTTCATAGACGACTCGAGGCACATGGCTTCACAGTCTTTCTGGATAACAAGGAGATCGAACCAGGTGAAGCGTGGATCAATCGCCTCGGCTTGGCTCTCCGAGCATGTCGGAGTTTCTTGATTTGCCTGGGCAGTGAAGGACTAGGACGGTGGGCAGAGTGCGAGGTCGAGGTCGCACTCAGTCGAGCCACCCAAGACCCGAGCTTCCGAGTCATCCCCGTGATTCTACCTGGCGGTAGTCAGGCAAGTTTCGAGCCACTGTCACCGTTTCTCAAGAACCACCACGCCGTTGATCTGTCGGATCAAGCCAACTTCGACACTCGTTTTGACCGTCTCTGTAAACAGATCTACGAAGCCTGCGAGGGACGCCCACTACAACGAAATCATCGCCCCCTGCCTATCGGAGACATAGCGAGGAACGTAGAGATTCTCCAATCACGATTCTCTGATTCGATCGCGCCGTATCTGGCCGGTGGAAGACTGATCGCGAGGAAAGAGACGCAACAGCTTCTCGAAGGCATAGAAGATCCTGACAGACGATTATTCGTCGTTCACGGCAGCGCGGGCTCGGGAAAGAGTGGGCTCTTGCTGGAGCTCGCGCATGAGCTCGAAACGAGCAAAACCGTCTATCTCCCACTTCGATTGGACGAGATCGAGCTAGAGGGTAATCCCGAACGGTTTGCCAGAGGCCGTCTTTCTTTCCCCGCATCGGTCGGAACCTGTCTCGAGGCGCTTGCGGAAGAAGCCGATCCAGTGCTGCTGATCGATCAACTCGACTCACTTCGGTGGACAGGTAGTCACTCAGCCGAGGCGTGGCATCTTTGTCGAGAAATGATCGCGGAGGCGCTCAGCTGGCCACGAATCAAGGTTGTCGTGTGTTGCCGAACATTCGACCTCGAAACAGACCCTCAGCTACGCGCTTGGGAAAACGAAGCGAAGCAGCTCAGCCGTGTTGAGGTTGGGTTGCTCGACCTCGACGACGTCACGATCGCCGTCTGTCATCTCACCGGTTCGCCACAGGCAACTGACTTGGACCTTCGACCGCCTCAATGGGAGCTTCTCCGACACGTCCATCATCTCCAGATGTGGATGTCGATCTACCAAAGGTAGGTTGTCAGTGAGAAGACAAGAGGTATATTGCGGCGGATTTTAAAACAAGTGAACACCATCGTTAACTATGAACAA
>JBCDBH010000248.1:0-8944 GCA_039184055.1 Acidobacteriota bacterium
CTCCAACGCATGGCTTCCCGTCTCGTCGGACAGGTCGACCTGCCGCGACAGATAGGAGGTTATGGCGTCGAAGTTCTGTTCAACTTCCGCATCGGTGATTGTGCCGTCACCATCAGCGTCCAGTGGCGGTAGCACAGACACCAACCCATCGCTCCAAGACAGGGTCGCCACCGCGGGCTCATCCTTGCCTCGTGCATTCAAACCGCCACGCACCAGGGTCCAGCGCAACGACGACAGCGCTCCGCTACCCAATGCCTCCACTACCGCACGCTGCTCCGTCGCCCCACGACCGATCAGGCCAGGCAGCCATGAAAAAAACCGCAGCACGAGACTGCCTGGCTCACCGGGCGCCGGGCTGAGTAGGGAATTCACCAAGACGATCCGGTCGACGCCGGCGGTCGACATGGCAGCCTCCACGGTCGTCATGTTCTCCGAAAGGAGGGCCGAGCGATCCTGACTCGTCGACGTCACTCCCAACACGGCCAGCACCGCGTCAGCCCCCTCGAACGCCGAGGTGAGCGCGGGCTGATCGGCGAGCGACGTTACGATCGCGACTCTCGAGCCATGTGGAATCTCGGTGATCCGCTCTGGACGCGAACGGACAATCGCCGTGAAACCAACTCCCGTCTCACGACAGATGCTCAGAATTCCCTGCCCCAAACCACCCGCGGCGCCGATGACCGCGACATGACGAGGGAGTACGGGCTGGTCGAGGTCCGTCATGCCATCCATCTCGCCATCGTCTCCGCGAAGAGCTCGGGCTCCTCGAAAAACGGCTGGTGACCACTCTTCTCGAAAATCCGCAGGGTCGCATCGGGCAGATCGTCGACCACGTCCTCCCATAGCCCAACCGGCACGATGTAGTCGTGCCGGCCCATGGCCACGAGCGTCGGTACCTGCAACGAGCGCGCTCCGACCGCAACACGCCAGCCCGCCGTCAGCGTCCCGATGATGTGCCCCAGCAATGCCGGCATCACCTCCGCATCCACGAAGAGCGAGCGTGCATCGAAGTGGGCGTCATAAAAACGAATGGGAGTCTGCGCGTACATCGACTCGCTCATCGAGGCATCCTTCGGCAGGTTGGCGAAATTCTCCCGCAACACCTGCTTCCGCTCCTCCGAAGCATGGGTGTCGAAATACAGCCGTCCCTGCTCCGTCATCCACTGCATATCCCCGACCGTCGGCGTCCCCACGGCTACGACATGCGACACGCTCCCCGGGCAACGCCGGCCGTACTCCAGCGCCAACACTCCCAGAATCGAATGCCCCAACACCGCCAGCCGTTCCAGCCCCAACTCCCACCGAATCGCCTCTAGATCACGGGCCAGCACATCGAACGAAAGATCCGTCGGATCGCCCGTCGATCGCCCACCGCCGCGAAGATCCACGTACACCAGCTGGAAACGGTCCGTCAGGGGAGACGACGTCATCAGCTTGTACGGCTCCGTACCGATCGCGCTCAGCACCAGACACGTCGGCCCACGACCTCGGGTCGCGTAATAGATCTCCGCTCCGTCGACCGCAATCCTTCCTTCCATCTCATCCATCACACACTCCCTCCGATGACCCAATCATTCGACCCAGCTTGACCACCTGCCGTCACGACGGACAGGTGAACCACGCTTTTAGTGTCCCACTGCAGCGTTTTCACCACGTAGACGTTCGATTGCGGCACCCGGATCTCCGTACCAAGGATTGAGCTCTTGCGCGCGCTGGTACGCACGAATCGCGGCTTCCGTATCGCCTTCACTCTCGTAGGCTCGAGCGATGTGAATCCACAATGGTGACGAATAAGGATGCATCGTCGCACACAGCTCGTAGAGACGCCCGGCGAGAGGACGGTTGCCCCCGTAGTAGTGCCGGTAGCCCAGGAAAATACAGTTGTCGGGGGTGATCAGGGGCTCTCCGGCCATGTCGGCTGGGATCGACGCCAACGCAGCAGCCGCGGCATCGGCATCACCGGCGAGAATCGCATCTTCGAAAGCACGTGACAGAGGCAGCATCTTCGCCTGACGACGAAGAAGATCCGTTTCCATGGCCGCCAGCTCTTCCTGATCGATCCATCGTCCGTCGATCATCACGCCGTGAATCTCTTGGGTCGCGTCGATGCTCTCGACCGGATTTCCACCGAGCAACAACAAGCTAGCCGCGTAGCCCGGTCTCACCTGCCCCCAAGGCGTTCGGGTGGGATCGATCCGGCTCGCATATTTGCCTGCTTCGAGGGTCGCCGTCTGCAACGCGGCGAGCTTCGTCAGACCGGCGTCGACGAGAGTCTCGAGCTCTTCGTGAGCACCATAGCCGGGAATGGCGCCACCGAAACCCGCGTCGGTGCCGAGTACCAGCGGTACACCCCGCTCGTGAAGGGCGACGGTAAGAGCCGCCACAAAGTCGGACAGGCTCGCGATCTGCGCGCTAAAGCCCTCGGGATCCTCACGATTCGCGAACCAGCCCTGTCGCCGATCGAAAGACATACGGGTCGCGGCGGGAACCATGCGCATCTCTTCCGATCCGAGGTAGGTCTCCAAGCCGTTGACCTGGCGGGGAATATTCTCGAGATACGCCTGCATCGGCGTCACCGTCACCCCCGCCTCGGACAACCGATCGGCCAGCTCGGGAATCGCCTTCACATCGTAGGTTCGAGACGTTTCATCGAAAGCCTCGAAGGCCAATTCTTCACCGTGCGCAACGTATCGCTGACCGGCGTCGATCACCGCCGCGATACCGATGGTGCGCGACACGTGACCGGTCGTCATCAGCCCTCGATCCGAAGCTGCCTCAAGGGTGGCCCGCAGCGTATCGGCGTCCATTTGCTGATACACCTTTACCGCGTCATAACCCTTTTCATCGATCCAACCGACAATCTCACGGACCGTGCTCGGGTCGACGGTGATAAAGAGCGGGTTCGTCGGTGGATCACCGTCGAGCGTCGGCCCGACCGTCACAATGCTCGGACCCAGCGTCTCTCTCGACGCCACCGCCTCGCGCATCGCCAGATGATCCACGTGCCCGGACATATTGACGACAAGCCCGACTCCGTATCGAACAAAACTCCGCAACTCACTCCACGACTGGATGTGCACGTGGGCATCAGCCAAAGCTGGAATCACATAGTTGCCACCACCGTCGATCAACGTTTCGGTCGCAAACTCATCGATGCGATCTTCGTGCAAAACATGGCCGATCGTCCCATCGGAAACCGTGATCGCTCGATCGGTGATCAGCGTGCCGTCACGTACGTCGACAATCGTCACATTGTGAAGGATCGCGTCCACGTCCATCCGCACATCGCCGCCCCCACAACCCACGAGCACCATGACCATCAACAGCGCCCACCAACGAAACGCTACGGGTTCGGGAAAGACCATCGTCGATCTCCATCGTCTGGAACAAGAAAGGCTGAGTCATCACGACTGAGCGAATGGAATAGCCGCCCCAATCATCCACTACGTACCGCTACCCAACCCTTTCCCCGAGAGTAGTTTGGCCGCCAAGGCCGCATAGACCACTTCGAAAGCGATGAGCGAAAGAATCAACGGAGAGGGCACACCATCCACCACCACACTGACGATTCGACCCACGGCGAAACCCGCCATGAACGTCAGCAGCGCAACCAGGGCCGGCGTTGCCAGGGGACCACGACGCGCACCCAAGAAAAAGAGCGCGCCGAAACCAAGAAACAACCCCCCATAGGCCGCTCGCACCATATTGGCCTCGTTAACTGTTTCCAAACCGATGCCATAGAGGCCGTACATCGACTCTGGAGCGAAAAGATACCCCAAGCCGATGAGGCCGATGCCGAGCGACGCTGAATACAGGACGATGGATTCGAGTTTCACGATCTCCCTCCTTGTGTAGCGTATCAGCGCGAAACTCACTTACTCGGACGCCACCTCGCGACGATAGGACTGCGGCGTGCTTCCGGTCCATCGTTTGAACGCACGATTGAAAGCACTCTGCTCGGAAAACCCCGTTAGAAAACTGATCTCGCTCAGCGAATAGGCGGTTCGGCTCAAAAGGCTTTTGGCGAATTGCTGTCGGGTCTGATCGACCACCTTTCGAAACGACAGACCCTGGTCGAGCAATCGCCGTTGGAGCGTGCGATCACTCATATGAAGCCGGCTGGCGATCTCTGGAAGCGTCGGCACCCCACCGCTGAGCGATTCCGAAATCTGCACGCGAATCTGCTGACTGAGACCACCGGCGTCTTCCAATTTCTCTAGCTCTTCTTCCAGATGCTGGTCGAAGAATCGCGAAAAGCCGGAGTCGCCGAATCGATTCGGACTGTCCAGAAACGCCTGATCGATCTCGAAACCGTCTCGACTTGCACCAAACGTAACGGGACATTCAAAATGCGCCTCGAATACCGATGTGTCGACCGGTGCCTCGTGGGTGAACGAGACCGATCGTAGATCGAGCTCCTGCTGGCAAACCTCTCGACTGAGTGCGGTCGCGGCCGCCACCGCCAGCTCCTTGGTCATCACCGCACCCAAGCGATCGTCCCAATCCGGGATCACCTCCATGAAAGCCGACTGACCACCGGCGACGACGCGAAAATTAGCCAGACTGGTAACGACTTTCCCAAAGCGCTCGACTCGCTGAAACGACTCGAGGAGATTCGGCGCCGATTTGAACGAAAGACCAAAAGCGCCGTAGTCGTCACAACGCATGGACGAACCCACCTGCACGGCGATCGATCGCCCAGTGCTCCCCAACGCCGACATGTGCTCGAGAAGGCCATAGAACTCACTGTCCTCGAGCATCAGGCTCGGCTCGATCGACCGCTTCGGATCGAGGCCGACCCTCCGGTACAGATCGACAGCGTCTCCCGAACCTCCCGCGAAGGTTTCGATGAACTTCTGAGCAAAAAGAGCGGCAATACGACCCATCAAACACCCCGTCGGGCTACCGTGACCGTGACCTGTTATTCGATCGATGGCTCGACATCTCGCGGAGTGTAGTTCTTCTGCAGGGTGCTCCACAATTCGACCAGCGGACCTCGGTACGGTACGTCGCGGTTCATGAACAGCTGTTCTAGAATTTGAGTAGAGACAACACTCGACCATGGGAGCAACATGCACAAGAACATCGCCCGGCGTCTGACACTCCGCATGTGGATGGTCGCGACGCCCATGCTCATGCTCGTCGCGTGTGGCGGCCCGGCACCGGAACCGATCGAGCTCCACTTCGACGCCCTGGTCGTCGACCAGCCGGCACGTTGTGGCGTGCCGTTCGAAGGCGTCGGACTCGGGGCGACACCGGTCGAGATCGCCGACGCGCGTTTTTACGTGTCTGGATTCACCTTGACGCGTGCCGATGGCACCGAGGTGCCGCTCGAGCTCGACCAGGACTCACCCTGGCAGCATGAAAACGTCGCCTTGCTCGATTTCGAAGACGCCACGGGGCGCTGTTCGAATACCGGAACCTCACAGATGAATAGCATCGTGCGCGGTACGGTGCCAGCCGGCGAATACACGGGACTGAGCTTCACCATCGGCGTGCCCCACGAGCTGAACCACCTCGATGCTCCCACCGCGCCGAGCCCGCTCAATCTCAACACCCTCTATTGGAATTGGCGCTTCGGCTACATCTACACCAAGGTCGAGTTCTGGAATCCGAATGTCGCCTCGACCGACGCGCCAGCCGCTGCGAGCGTCGATCCGAGCGACAAGAGCACGGTTGCCGGGACCGGCATGCCTCCTGGGCCGGCTCCCCAGCCAACGGTGACCTACCTGGCCCATCTGGGCAGCACCGGCTGTGAGTCGTCGGCGCCGACCACGCCTCCCGACGTCCCGTGCAGTCGTCCCAATCGAGTCCCGGTCAGCCTCGCCGACTTCGATCCCACAACCGATCGGATCGGCTTGAACCTCGCCGGTTTGGTCACGGGGATCGACGTCACGAAGTCGGTTCTCCGGCCTCCTGGATGCATGTCCGCACCGATCGATCCCGATTGCGACGCGGTGTTCGCCAACCTGGGTATCGATCTCGAAACCGGTACATGCACGACCGACTGCTCCGACCAGCAACTGGTCAGCCGATTGGAAGGAAGCAACTGATGAAGTCACGGTGGCTCGACGCGCGAGAAACGACTCGCCTCGGCGTAGCCGCCGTGGCCATGGTGATCGCCGGGATCGTCCACCTGGTGATCGCCCCGACTCACTTCTCCCACTCGGCCGCGCACGGTCTGTTTTTCGGGCTGCTCGGCGTGCCCCAGATCCTCTGGGCCGTGGCCCTGCTGGCGATGGTCGTCGTGATGGCGAAATCCGACGATCAGCCGTCCAAGTGGATGACCGGGTTTCACTACTCGGGCCTGATGCTCAGCGGTGGCGCGGTCGTCCTGTGGCTGCTCACCCAATGGGTGCAAACGCCGTTCGCCACCAGTCCCGAGCCCATCGATACGCCGACCGTGGTCTCGAAGCTCGCCGAGCTGATCGCGGCGATCGCTTTGCTCGTTCCCCACTTCAGGCAAAGCAGACGCTTCGCGACCGGTATCGTCACCACCTGTGTCATGGGCGTCGTGATGTGGTCTGGCGGGCTCGCCGCCGAAAGCCGTTTTCCGGTCCTGATGCCCGACCCGGGGCACGATCACGGTGAGCATGACCACAGCGCGGAGACCGACGAAGAGCCGCTGAGCTTTCTCGACTACACCCGCGCGGCGACCCGCCTCGTGTTCGCGCTCGCTGAGCGGTCCGAGTACGACTGGCAGCTGCCTCCCGGCTTCCCCGCCCCGCGCGTGCCCGAGAACAACCCGATGACCGCCGCCAAAGTCGAGCTCGGTCGGCATCTCTTTTACGATCAGCGACTCTCGGGAAGCGGTGGCCAATCGTGCGCCTCGTGTCACCGTCAAGACCTCGCGTTCAGCGACGGTGTGGCCCTGGCTCAGGGCTCCACCGGTGAGATCCACCCGCGCAACTCGATGGCGCTGGTCAACATCGCCTACAACGCCACCCTCACCTGGGCGCATCCCGAGCTCGAGGTCTTGGAAGACCAAGTCCCCATCCCCATGTTCGGTCTCCACCCGATCGAGCTGGGCATCACCGGCAACGAAGAAGTCGTGCTCGACCGCTTCCGCACCGCCGAGATCTACCAGCCCCTCTTTCGCGAGGCCTTTCCCGCCGCCGCCGATCCGGTGACCTGGGACAACATCGTCAAAGCGCTTTCATCGTTCACCCGCGCGTTGATCTCGGGCAACTCCGCCTACGATCGCTTCGTCTACCAGGGTGAGACCGACGCCATGTCTGCCTCCGCGCAACGCGGCATGGAGCTCTTCCTCTCCGAAGACTTCGAATGTCATCACTGCCACGGTGGCTTCAACTTCAGCGTCGCATCCGTCCACCAGGCGACCGTGTTCGAAGAAAAGGTGTTTCACAACACCGGGCTTTACGACCTCGGCAACGGCGCCTACCCACACGGCAACGAAGGCGCCTACGAAGTCACCCACCTAGAGGGCGATCGTGGCAAATTCCGACCACCCACCCTCCGCAACATTGCCGTCACCGCGCCCTACATGCACGACGGCTCCATCGCCACCCTCGAAGACGTCATCGACACCTACGCCGCCGGCGGTCGCAACATCGACACCGGCCCCTACGCCGGCGACGGTCGCGCCAACCCCAACAAAAGCGGCTTCGTACCGGGCTTCCCGATGACCGAGCAAGAAAAGGCCGACCTCATCGCCTTCCTCCACGCCCTGACCGACGAGAGCTTTCTGACCGACGCCAGATTCGCCGACCCCTTCGCAACGTCCGAGGTCGCGAGCGTCGACTAACCGAGCCTGCCAAACTCATCAATCCATGACCAGCTCGGCTGGGATCTCCGCTGCCGTGAACGGACCAAAAAGTCGCTGGTGCCCGGTACGCCATCGCGGTCCACGCTCCTCACCGGCAGGCCGCTCGACAAGGAAATAGATCGACTCGGCCTCGGGCGACAGCAACCACTCGATCTCGCTACCGAGCACGACAGTAGGAAATTGACTCGACCCGAGCGACGCCAGCTCCCCACCGGGACCCGTCGGAGGCGGCCCAAACCACATCCCCATCCGCACATCGCCACCCGGCTTGCCCTCCGCCGCGCGCAACACCATGCGATGTCGTCGCAGTCGATCACGCAGATCGATCACACCCACGTCGACCCGACCCACCTCATCCGCCTCGGGTGCATCGATCCGAAACACCTCGGCTCCGATACCCGCTGTCACCCAAAGACTCGTCACGGCGCCTCGAAACGTCTGGGAAAAACGCCCTTGCTCATCGAAGCGCACCCACACCTGAGAATCGCCATCCGTCTCCCTGACCGTCACCAACACTTCGACACCGCGACTGCCCGATCCGCTCGGCAATAGCACCTGCCCCACCAAGGTGTGCTTCGAAAGCTCGGAAAGTGCCGCTGCAAAACCACCGTGCACATCCGTATCCGGAAAAAGCTCCACCGGTCGTTCGGGTGGAACGCCCATACCTTCGAAAAGATTGCCCTCGGCATCCAGCACGCGTTGATAGGAAAAGGTGACGCGGAACCCGTTGGGAAAAGGCTTAGGTAGGAGTGACGACAAGCCTCCACGCGTCGCGCCTCCTACCTGCGTGACGTGCGGGAACGCGCGCATCATGAGCACGAACGACTCCGCGGCACTCGCCGTGACCTCGCTGGTCAACAGCAGAATCGGCCGACGCTCGCCATCCGCGCGGGGCGACACGACGATCTCCCGCGTCGGCGCGCCCTCGACCTCATAGCGAAGAACAGGACGCCGGCGATCCGCGAAATACGACGCCACGATCTGCGCCGCCGCATCACTCCCGCCGCCATTCATCGCCACGTCCACGATGATCCTCGAGACGGCGCTGAAATCTCCGCGCATCTCCGCCAATGCGGCATCCAACGCGTCGTATTGCACCGGACGCGGCTGATTCCCGTCCATAAATCGGGAAAAACGGTTGATCCGCACATAACCAAC
>JBCDBH010000249.1:0-8930 GCA_039184055.1 Acidobacteriota bacterium
GGTACGTCTACGGTCGCTCATCCCTGCGCTGCCCAGATCTCACGAACGCTTCCACGCTTCGCTACGACGTTTGATGAGACATGCGGGCTAAGGCATCCTCAATTGAGGAATCGTTTGCTCATTCGATCCCCTCTGACCGAGAATCCATTGCCCCGGGTCATCCTCATTTCGGGACATCATGCCCGATCTGCTCAGATGCCGTGCTTGTCGAGTCGGTAGAGAAATGCCTTGTAGGGGAGATCGAGAAGACGCGCCGCGCGCGCCCGATTCCCCGCCGCCAGGGTCAAGGCTTGAGACAAGCAATCGCGCTCGTGCGCTTCCCAAGACATGCCTTCAGGAGGCAAGGAAAAGGCACCGCCGCCTTGCTCTTGGGTCGAGGCGACAGCCTCGGAGAGATCGACATCCTGGATCTCGCCGTCTTCGGCCAGCAGCACGAGTCGCTCGACGACGTTTCCCAGCTCACGGACGTTGCCCGGCCAGGTGTGGTCGAGAAGCTGACGTGTAGCGGTTCGTGACAACTTCGGTTTGGGCAACGCGTGACGCCGAGCCGAACGCGCCAGAAAATGTCGAACCAATAGCGGAATGTCCTCGCGACGCTCGCGTAGCGGTGGCATGGTCAAAGGAACCACGGCGAGACGATAGTAGAGATCCTCACGAAAGCGACCCTCGCGAGCTTCGAGCCGTAGGTCGCGGTTGGTCGCGGTGATGATCCGGACGTCGACCGGTTCCTCGCGGCTGCTTCCGACCCGAGTGACGGTTCCTTCCTGTAGGGCACGAAGCAACTTCGGTTGCACGGCCAGCGGCAGCTCACCGACTTCATCGAGAAAAAGGGTCCCGCCATGAGCCGAAGCAAAGGTTCCGGGGCGTTTTTCGGCTCCCGTAAACGCTCCTTTCTCGACCCCGAAGAGCTCTGATTCGACGAGGGTCTCGGGGATCGCGGCACAGTTGACGGCGACGAACCGTTGCTCCTTGCGTGCCGAGAGAGCGTGTAAAGCGCGCGCCGCGAGCTCCTTTCCCGTACCCGACTCACCCGTGATCAGGACGGTCGCCGAGGTACCGGCGAGTTTCTCGACCTGTCGGAAAAGCCGTTGCATCGTCGGAGCTTTGCCGACCAAATCAACCAAGCGATCACGCTCGTCGAGCTCGGCGGACAACCGGCGATTCTCGTTTTCGAGACGCCTTTTTTCGAGCGCACGCTCGATTGCCAGCATCAACGCCTGACGTTCGAAGGGCTTGGTCAGATAGTCGTCGGCTCCCGCGCGAATCGCTTCGACAGCGCGTGCGATCGTGCCGTAGGCGGTCACCATGACGAAAGCCGCGCGCTCACGCTCGTTGCCACTTCGCTCGCGAACCGTCTCGAGGAGCTCGATGCCGTCGCCGTCGGGGAGCTTCCAATCGGTCAGCACCAGATCGATTTCCGCAGTCGAAGCCAGGATCCTGCGAGCCGTCGCGAGATCAGCCGCCTCGAGGGTGTTGTAGCCCCGCGTGGCGAGTAGGCGAACCAAGAGACGACGTTGATCGGATTCGTCTTCGACGACGAGAATACCGAGCGTTTCAGCCATGGTCCGCTCCGGGATCGACCTGGTGGGTTGTCGCCACGCGCGAGCCGATTTCCAAACGCGCCAAGGTTCCACCTCCGTCACGCGGTTCGAGGGTCAAGTCGCCTCGGTAGCGCCCGGAGGCGATGCGATGGGCCAGGAAGAGTCCCATCCCGGCACCGCTTTCCTTGGTCGTCAGATGAGGCGTGAAGAGCCGCTCCCGCACCGACTCGGGAATTCCCGAGCCGCGATCGGCGACTTCGATCAGCACACGATCTGGGCCGGTGCCACGGAGCGCTCCGATCGTTACTTCACCGTCATCCGGGCTCGCTTCGGCCGCGTTGACGACCAGAGCTTGAATCACCGAGCGAAGCTCGGGCTGAATCGCGTCGAGCACCAGTGGTTGATCGTCGCAGTGGACCTCGACATGGATCCGACCACGACAGTCTTGCAAAACCTCGAGCGCGACGTCCTCGACCAGTTCCGCGATATCGACGGGCGCGAGATCGCCTCCCTGGCTGGCGAGAGCGAGGAAGGAGCGCACCGCTTCGTCGATCCGGCGGATCTGTTGCCGTGCGCCGAGGGCGACCGCATGCGCGTCGTCATCATCGACTCGGCTCGCGAGCTCATCGACAGCCAAGCCGAGCGCATTCGCGGGATTTCGTAGGCTGTGGGCCAGTCCTCGTGCGACCTCGCCGAGCTCGGCGAGCTGGCGATCTTCGAGCAGCGCGCGATTCTCGGCGTCCAGCTTCTCGAGCCGTCCCGACATACGGTTGAAGGCTTGGATGGCGCGGCCCACCTCACTGCGGTCTCTTCCACTACGATCGTTCCCACTACGATCCTTGGACGTCGATACGCGCGTTCCGAGAGCACCCGCGCCAACTCGATCGGCGGCGCTCGCCAGGCGCGTGAGCGGAACCGTGGCGCGGTGTGCGATCACGCCAGCCACCAAGAGACCCGCCGCGAGCAACGCCATCGAGCCCCAAAAGAGACGACGAGAAAACACGTCGACCGCGTCGGTGAGACTCGCGGTTTCCGGCAGGGGTACACGGCCTGCGACGTTCGGACCACTCAGGCTTAGGACGCGTGAGCTCTCGGCGACCTCGTCACCGAGAGGGTCGACGATCAGCTCGGTGGTTGTGTGGACACGAGATGGTGCGGTGCTCGCACCCGTCTCGGTCGCAGTGGTGGAGGATTCGGCACGATCGGTCCATCGAGCGTCGGGAGCGACGGCCACGGTCGTGACTTCTTGCTCGCCGTCGCCCCGTTGATCGATCACCACGACATCTTGGACCGTGGTCGTACCATCGCCGTCGGTGACCGATGCCCAGGCGAACGACTCCCGTCGTTCGATGTGGATCGTCGCGCCGGGCTCGGCCGCAAGCCCCTCGCCATCGATCGGGATCACATGCAATTGATTGCCGTCGGCGGACGTACCGTCGTCCCGCGTCGAGAACCGCCAGCCGATCTTCCTTTTGCCGTCTTCGGACTCGGCACGCAGCACGAGCGTGAGCTCACCATCGGCGTCGCGAATTTCCTCGCGCACGAAGCGTCGATCCGCCGAACCCAACGGTTCGTGGTCATGCTCGACGAACAACGCCGCGACCGAGCTCCCGACTTCGAGGGTGATTCGGTCGAGGCGATCTTCGAGCTCCCGGGTGAGACTTCCGACCCACCACCACTGGACGAGGACGAGTAGCGCAACCAGTGCGCCGAGACCGATGAAAAGACGCGTCCGTAGACTCATGCTTCTGATTCAAGCATGAATCATGCCGGTGTCAATCGACGCGCTCCAATTCGACCTCGAGGCTCACGGTCCATGCGTCGCCGTCGCGACTCTCCCGACGCCATGTATAGCGATCGTCTGATTGGCGAATCCAACTCTCGCGGGTCTGCTCGGCGGTGAAGGTCGCACCGCCATCCGCCAGCTCACCTTCGAATCGGGTCAAACCGATGGCACGGCTGGTCGCGCCGACCGCCGACCACGAATCCGCGGCTTTCTCCCAAGCCATCGCGAGAAGATCTTGATCGCCGCTGGACGTGTCGGTGAATTGCAGCAGGCCAAAGCCTTCGATCATGGGCGTCACGCGAACATCGACGCGAGTATCGTCACCGTCAGCCGACTTCACCGTGCCCGTCCACACACCGATCAGATCGTCGAGCTCCCGCGTCGCTTCGAATTTCTTGGCCTCGCGTGGGACTTTCTCGATGTCTACCGAGGCGGCGTTTTCGACCCGCGGCTCGCCGCGTCGTGAGAAATGCATGACCCATTGAGTCGCCCAGGTTTTACCACCATCCTGGGAACGAGCCAGGTCCCACTGGCAGCTATTCTCGTGCGCGCGCGAGAAGGTATAGCGCACCGCAGTTTTGTTGCCGGGAGGGAAGAGCAGCATGGCGTCGCCGTCCCGTTCGCCATGCATGACGAAGAAACCCGTGGGTTCACCGGTGTGCCAGTTCAGGTAGACCTCCCAGATCTCACGCTCGGGGTCATACGCCCGCAGGCTGAACCCGATCAATCGTCCTTGCGCCACCCCGATCCAACGTTCTAGCAGAGCATTGCCACCCGCGACCGACTGCGCGCGACAGTGGGCTTCGCCGGTTTCCTGCCATTCGCCCTCGGCGTTCGGATGCCAATTGGTGACGTCCCATTCGCCTTGCCAGAAATCGAATTGCTGCTCTGGGGCGTCGGGTAGCGGAACCGGCTCACCCTTGGCGGGCGCCGTCGGCGGATCCGCGGCCCATAGGGCCGAGGCGCCCAAACTGATTGCGACAAGAATCACCAACATCACACGACCATACCGATGCCACATACATCCCCCTCTTGGGTCTCGAACCACACATCTCTCGATCTCGAACACGATTGCGGCATTGTAGCCGATGGTTCCGATCGACTAGGCACCAAGAAGGAAGTCGACCGAGCGAGCGGAAGCGCTCTTGCGGTCTAGAGGATCATCTATGCGGTGGCCACGGGCTGCCGGCGTTGGAGCACGACAACCGTGACCAGCATGGCGATCCCCACGCCATCGAACACCGACAGCGGCACGCCGGCAACAGTCGCCGAGCCGATCGGAAAGAAGAGGAGGGCGGCGGCGGCTACCAACGCGGCCCGCGTCGGCCAACCGAGAGCGTGACGGAGCTGTCCCGCCAAGGCTCCGGCCAGCGCATAGACCGCGAGAATGGCCAAGAAGAGCGTGACGCCGATCGCGACGGGTGAGGCCAAGCTCCCGTCAGCATCGAGCATCAAGAGCTGAGGTCGGTAAATGAAAAGGAACGGTAGAGCAAAGCCGAGCAGTGAGAATCGAAAGGCCGCGAGGCTCGTTTTCATGATCGGTGCGTTGGCGATCGACGCCGCCGTATACCCCGCCAACGCGACGGGTGGTGTCACCATCGACATCAAGCCGTAATAGAAGATGAAGAGATGCGCACCGAGCAACGGGACTCCGAGATCGCCGAGAACCGGACCCACCAGGGTCGCGAGGAGGAGATAGCAGACCGCCGACGGCAAACCCATGCCCAGGATGATCGAGGAGATCATCAGCAGGACGAGCGCGAGAAAGAGATTCGACTCCGCGAGAGGAAGGATGGTCGCGGGTAGGGCCGTTCCGACACCCGTGAGGGTGACGACGCCCAAGATGATCCCGACGCACGCGGCGGCGGCGATCAAAGGCACACCGGCACGCGCCGATCGCCACAAAGCGTCGAGGAATCGCGTGAGCGTCACTCTCGTTCGCGAGCTCGGCAGACTGAGCAGGATGACCAGCCCCAGAGCCAAGCTCACCGCGCGAAAGACCGTGAAGCCCATCAAGAGAAAGACGATCAGCGAGCTGAGCCCGCCAAAGAAGATCAGCCCTTCGAGCGCTCCGGGACGCTCGCCAGGATTCTCCTGGACGTCGTCGAGTGACACCTCCGAGCTGGCGTGAATCTTCTTGGCCCAGAAGTGAACGATCAGGAAAAGCGACAGATAGTAGAGGATCGCGGGCAAGAGCGCGGCGCGAACGATCTCGAGATACGTCACGGGCGGATTGATGATCTCGAGCATCATGTAGGCACCGGCCCCCATCACGGGCGGCACAAGGGCTCCGCCCGAGCTCGCCGCCGCTTCGACTCCACCCGCGACATGAGGTCGAAACCCCGAGTTGCGCATGAGTGGAATCGTGAACGTGCCGGTCGTAGCGGTGTTGGCCACGGCGCTACCCGACAACGAGCCCATGAGTCCGCTCGCCAACACCGAAACCTTGGCCGGTGCTCCCGCCGAGCCTCGAAACAGGCGCTGGGCGCGATCGAGAATGAACGACGTCGCACCCGTCGCTTCGAGAAACGAGCCAAAGACCACGAACAGAAACACGTACACGAACATGACGTTGAGAGCGACGCCGAACACACCCTGACTATGCAGGAAGGTCTGCGCGACAATGCGCTCCCAGTCGTAGCCGCGATGGGGGAAGAGCCAGTCGGGAAGCCCGGAACCGAATTTTGCGTAGGCGAGAAAAAGCAGCGAGAGGATCGGTAGGGCAAGACCGACCGTGCGTCGTGCCGCTTCGAGCACGACCACGAGCCCGAGCGCGCCGATCACATAGTCCATACCGACTTCCGCGCCGGCACGGTTACCCAAATTGCTTCCCGAAGCCCACCAGGTTTCGAATAGCGATTCGTTTTGGGTGACGATCCAACCCGTGGTCACCAGGGTCGCGGCGATGAAAACGTAGTCGAGGATTTTCGACCACAGGCGATCACGCCAACGATCCGCCAGCGGGCGGCTGGTGAACACGAAGATCAGACCCAAACCCGCGAAGATCGCGAGCTGTGTCTGAGGAGAGAGATTGGGGTAGTTGACCTCGGCGAGCGTAAAAAGCGTGAGGGCGACCGCCAGTGCGGTCTGCAACGGGCGGTCGCGCGCGCTCATCGAGCTCAGGACTCGCTTGCTACGTCTTCGGCGGGCGCGTCGGCGTCGGCCGCGTCAGCGTCTTCGGCGGGCGTGTCGGCAGCGGCCGCCGCACCCGCGTCAGCCGCCTCACCGTAGCTTCCCACGCCGAGCTCCTCGTAGAACCGCTGGGCACCCGTGTGAAACGGTGTGCCGGTATCCCGCGTGACGACGTTGGGCCGGATGGCCTTGCCCGCGGCGTGGCGCTCGACCACGGCATCGCGATTCTCGTAGATCGTCTTGGTCATGGCGTATACGACGTCCTCGGGGATCTTCTCGTTCGTGATCAGATGCATCGAACCCGTGTCGAGCACGGCCAAATCATCGTCCAATCCCCGATAGGTACCGGCGGGAATGGTCGCCGCCGCGAAGAACGGGTAGTCGGCAATCAGCTGGTCGCGAGCTTCTTGATCGAACGGAATGAAACGTAGCTCCATCGACGATGCCGCTTGTACCAAGGAGGCCGTCGGTACGGCGCCACCGAGAAACGCCGCGTCGGCGCTGCCGTCGCCGAGCATGTCGGCCGCCGCGCTTTGCGTGTTGTGAAGCACGTTCAGATCGTCCCAGCTGACACCGTGAGCATCGAGAATCGGCCGGACAAAGTACTCGAAGCCTGCCCCAGCCGGTCCGATCACGACGCGTTTGCCGCGCAGATCGGCGATCGATTCGATATCCGAGCTCGCTGGAGTGACGAATAGCGCCACGTTGGGCGCCAAGGTCATGACGGTCTTGATCGGATAGGTCTGATCCCAGCCGCCTTCGCCCCGAACCGCGAAATAGGAGATCGCCGAATTCGCGAGAGCGAAATCGAGCTCACCGCGTACCAGGCGTCGGATGTTCTCCTGTGAACCTTTGGTGGCCTCGGCGGTCACCTCCCAACCCTCGGGTCCGAATTGCGCCGCGACCTCGGCGAGCGCGCCGCCAACCACGAAGAATGCGCCCCCGGTCGGTGCGGTACCGATCGACAGAAACTGACGTTCGACGACCGAGTCGGCATCGTCGCTAGGCGTACTTTGGCAAGCGGTGAGGGAGAGAAGTAGCAGCGGCAGCAGCGTGAGCAGAGTGGCGGTGCGCATGGGGAATCCTCAATACAGCGTATGAATGACGTGTGGGTCTTTGGGAGGGTGTCGATCCATCTTCCAAATCCTAGGGAGACTACCACCGTTGACGTCCTCGACAGGTTTCGACTCTGTCAACAATGAACCGATCGGTTCACTGCACTCGCCGCGACAGGCTGCAGGAGTCGAACCAGCTGCAGACCATGCGGAGGCCCAATGGACTGCGCGCTGCTTGCCATACTGCCGAGACAGCGGCTCAGGTTGATATCTGCATGCTAGGATTCGGCGATGAGTCAAGTTGAAGCTAGCCACGTCGACCGGATCATCGAGCGCCACGATCACATCTCCGAAGAAGGCCTCGAAGCACCCCATGGGCTTGGCCTGACCTCATACGCGATGACTGTTCTTCGTCATCGGGTTGGAAAATCGACCCTGGCGTTCAATCTGGCTTATCACCTGTCGCGGGCTCGATCGGTATTGCTCGCGGACTTGTCACCGCAATGCGATCTCACCGATACGATCATGGGAGAGATGACCGACCGGGTCACCCTCTTCGACGCTCTCGAACCAGCAACCCTGGGACCGGCTTCGGGCTTGATTCCCGAAGACATCTCCTATCGGATCAGCTCGTACTGTGATGCCTTCAAAGCCGGACGACTGTCGTATCTGATCCCCGGCGACGCGGTGCTTTTCTCGTACGCGGCCGACCTCTACTCACGACTCGCCCAGGTACGCGACGACACGCGCTCGGTCGAACAGATTCTCCATAGCTTGAAGACGATCTTTCGTCGAGAGTCGATCGAGAAGCGGTGCGAGCTCACCCTGATGGATCTCGACGCCACCTACGCTGGGGCAACTCACCTGGGCTGGTGCGCGGCCGATGCGCTGATCCTTCCGTTACGGGTCGAAAACGCTTCGCTCGAAGCTCTCGAACACACTCTCGATCTGCTCACCCATCCAGATGGCGTCTTTCTGCGGTGGAATCAACTGGTGGGTGAGACAGGCGCCACCAAGGTCGCGGCGATCGTGATCAACGCGGTCGGCACGGGTCGACGCGCCACGATCGACGATCGAACAAAGAGGTTTCTCGAATCGGTCCTGAAGGTCATCGAGCCTTTCGCGGCTCACTTCGTTCACGAAGATCTGAGCGACGCGATCGTCTTGATCGAGGACTTCCTATCGGCCGGACGCATCAGCGCGGCTCGGGCGACACCGATCGCCAAGTTGAAGGTGGGTAGTTTTCACACGGTCGCCGGCAAGCGACTCCAGGTCAACAGCTCGACCGAGCGATACCGACGTCAATTGCACTATCTCGCCAGCCTCCTCTGACCGCATGTCTCACCAGCCCGTCGGCTACGGCGCGGAAACGCACGCGATCTCTGAGCGTGCTCGCTCTTCGCTCCCTCGACGTAC
>JBCDBH010000250.1:0-8901 GCA_039184055.1 Acidobacteriota bacterium
CCCTCGTCGCACTCGAACCTGTCGAGCTGCTTCGAAAACACCCGCTCGTCGAAAAGGCCGACAACTACTACCTTCATATCGATGCCGCCAAGTTTGAGCTCGATGACAAAGACTACTGTGCCTACGACCACCACCATCCGGCACTTCCAGCGATCGGTGAGCGTGTAATCATCTTTCCAACCATCCTCATGGGTCCCGAGCTGATCGTTCCCAAAGCCATGGTGATCGAGCGGCAAGACGGCACCGTCGAAGCGTCATCCATCCTTTCGGATCTTCCAGCCGATACTCCTTTCGACGACATCCTTGCTAGCGTCAAAGCTCGTATCGTCCGGTTGCGTTGACCCTTACCTGAGGAGGTCGTCGTTGGCGCTATGCTTACCCGGCTATGCGAACTCATCCTGGAGGATCCATGAACCGCCATCTCTTGCTTCTTTGCCTCTGCGGACTTCTCGTCTTCCCCGTTTTTGCCGACGATGGTTCTGCTGACAATGCCGGGACTCTCGACCGGATCATCCGTGAGATCGAGCGCGAGGGTGAGATGGAAACGGATCTGCTCTGGCTGTCGAAGGACGCGGCGGTGAGCGAGAAGGGTGAGGTTCTCGAGACGCGCATGTTCGCCAATTACGACCCCGCGGAGCTCACCACTCGACTGACCCGTGATGCCTCGGATTGCGAGATGCAGCTTTTTCTCGAGCCCATGGGGACGGACAAGACGGCAAGCGAGATGGTGCGGGACGCCGGGTGGGTGTTCGTCGGCGAGGTGGCGGAGATTCAGGCGGGGTTTGTTTGGGGCAGCATTCCCGGCATGCTCATTCGTCTCGAACCGTCGGAGTTCCTTGTCGGTTCCAGGCTCGACGCGCCGGTGCACGTCCTCTTCAAGGCGGCGGATTTCGAGGTCGCCGGCAAGCGAATTTGCCAGGCCTACGCGCGCTATGCCGATGCTCCCAAGGTCGGTGAGCGGATGGTGGTGATCTCCGAGCCAGGCGAGGAGGCCTTTCTCAGCGACAGCAGATTGATGTTGAATTACGACCCGGACGGTCTCATTACCGTGCACGAGGACGATCGCATCAACCTACCGCGACGACTACGACGTGATCGCTCCCTGCCGGCCGCCCTGCGCGTGCCGAGCGCCGAGCTGACGAGCCTGACGACCTGGATCGGCGAGACGGCGAAAGAAAAAGAGTGAAACGGGCGCGTCCGTGAATAACCACGACGCGCCCGTTCAACTAACAGCCTAGCCCGCAGCTCAACGCTCGGCGCGATACGCCCGCATGGCCGAGGCCAGAAAGCGAAGCCCCTGACCCCCGCTGATCACGCCGGCCCGGCGTAGCTGCCGCAGCGATTTGCTGACACAACGAAAGTACGAGCCAGGCGACTGGTCGCTGTCGATCGAGCAGGGGATCTCGGGAAAGACGAGGTGCTCGCCCGCTCGCGCACCATAAAGCCGGTTGCGCACGCCGCTCGGCCACTGGATGTCGACCGTGCCGCGGTGACGATTACCGAGCCCGAAATGACGTTCGAGCGCGTTCTGGGAAAGGTAGCTCGACCCGGCAACGACGGGCAGGGTGGCGGTTTGCCCTCCCTTGGGCGTGAACGAGACGAGGGCGCCGACACCGGATCGATTGACCTTGCCGCCATCGACCAAATCCACCGCGCCGACCGCTTCGACGACGACGGAACGACCGACATCGGGTGTGGTGTTGAGCTCGACCGTCATGTCACCCGGCAGCATCGAAAGACCCGTCCAGATGAAGTTGCCGTTGGCGTCGGGAAGGTACTGAAACCAGAAAGCGGGCACGTTATCGAAGGCGGGATTGCCGTGCACGGCTGACGACGGTACGAGCGGGGCGTCGGCCGGCAGGTTGTGCTCGGAGGTGGTGACGACGTCGATCCGCCCGTCGCGATCGAGGTCACCGAGCGCGACACCGTGGGTGCCACGCAGGGTGTGATCACCACGGAAAGCCGTCGTGTTCTGGACGAAGGACGCGGTGCAGTCGACGTTCTCGAGCACCACGCCGGGGTTGTCTTCGAAGGTGGTGAAGTAGCCGTCGATCCCACCGTGGTAGAGGATGTCGGGATCGCCGTCGTTGTCGAGATCGACGATACCGCTGCCCCAACCAAAGACCGACGACACACCGTTGCCGACGGTGTCGGTAAAGGTGCCGTCCCCGTTGCCGAGCAGCCAGCGCGACATTTCCAGACCGAGCGGATACGGCGGCAGACCGAAGAGCCCACCCAGCCAGGCGCTGCCGTAGTCGCCGAAATTCGAGCTGAAGAGATCCATGTGACCGTCGCAGTTGAGGTCGCCAAACGAGATGCTCATCCAATTGCCGACCGAATACGGGTTGAGGTCGACGGGCGCGTCGGTGAAATAGCCGGTACCGTCGTTGAGCAAGGTATGGAGGCGACCGCGACGCGGGCCGGGCATCGAAGCCTGATCGTCGGCCTGCACGATGTCGATATCGCCATCGGCATCGACGTCGGCCATGCCCACCGCCCAGGTGATGGTCTGCGGTTGCGGATCGGCGGTGTCGAGCGCGAGCAGGTTGTGAATACCCGAGGTGGTGCTGACGTCGGAAAAGCTCAAGCCGCCATCGTTGCGATAAAGCTCGTTGCGCTGGTTGAAGGCAAAAGGATCGACACCGACCAAACCGAATTGATTCTCCAGATCGGTGGCGTTGCCGACAAAGACATCGAGCAAGCCATCACCGTCGATATCGCCGATCGTGCAACCGATATGCGAGGCGTCGCCGCCTTCGAGACCGCTCGGCGTCACCTCGGCGAAGCTGCCATCACCGAGATTCTCGAGCAGCCGATTGTTCTCTTCGCGACCGAGCACGACGAGATCGTCGTCCCCGTCGTTGTCGAGATCGCCGTAGCAGACGCCGTTTGAATCCTGATCGGCCAGGCCGGCACCGAGCGCCGCGCCCTGATCGATGAAGCTCAGGCTTCCCGTTTCGACCAGCTGATTGACGAAGAGGCTGTTGGCGGTGTCGGGTCCGTTGGTGACATAGATGTCGAGATCACCGTCGTCGTCATGATCGAGAATCGCGATCCCCGGAAAGCCTCCGGCACGATGTGGCAACGACGCGCTCGACGGAAACGGCACCGGGTCGATCAGCGATGCTTGTTGCAACGCCTCGACCTGCGCGTAGCCCGGGCTACGCGTGCGGCTGTACTCGATCCCCGAGTTGGGATCCTGGGCGAAATCCTCGAACGAAATCTCACCGGCGCTCGCTGTCGTTGCGAAGAAGGTTCCGGTCACGACAAACATTGCGATCAACGAAGTGCAGAGAAGTAGGTTGGTCGAGACGCGTCCCCATTTGCTAGCTTTCATGTTGCTCTCCCTCGGTTGCTGGCGACCGGATATCGGCCGCTTGACACCCATGGCGACAAAGGGATCGTGATCTGGACATGACGACCGAAAATCTCACCGCTTGGATCGACAAGCTCCGTCAGGGCGAGGCCGACGCGCTCGACGTGGTGGTGCCGTCGCTCTATGAAGACCTGCGTCGTTTGGCGCGTCAGAAGATGCGTGACGAGAATCAGAATTGGACCTTGTCAACCACCGGCTTGGTGCACGAGGCGTATCTCAAGCTCCGTCAGCAGCAGAAGATCAACAGCGACGACCGCGCCCACTTCCTGGCGCTCGCCGGGATCACCATGCGTCGGGTGCTGGTGGATTACGCCCGCACGCGACGACGGGACAAACGCGGCGGTGGCGTGCGCGCCGTCCCGCTCGACGATGTCGAGCCCTTTCTCAGCGATACCGAAGCCGACGAGGTGATCGCGCTCGACGACGCGCTCGATCGTCTCGCCCAAGTCGACCCGCGTGGCGCCGAGGTGGTGGGCCACCGTTTCTTCACCGGGCTCACCCTCGAAGAATCGGCCGAGGTGTTGGGCGTGTCGAGCAAGACGGTGCAGCGCTCGTGGCTGGCGGCCCGTGCGTGGCTGCGGAAAGAAGTGGCGCTCGAGCTCGCCGGCTAAGGAAGCGCCTCGAGCTCCGCGCGCGCGGCATCGGCCTCGGCGAGCTTGCCCCAGGCGTCGTAGAGCGACACCAGAGTCTCGAAATCGTCGCGAACGAACCGATGCTTCATCCCGTATGCGCGACGCCTTCTCGGCAGGGCGTCGAGAACCAAGGTTTCGGCCTCGTCGTAACGCGCCAACGCTACGAGCGCCCCGGCGAGCTCGAGCTGTGCCGAGAGGGTCGCGGAGTGCTCGTCGCCGAGACTCGAACGGCGGCTCTCAAACGCCTGGCGATAAAGATCAGCGGCCCGTGTCCACTCCTGACGTGCGGCGTGAATGCGACCGAGCTGAAGGTGGGCCCGCGAGGTATCCGGATGATCCGCGACAAAGCGCTGACGATAAATATCGAGCGCTTCGAGGAGGAGAGACTCGGCTTCGTCGAGTCGTCCCAAGACGCTCGAGAAACGCGCCGTGGTCACCTGGGTCCAGGCGAGCAGCGGATCATCGGCAGCGAGCGTACGTCGACGAACCGCCAGCACCTCACGCATCAAAGGCTCGGCGACTTCATGGCTGTGGTGTCGAGCGCGAATGACCGCCAGCTGATAGAGCGCATCGACCGTATCGGCATGATCGACGCCTAGCGTCGCGCGCAGAATCTCCACCGCTTCAGTCGCGTAGCGATCCGCGAGCTCGAGCTCATTGCCGTTGCGCACCAGCCGCCCAAGCTGAGCGAGCGTGCGACCCAGCTCGACATCATCGTCACCGAGGGCAGCGCGTTGCAGCGTCAACGCCCGCTCGTAGGCCACCCGTGCTTCGTCGAAACGGCTGTTGACATAAAGCGCCTCGCCAACTCGACGAACGCCCCACGCCAGCTCTGGATCAGCATCCGCGTAGATCGTCTCGCGCACGGCGAGCGACGCGCGGGCCATATCGAGCGCCGCATCGTACAGACCGAGATTGAAATAGATCGTCAGCACCTCATCCATCAGCTCGGCCTGCAGATCGGGCTGATCGGCCAGATCGTCGACGATCCGCGCCGACGCCGCCTCGAGCCGATCACCCGGCGTGCCTTCGGTCTCGTCGGGATCGAGCACCTTGAAGAGATCGCTCACCAGCGTCTTGACCCGAGTCGTCTTCTCCACCTGGAGCCGCACGCGATCACGTTCCGCTTCGAGTGCCTTGGCGTTACGGGCGATTCGGGTCGCCTGCACCGTCATCGCCACCGCGAAGCCGACGATCAACAGCGCCACCACCACCGTCGTCATGACCGCCCATCGACGACGTCGCAGCAGCTTGCCGAGGCGATAACCCAGCCTATCGGCGCGTGCCCGCACCGGCAGATCATCGAGATGGCGTCGTACGTCCTCACCGAGCGCCGCCACCGATCCATAGCGTCGCTCCGGCTCCTTGCGCAGCGCCATCATCACGATCTTGTCGAGATCACCACGCAACCGTCGGGCGAGACGTCGTGGCGTCGTGCCGCGTGACGCGCCCGCCGTCGCGTCCACCTCCACTGTGCTCGGTCGACGCGGCGCCATCTCACACACCACCCGCTCCGCCTCGAGCGGCGTCCGCTCCGCGAGCACGTACGGCCGCTGCCCAGTGAGCAGCTCGTAGAGCAACACCCCGAGCGCATACACGTCCGTCACCGTGGTGATCGCCGCGCCACGAAACTGCTCCGGCGCCGCGTAATCGGGCGTCATCACCCGCACCTCCGTACGCGTCACCGCCACCTCACGCGGCCCCTCGGGATCGAGCAACTTGGCGATCCCAAAATCGAGCAGCTTGACGTTGCCATCGTCCGTCACCAGGATATTGCCCGGCTTCAAATCGCGATGGACCACCAAATTCAGATGAGCAAATTGCACCGCATCGAGCACCTGACCAAAAAGCTCCAGCCGTGCCGCCACCGACAAGCCGTGCGTGTCGCAATACTCCGTAATCGGCACCCCTTCCACATATTGCATCACCAAAAACGGCCGACCATCGGCCATCACCCCACCGTCCAAGAGCTGGGCAATATGTGGATGACTCAACCGCGCCAAAATCTGCCGCTCACGCTCGAAGCGCAGGGCCAACTCCCCACCGCCCCAACCCGCCCGCACCACCTTGATCGCCACCCGCTGGCGATACAGATCATCATCCCGCTCCGCCAGATACACATCCCCCATCCCGCCTCGACCGATAGGGGCCACCACCCGATGCGCCCCGATCCGCGTGCCCGTCGCCAGCTCCGTCGCCACCACCACACGGCGTTCCAAAGCCAGCGCCCGACTCTCCCCATGCCCACCGAGCATCCCTTGGATCTCGTCGAAAAGCGCCCGATCCTCGCCGCATGCCCCGTCGAGAAAGCTCGTCCGCGCGTCGTCGTCCAGCTCCAAGGCGGCGAGAAAAAGCGTCCTCGCCTTCTGCCATCTTTCAGCGTCCATGTGGGCTATGTCATCACACGCTCTGCATCGCGAACACAGCGCGGCCCGTGGATTCCCGCCGAGACACAGCTGACCCGTTTTTCGAGGCTTCGGATTGATGCCGATAGCTGCCCATCGAGGCAGGTTGCATCCATCGCGGGATCCGTGTGTTCCCTGTGCCCTACCCCTCCAAGAGGAGACTCCACAATGAAGCCCCGTTCTCACCTTCGCACGTCTGTTTCGCTTTTTCTCGCTATCTTTCTACTGATTGGACCCACGACCATCGCCTACGCCGAAGAAGAATCGTCCGAGAAGGACTCAGCCGAGGTGGACTCGGGCAAATACGACGACGATTTCTGGGCCGGTATGGTTTTCACCGGATTCAGCATGGTGGGTGGCCTCTTGGCCAGCTCCGTCGTCGCGACACCGGCCGGCCTGCTCCTCGGTGGCGTCGAAATCATCTCGGCGGTCCTCTGTGAAGAATTCGGCTGCGAAGAGGGGATCGCGCCACCCCCACCCGATTCCACCAAGCCCTCACGCCAAGGCCGTAAGTTCAAGGAGATCTTCCTCGCCGACGAGGTCGACCTGATGCAGCTCGAGGCGCTCGAGACCGAAAACCTCTCACCCGAGCTCAAAGAGGGATTCGCCATTCTCGAGGACCTGATCCAAGACAAGCGTGCCTTGACCGTCACCGTCGAGCGCTATCAGCGAGCCCGCGAGAAGCCGAGAAAGACGTGCACCTACGGCGGAGTCAAGATCCCGTGCCACGAGATGCAGCTTCTTCACGGCCGATGGCTGGTCGATCGTCTCGATAGCAATCTGCGCGCGCTCGCCGTGCCCCTGCAAAGCCTCGCTCGCTCCGAGGCGGTCCAGCGTGTCTCCGTGACGCGGGACGGGATTGCGAACTACCTCGCCAACTTCCACGCCGAGGGCCCACCACCCTTCGAGGAAGACCTACTCCAGGCGATCGATGCGACGAAGCACGAACGCGAGCTCCTGGCGCGCGCCCACGACCTAGAGGTCGGAGCGGAGACATGGGAAGTGCCCGCCTCGGAGTTCCTCGTCGACAGCGCGACACGGTTGCAAGAAGGTCGCCTTCTCCGCTTCGGCACGTCGCTGCCCGCGGAGTTTCTCAGCAGCCGCGGCAACGCGAAGGGCCCCGATTGGCATATCGGCACCTTCGAGAATGAGACAACGGTCCAACGACGCGTCGTCGCCAAGAACATCTCGTGCCCTGGAAAGCACACCTTCGAAGTGGATGTCGACGCGACCCCCTGGATGGAAGTCGAGATCGGCCGGACACTCGAGGATATTCCCGTCGGTGGTTCCAAGGAGGCTCGTCTCGAGGTCGATGTTGCCAGCCTCCCCCCAGGCGAGCACTACGGTCTCATGATGATCGGCTGCACCACGTGTCCACCGCCGCCCGAGTGTACGCAGAGCGGTCGACGACTGCTGGTCCGGGTGATCAAGAAGGGCACCGTGGTGAAGGAAGACTCCTCCACACCGACAAACGCCGCGCTCGACGAACCCCCTTCCCCGCAACGACCGTATCCGGAGCTGCGGTTCGTCTCCGCGGCGGAATACCGCCAAACGGTCAAGAACTTCAAAGACGCGTTCGCCGAAGCCGAAAAGGCACGAGTCTCTCTAGAAGCCATCAGGCCACCGATCGAAACGCCTCCCGATCCGATCGATTGCTGGTTTCATCCCTGGCATCCGGGCTGCGACATCTTATGGAATCCGCCGATCGAGGCCATGCCCATCTGGCGAGATGCGGTCACCGAGACCCTACCCTCCTTGTGCGACTCCGGCTCGGGAACACCCCAAGCCATCCCTGTCGTGGCTGGCGCGGCGGTAGCCTGGCTCGTGGGCAAAGCTCTCGACTACACCTGGGACGTAGGCGTCTGTCTCGTCAAAGCCGATGGTCCGGACGGCCGTGGTCTCGAAGGACCCGATGGCATGAAGAAATTCGGCAGGTGCTTCGTCGAGCCCGAAGAGAAATAGAGCTGCCGGTCTGAGGCTCTAGGCCCCGTCGAGGGGCCTTCCTCGAACCACCCGCCTTGCAGGTGAAACACCAGCTGATGTTCAGCAATGCCATGTAAAACAAACTTCAAAGACTCGAGATGCAATGCCCTGCTCAGGTCGGCGGCTACCAAACCCCGGTGACGTCCAGACGACCTTCTACGGGTCTCAGTTTGCGGCCTCACGTGGCCTTAAAGCGATGTCCACCAAACTGCGATAGCATGAATTTCATGGGAACGATCATCGATCTAACAGCTCTCACCCGAGTCGAAAAGCTCCGTCTTCTCGAGGAAGTCTGGTCAGATCGTACCCGCAGATCCGATGATCTCACTTCGCCAGCCTGGCATCGCGACGTGCTCGCCGAGCGTACAAAACGTATGCAAACCGGCGAAGCCGATTTCCGTGATCTACACGAGGTAAAAGCCAGGCTCCGCGAGTCCCTTCGGTGAAGATCCGCACCGAGCGCTTTCGAAACGATTTCCTTATGCGATCTACTATCGAATCGAAA
>JBCDBH010000251.1:0-8818 GCA_039184055.1 Acidobacteriota bacterium
CCGGTTTTCTTCTCGCGACGCCCTCGAACGGCGACACATCGTCGCGTGCCGATTTCGTCGACCAGCTCGATACGGGCTGGATGCAAAACGACTATTGGTTCGATGGCACCGCCGAGATCAACCAATACGCGTCGACCCGGATCATGTACGGCACGCCTCGTCCGACCGACGAGACGGCGCACATCATCGTCACCGAAAAGCATGATCCCGAGCTCCTGGTCAAGGCCGATGATTGGCGTCGACCCGGTCTGCTCGACGTCGTCAAATTCAACTACGTCACCAGCGCCCGCACCGGGGTCTACACCTACCACCAGATGTTCAGCTTCTTCTTCGCGCAATCCGACCTGCGATTGGCGAAGATGACCTTGGCGAGCCACGAATGGTGTGGCAATACCTTCAAGGAGCTGGTAAACGTCGAAGGGCGCGAGAGCTACGACTTCAACACCTATTGGGACGGCCAGGGCAATGGCTCCCATGACGTCGACTTTCCCGATGGGCTGGTGGTCTACGACTCGTTGCCCGTTCAGCTTCGCGCCCTACCCTGGCGACTCGGTCTACGCACCGAGCTCGACCTTCTGCCGTCTCAACTGTCCAGCAAAGCCCCGCGGCCACGCTGGTCGCGCGCGACGCTCGAGGTCACCGCCGAAGAGACGATCGAGGTCGAAGCCGGTCGATTCACGACGTGGGTCGTCGAGCTCGAGCACGATCGCGGTACCGACCGATTGTGGTTCGAAACCGCGTTTCCGCATCGCATGATTCGTTGGGAAGCGGCGAGTGGCGATACGCACGCCCTTCGCGCCAGCACCAAAATGCCCTATTGGCAATTCAACCAACCGAGTGACGAACAACGTCTACCCTGACATCCTCCTCTGAGGCTCACGACATCCTTCGAGGCTCCAGCAAACTTCGAGGCTCACGCAGCTTCACGACTGCATCTCTTGCCAGCCTTTTCCGACACCCTTTTCGACCGACGCGACGACTCGCTCAGCCGACTCACGGAGCACCCATGACCCGACCCCGCCATCCATTCCTCCTTCGCCTACTCCTCACCGCCGGTCTCGTCTCGATTCTGGCGACCACCGCCTTCGCTCATGGCGGTGGTGGCTCGCTCGACACACCGGCCGATGCTCAGGTCGTCAAGGTCCACGTGACCGACACGGAGATCATCACCGAGCTCCGCAAGCAGTTCGATGTCTGGGGCATCGACCGCAACGACACCGATCGACGTGACGATGATTCGGTAATTCTCCTGACCGACACGGCTGGGATCCAGGATCTACGCGACCGTGGTCTCGTGGTCGAAAACGACGTGGTGCGCAACGCCGAGCTCGTCACTCTCGGTCGCATGATCGAGGGGCAGACCCGCGGCGTTCCTGGCTTGCCGTGTTATCGCACGGTCGAGGAGACCTTCGCCGATCTCGCTCAATTGGCGACCGACCATCCGACCCTGGCGCGCTGGATCGACATCGGTGACACGTGGGAAAAAATCAACGCGCCGGCTCCTGGCTACGACATCTTCGCGTTGGTGCTCGGCAACCAGAACACCCCCGGCCCCAAAGCCCAATACGTCATTCAAGCGGCGATGCACGCCCGTGAAATGGCCACCGCCGAGCTCGCCACGCGCTTCGCCGAACAGCTTCTCGCCGACTACGGCACCGATCCCGACGCCACCTGGATTCTCGATCACACCAACGTGCACATCGTGCCGCAGCTCAATCCCGATGGCCGCAAAGAAGCCGAAGACGGTCAGTTCTGGCGTAAGAACAAAAACAACGACTTCTGCTCCAACTCGGACAATCGCGGCATCGATCTCAACCGCAACAGCTCGACCCTCTGGGGTGGTAGCGGTTCGAGCGGCAGCTCGTGCAACGAGACCTTTCGTGGCCCGTCAGCCGGTTCCGAGCCCGAAACCCAAGCCATCGAGGCCTATCTCGACCAGGTCTTCGACGATCAACGTGGACCCGGGATGAACGACCCGGCACCCGCCAACACCACTGGGCTGTTCATCTCGATCCACAGCTTTTCCGAGCTGGTGCTCTACCCGTGGGAAGCCACCTTCACCAACGCCCCGAACTCGACCGGTCTGCAGACACTAGGCCGCAAATTCGGGTTCTTCACCGACTATGGCGTCTGTCAGGACTGTCTCGGCGTCGCCGCCGGCACCACGCCCGACCAGGCGTACGGGGTCTACGGGGTCGCGGCGTATACCTTCGAGATCGGCACGACCTTCTTCCAGAGCTGCACGAGCTTCGAAAACACGATCCTGCCCGACAACCTCCCCGCGCTGCTCTATGGCGCCAAAGCCGCCCGTCGGCCCTATGAGACCCCGAGCGGCCCCGAGGTCATCAACGTCGACATTCCGACCTTGAGCGACCTACCCGTCGTGACCGTGACACGCGGTAGCTCGGTGACCGTGAACGCGACGGCCGACGACACCCGCTTCGACAGCAACGGCAATGGCAACGAGCCGGTGCAACCGATCAGCGCCGCCTACGTCACCATCGACGAGGCGCCGTGGCAGACCGGTGATTGGACACCGATGAACGCCGTCGACGGTACCTTCAACCAAAACGTCGAAGACGTCACGGTCGAGCTCGATACCGGGGGTCTCACCGTGGGACGCCATCTGATCTATGTGTTCGCGGAAGACTCGAGTGGCGCGGTCGGTGTGCCGAGCGCGATTTTCCTCGACATCGTCGGCCCCGGCACCATCTTCGCCGATAGCTTCGAGAGCGGCGATACCAGTCTGTGGTCGTTGACCGTGCAGTGACGCGGTGGTTCAGCTCGCCTTCTTGCGGATATCGGCGATGATCCGCATGTGATGGCGGTTGTGAACGCCGATGAATCGAATCCACTGCGCCGGAGTCAATCCTCCGAAATAGGGATGCGGGAAACGATTCTTCGACGCCGCAATGGCGGGTAGACGCTCGCCGATCGCCCGCCAGACCTCTTGTTGCGCGCCCAGCCGCTCGACCATCTCGGTGCGATCGACGTCCCGAGGCCTGGTCGCCCTGGGCGCGCGGGCGACGCCGCGCACAAAGCGGCCGAGGGTCAAGGCCACGAATCCGATCGGCTTGAGCCCACCGACCTTCTGATCACCTTCGGCCGCGAGCACCTCTTCGACCTTGGCGAGAACCGTCTCGTTGACCACCACGAGATGCTCGATCTGCTGACCGATGCTCCACCCGGAGACCTTGTCGCTCCGACTCGAAAAAAGCGTGGCGTCCGCCGTGAGGGTCGCCAGCTCGGCCAGCTGTGCGTCCACCGCCCCGTGAAGCTTGCGCAAACGGCCCGGAACCTCGGTTGTAGGTTGTGCGGTTTCACGTTGTGTCATGGGGCGAGTTTAGCTTGAAAAAATTCGCCCTCGGTGGAACCTGATCGCTCGACGCGCGTTATGTCAGGAGAACCGGCGCGCTACGGCGCGCTCACCCGAGGAGATGACCATGCGCTTCTTTTTCATGTTGACCGCGCTTATGCTCGTCGCCGTTTCGGCCCAAGCCGGTGGCGATGTTGAAATCGACCGAATCGACCGGAGCTTCGAGCTCACCAGCCAGCAAGAGCTAGAAATCACCGTCGATGTCGGTGAAGTCCGAATCGACGGAGTCAGTGGCGATCGCGTCGAGCTCGAGGTCCGCGTCTTCTGCGAGCGTCGTGACCGGCGTTGCGAACGCGAGGCCGAAAAACTCCGGGTCGAAATCGATGATCGTGGCAGTCTAGTCCAGGTCAAGGTTCGTCGTCGCGCCCATGACAACGACGGCGACATCAAGCTCGGCGACGACGCCCCCGACGTCGAAGTCTACGCCCGTGTCCCACGCAATCATGAGCTCGAAGTCGAGATGGGAGTCGGCGATCTCGAAGTCGCGGGCATGGAGAACGACCAGCGGGTCGAACTCGGTGTCGGTGCGGCGGTGATCCGGATCGATGAAGACACCGTCGCCACCGTCGACGTCGAAGTGGGTGTCGGTGACGCCGATCTCAGCCCGCGTCCGCGTGGCACCGACAGCTCGGGTTTCTTCTTCCTCGGCAACGAGGTGAGCTGGACCCGTGGCCCGGGTGACGCTCACGTCGAGGTCGAAGTCGGCGTCGGCGAAGGCGAAGTCGTCCTGGTCGACTGACCTCGAGCCAACTCGTCAGGAGTCGTGATCCCCATGACCGGTATGATCCTCATGACCGGTATGATCCCCATGACCGGCGTGATCGTCGGTCATGGGCGTTTCGCCTTCCGCTTCCTCCCCTTCCGCTTCTTCGTCCCCGGCTTCCGCTTCAGCTGCGGCTTCGAACGATAAAAGCGTATCCGCCGGTAGCTTGTCGATCCGCACCACCTCGAGGGGTGGTGAGCCTTCCCACCGTACGGCGAATTCGAATTCCACTCGATCGCCCGCTTCGATCCCGGTCAACAACGCGTCGTCGATCGGAAACGGCATGGTCATCGATTTCATGCCGACGACCTCGCCTTTTCGATTTTCGTACTCGGGCACTTCTTCGTGGGTGAGCTGGAGCTCGCTACGCGGGTCGCCGGTGATCGGGATCTGACGCACCAAGGCACGCGTGGTGTAGACGGCGTCCGGCTCGGGTGGCGCGGGTTCGGCACAACCGCCTAGGCTCAGCATGACCAGCACGGTCACCGTGACGAGGACCGGCGCAAGAAAACGTCTGGAAAGAGAAAACGTCATCGTGAAGTTGGACTCGGAGGATGCATTCATGGAGCAAGTCTATCGGTATCCTTCGACCCGTATCCTTCGACCCGTAGACACGCCACGTGAGCGGTTCCTCCCAAACGCCACATTCGACCCGATTGCGGCGCGGTCATGACGATCTTCGGCACGACTTCGCCACAAGCTCGACACATGGCCATGGTCCGATAGCGGCATGATCGGGTCACCCACCTCGACAAGAAACACCTCAGCTCGAAACCCGCTAGCTCAAAACCCGTCAGCTCCAAGCCACAGCGCTCGAAATCTGACTGTACGCCACCGAAAACCCAGACGACATATCGTCTCGCTCTCCTCGACGGGCGCCAAGCCAGATAGCATCCGCTCCAAAGCACCGTACCGATCAACGCGCCGGCCCGGCTGGGTCGCCGGCTTTGGAGCCACCATGTCGACACGCGCCGCCTTCTTTTTGCTTCTTTCGTTCGCCACGATCGGGGTCGCCACGATCGCGGTCGCCAGCGAACCGATCGTCGAGATCGACGATCTTCCCGTCGCCGGCCCCCACCACACCGCGATCGAATTGCCGTCCTTTGGCCGCTATAGCTTCGAGGTCACGAGCCCGAGCGGCACCGCGATCTCGGTGGTCGATCGGATGAGCGGCCCGACCGCGACGTACGGGGCGATCGGCATCGAAGACGGTCGTCTCGATGTTTTTGCCGAAGCTGGCGATGTGTTGGTGCGCACCGAGGGCGCCCTCGACGCCACGGGAACGGCCAAGCTCACGGTGACCCCATCACAGGAAGCCAATGCGCCGATCCCACGGCTGCCACGACTCCGCCAGATCGACACCGAGCTCGACGATCATCAAGAACGCTCGTATTGGCTCGACATCCAGACTCGGGAGCTGGTGATCGTCGAAGCGGCCGGCCGTCACCTCACCGACCTTCGTTTGTGGCAAGACGGTGGCTGGCTGGTCGATGCATCGCCGACGTGCACCGTCACCGAGCCACGAAGCGGGCGTCCGCTGTGGTCGTGTTTGCTGGTCAGCCGGCTCGATCCCGGGCTCTACAAGCTCACCGCGTATGGCGGTCCGGAACAAACGTGGAGCGACGACGACGGCACTCGCCCGCTCTATCTGCGTCGGGACGTGCCCCATCTCACGAGCGCCGGTCGCCGCCACGACACGGTGAGCCCTTTCGGGCACGATCACTATCGTCTTTCGGCCCCGGCGAACTATGTCCGGCTCAGTCTGCCGCGCGCCACTGACGCCCGTCTCGAGATCCGCTCGTGGAACGACGACACGCTCTTCGATCGTCGACGTGGCCAAACGGCGAGGATCACCAAAGAGTCGAGCCCACCGATCGCCGAGCTCCGCTCGAACGACAACGAGCGGGTGGTGACGGTGAGCGGTCAGGCCGATCAAGCCTATGTGCTCGACTTCTTCGACGATGCGACCCAGCACCGCATCACCGAAACGGGTCGTCATTGGCTTTCGACCGTGCACGCCGGCGACGCCCGTGACCGGCTCGACACCACGGCGATTCTGATCGCCCATCCGAATCGTGGCAACGGTCGGATTCAGGACACCCGAGTCGTCGAGCTGGGTCCCGGACGCGGCTGGGCTCGACGTACCAACGTGCTCGGCACGGTGACGCTCTTCTTCGCCATCGAGCAAGCGGGACGGTACCGAGTCGCGATCGACGACGCGGTGCCGGTGACGGTACGGGTCGAGCCGTTTTTTCTCAGGCCACCGGAGAACTACCGACCCCCAACGCCACGGGGCAACGATTCGACGTGGGATCTGGCGCGTGGGCTCTTCGTGCTCACCGTCGACCCGAGCGCCACGGGTGGGGTGACCTCCCTGACGCTCCACGCCGAAAACGATCCACCCCCCGAAGCGCGTGACCAGCCGACGATGTCCGAAGCTCGGTTCCCCACGATCCAGCTCGAACCTCGCACCGACTATCTCCTGGTCACCAACGCCACCGGCGCTCCGGGCGGTATCCAGCTGCGGCCTTTGCCGCTCGACGCCGATCGCGCCCCCCTGGCCATCACGCTGGCACCGGGCGAGATCGTCAGCCTTCCGGTACGCCAAGGCGAGCCCGGGCACTTCACCATTCCGACGTCGACCCCGATCGCCCTGTCGCGCGATGGCGCGATCTGGCAGACGTCGACCGATACTGGAACCACCTTGCCGAGCCGTGTCACCGAGACGGTGTGGCTACGCAACGATGGCGATCGCGAAGCGCGAGCCGACCTGCGATTCACACCGCTCGACCGACTCGAAGAAACGCCACTGGCGCCGCTTCCCGATGAGGCTCTCGCCGCCATCCCGACCTTCCCGAGGCTCGAGGATGGCAAGACGCTTCCCGTCGATCTCGACTCGCAAACCGTCGAGACCTTCCAGCTCGACGCGTACGAACCGGCGCTTTATCGCATCGAAACCACCGGGCTGCTCGACACCTTCGCCACCATCCGCACCCGCGCGACGCCACGTCTCGCCACGGCCGATGGCGGTGGCAGTGGCCGCAATCTGGCTCTCCAGACCTATCTCCGTCCGGGTGCCTATCAGGTGAGCCTGCGCACCAACGGACCGAGCGCCGGTCGGGCCGGTCTGACCGCCTCGCGTACGACGCTGCGCGACGGAGGCCGTCTCGACGCTCAACACATCGCGCGTGGCACCACCACCGAAGACGAAGCGGTGGCCTACCAAATCAACATTGAAGGGGTCGCCGGCGAACGGCCCGATCGCTATCGCCTCCAGGTGCTCAGCTCGGGGAAACCGACCCTGGTCCGGCTCGAAGATGCCGAGGGCTGGCCACAGATCGCGCCGGTGATCCTCGCCGATCGGGAGATCGAGCTCGACGCCGGCTCGTATCGCCTCATCGTCCTGCCCTCGTCGGTGCCGACCCGCCACATCGCGCGGCTCGAAACGGTACGCGACACGCCTCGCTTTTCCGGACACGGCCCCCACGCGTTGCCACTCGACACGACCGTCGAGCACCGCTGGCTCGAGCCTCGGGAGGAAGGAGCCGAACGCACCCCCGATCAATGGCGTTTCGATCTCGGCGCTCCCGCCACCACAACCGTCACGCTCGACGGCGAAATGGCGGGAACGCTGGTACCGCTCGACGGGCAAAGCGACGCGGTGGCGATTCCACCGGGCCGGGGCTGGCGTGGCGAGCTGGCGGCGGGATCGTGGCGTCTCGACACGGTGTGCTCGCGGATCAACCACGGCGCGGTCTACACGGTGGGGGTACGCACCGACGAGCTCCTACCGGGTCGTGAACGCGACGTCGACGTTCCGGTGTCGATTCCGGTTTCGGTCGGTCGTCAGTCGCTGGTCGAGCTCAGCTCGTTCGGGGGCGCCGACGTCCGCGCGACGCTCGTCGACCGAGAAGGAGCGATCGTCGCCCGCGCCGACGATCGCGCGAACGATTGGAATTTCCTCATTGCCGAGACGTTGGAACCGGGCCGCTACCGGCTCGATGTCGAGCCGGTGGGCACGTCGCAAGCACGCGTGGCGGTACGCATGGCGACCCGTGGCGAACGCGTCGAGACCGGGCTCGGCCTGGGTCGGGATCTCACCGTGATCCCGGGAGACGACGTCCTACGGATCGGCTTGAGCGTCGACAACGACGACGACCTCCTGCTGATCCGCGCGTCGAGCACCGAGCCACTCGGTGCGAGCCTGCTCACCCAAGGCGACTCGTCGAACCCCCAAGCGCTGACGACACAGACCGGCAACGAGATCGACATCATGGTGGCGCTCGACCGCCAGGGACGCTACGAGCTGCTTCTGTGGTCGCTCGACAGCCGTGGCGGCGAAGCGACCATCCGAGCCGAGACGGTCGCGGTGCCACGTCACGCTGTGACCAGCGCCAGCGGCCGCGTGTCGACATCGCGTTTTCTCTTCGCTGGCCGGACCTACTACGCCGCCCGGCTCAGCTCGGTGGACTGCCTGCGCTTGTCCGAGGGAGCACGGGTCGGTCTCGCTGGCGAGACCTTGCGCGTCGCCGATCCGCTGGTATGGGCGGCGACCGATTTGATAGCCGTCGCGCCCGGAGAACTGGTCGCGCAGCCCCAGCGTTTTCCCGCCGACGGCACGCTCGACGTCACGCTGAGTGCCGACCGTGAGCTGGTTTGCCGTTTCGACGACACCTTCG
>JBCDBH010000252.1:0-8799 GCA_039184055.1 Acidobacteriota bacterium
ACCACCGTGTTTCTGTCCAGGTGGTCAACGCCGCCGCTTGGGCTGGTTGCGTTGATGTTCTTCAGCTTTGCGTTTCTTGGTCGCGGCCCAACCACAGATCGGGCAGGTTTCGAGGTCGTGGTGGCGCGCCGGGCAATACTCGCGGCCGAAGAAGATGATCTGCAGATGAAGCTTGTTCCATGATTCGCGAGGAAAGGCCTTCTTGAGGTCTTCCTCGGTGCGTTTCACCGACGAGCCATTCGAGAGCTGCCAGCGCGCCGCCAGTCGATGAATGTGCGTGTCGACCGGAAACGCGGGCTCACCGAAGGCTTGCGCCATCACCACCGACGCGGTTTTGTGCCCCACCCCCGGAAGCGCTTCGAGCTCCTCGAAGCTCCGCGGTACCTCGCCACCGTGACGCTCCACCAAGAGCTCGGCCATTCTTTTGAGGTTCTTGGCCTTTTGTGGCGCCAAACCGATTTGGCGGATGATGTCGCGAATCTCGTCGACCTCCAGCGCCGCCATCGCGGCCGGATGATCGGCTCGCGCGAAGAGGTCGGGGGTGACCTCGTTGACCTTCTTGTCGGTGGTTTGCGCCGAGAGCGTCACCGCGACCAGCAGCGTATAAGGATCGCTATGGTCGAGCGGGATGGGTACCTCGGGATAAAGCTCTTCGAGGATGGTCATGATTCGGGTGACGCGTTCTTGTCGTTTCATCAGGAGATTCCATGGCGGTTTGCGACGCTCGACGAGTCGACCGCGTCGAGCACCTGCGTCGCGTCGGCGGTAAACCCGACAAATAATGGCTCGGGACGCAGAGTGACGGTGAAAAGCTCGGCGACTCGCGAGCGAATCGCGGCGGCGAGCTCGACGAGCTCGGTGGCGGTGGCACCCCCACGGTTGATCAACGCCAGAACATGACGACTCGATAGACCGGCGCGTCCGTGCTGGTGGCCCTTGGTGAATCCGGCGGCTTCGATGAGAAAGGCGGCTGGGATCTTGACTCGATCACCGGCCGGATAGGTCGGTAGCGGACGGGGCACACCACGTGTCTCGAGCGTTCGTCGGATGGTCTCCGCATGCTCCGGATCCACCACGGGATTGACGAAGAAGCTTCCGGCGCTCCGCGAGTTGGCGTCGGACGGGTCGATCACCATCGACTTTTCACGACGGATGGCGAGGACCGCCTCGCGGACCGTTGCCAGCGACGGTCGGGGTCCGTTCGCCTCGACATCGAGACGACGCATCAATTCAGCGTAACGAACAGTGCCTAAGGTGCGTCGGGGGAGGCGAAACCGCACGCGCGTGATGACGAAGCGATCCCGCCAGCTGCCTTTGAAATGGCTGTTGCGATACGCGAAGCCACAGGCATCGGCGGGAATCACCCGCGCGTCGAGCGTCTGACGATCCACCACGTCGACGTGGTGAATGGTCTCGGCGACCTCTTGTCCGTAGGCGCCGATATTCTGCATCGGCGCCGCTCCGACTCGACCCGGAATTCCACTCAAACACTCCAAGCCACCCAGGCCTGCTTCGACACATCGCGCCACCAGGCTGTCCCATTCGATCCCAGCACCGGCGTCGACGTCGACATGATCGGGACCGGACCCGCTGAGCTCGAGACGCGTGTCGTCGAGCCCGAGCACCAGGCCGTCGAAGCCCTGATCGGAGATCAAGACATTGCTACCGCCACCGAGCACATAGGTGGCCAGCTCGCGTTCATGTGCGATGCGAAGCAGAGTCCTCAACTGCTCGGTATCGGTGGCGCGTGCCCACCATCGCGCCGGGCCACCGACCCCGAGAGTCGTATGGGGCGCCAGCGGGACATCGGTGAGCGTCTCGATGTCACCGAAGGTCGAGGTGGTCACGATGCGGGAGAGCTCGGCGCGGCAGGGCGGAGGGTTCTTGGAGCGTCGACACGGACACAGCGGTACATAGAGGCGATCTTACCGGAAGGCCGCGCCCGACCGTGGCTATGGTAGGTTGACCGCCCCATGACGTCCAGCGCCGCTCCCGTGTTGCCGATCGCCGAACCGGCGCGACGTCGCTATGCTCTCGATCGACTGCTCCCCGACGATGCCGTCGCCTCATGGCTCGATTTGGCGCGTGTCCGCGAGGTCGTCGAAGCGATGACCGCGGTCGATGGGGAAGGGCCGAGCGCGGGTGAGCTACTCGCGCTAGGTTTGATCTCCGATGCTCTGCATCGCCTGATCGAGCGCTATCGCGTCGACCGTCGTGACGATGTGATCGCGCGTGCGCTCGACTACCTCGCGAGCCAGCACGGTGAAGACACCGTCGATCGGATGCTCGAGCGCTTTGTCACCCGCTTTCCCCCCGCGCCGATCCGAGCTGGCGAGCTCGACGTCGACACCTATCTCGAACAAGACGAAGACGGCGTCAGCAATCGCGAACGCGTCTTCGAGTCGCTCCTGCTGCTCTATCTGATCAACGACAATCCGGCCTTTGCGCCCGTCTGGCCCTTGCTCGATGATCGCGCGCTCGACGCCGAAACGGATTACCGCGAGATCGTTTCGAGTCTCGAGACGTTCTTTCACGACGAGCCGGGTTGGGGACCAGCCGCCGAGAGTTTCTGGGACACCATCCGACGACCGATCGACGATGCCGCGCCGACGCTCGGAGAGCAGCTCCAGGTGGTGCTCGACGTCGAGCGCGAGCTGCCAACGCCGCCGTCACCGCCATCTGGAGACGCCCACTCGGAAGCCGCGCCCGATCCGGTCTTGCCGCTCCTACGCGGCATGGATGTCCTGCGGGAAGAAGAACGAGGGCCGGTCGTTTTTGGCCCGCCGCCGCCGCCACCGGTCTTGGCTTTCGATCCGATTCGCGAAGGCGAGGCGCGGTTTTCCGCCGATCGAGGCTGGATGCCCGATCTGGTACTGGTGGCCAAGAACACCTACGTCTGGCTCGACCAGCTGAGCCAGACCTACGACGAAACGGTCGAACGGCTCGACGACATTCCCGACGCCGAGCTCGCGCGGCTCGCCGAGCTCGGTTTCACCGGTTTGTGGCTGATCGGCATCTGGCGACGCAGCGAGGCCTCGGCGCGCATCAAACAGCGCACCGGCAATCCGGAAGCCGCTCCTTCGGCCTATGCGGTCTTCGACTACCAGATCGACGAGGGATTGGGTGGCGAAGCGGCTTGGGAAGACCTGCGCGATCGCGCGGCGACACACGGCATTCGTTTGGCCTGCGACATGGTGCCCAACCACATGGGGATCGCCAGCAGCTGGGTACGCGACCATCCGGAGCGCTTCGTGTCGGTCGAAACCAGTCCGTTTCCGGGCTATAGCTTTACCGGGCCCGACCTCAGCGACGACGAGAGTGTGAGTATCTATCTCGAAGATGGTTACTACGATCGTTCCGATGCCGCGGTGGTCTTCAAGCGGGTCGAGCGCGCCGTGAACGATGGCGACGAGGCCGAGGATGAGGTCGGTGGCGATGCGGGCGATGTTCGTTACCTCTACCACGGCAACGATGGCACCGGGATGCCGTGGAACGACACCGCGCAGCTCGACTATCTCAATCCCGAAACCCGCGAAGCGGTGATCGAGACCATTCTCGACGTCGCGCGTCGTTTTCCGGTGATCCGTTTCGACGCCGCCATGACGCTGGCGCGTCGTCATGTCCGACGATTGTGGTACCCGGCGCCAGGCACGGCGGGTGACATTCCCTCACGTGCCGAGCACGCCATGCTCGACGACGCCTTCGACGCGCGGATGCCCGATGAGTTTTGGCGCGAGGTGGTCGATCGAGTCGCCGAAGAAGCACCCGATACGTTGCTTCTCGCCGAGGCTTTCTGGCTGATGGAAAGCTATTTCGTCCGCCATCTCGGCATGCACCGCGTCTATAACAGCGCGTTCATGCACATGTTGCGCGACGAGGACAACGCCAAATTCCGCGCCTCGCTCATCAATACCCTGGCCTTCGATCCGGCGATCCTGGGTCGCTTCGTCAATTTCCTCACCACCCCCGACGAAGATCCCGCCGCCGAGCAATTCGGCACCGGTGACAAATACTTCGGTGTCGCCACCCTGATGTGCACCCTGCCGGGTCTGCCGATGTTCGGTCACGGCCAGGTGGAGGGTTTGCTCGAAAAATACGGCATGGAGTATCGCCGCGCCTATCGCGACGAGCAGCCCGACGACAGGCTCGAAGCGCGTCACAAGCGTGAATTGGTACCGGTCCTGCGCCGCCGTGCAGTCTTTGCTGGAGTCGAGCACTTTCGCCTCTTTTCGGTGACCGACCCAACCGGCACGGTGCTCGACGACGTGCTCGCGTTCACCAACGGTGTCGAACGTGACGGCACGATCGAGCGCGCGCTGGTGCTTTTTCACAACCGGGACGGTTGGGTTCGTGGACGGCTGCTCGAAAGCGAGCCGTGGCGACTGACCTCGTCGACGTTGGAAGAGCCCGAGCCCGACGACGCCCCGGCCGACGTCGATGGATCGAAGAGCGCCGAGCCCGTGACGGGCCTAGAGGCGGCGATCCTCGTTGCGGAGACGATCGTGATCGAAGCTCTCTTTCCGAGCCCGAGCGGATCTTCGGAGCGTGACACGCCGGAGATCGAAGAGAGTTCCGACATCGACCACGGCGACCTCGAACCCGACCACACCAAGGTGAAGGCCCAGAAGCCCGTCCTGGTCCGAGAGTCCTTACTCGAAGCGCTCGACATCGAGCCAGCCGCCGAGCGTTTGGTGCGGTGGCACGATCTGACTCGAGGTCTCGACTTTTTGCTGCCCAGTCAGCATCTCGCACGCAACGGCTTCTTGCTCGAGCTCGGTCCCTACGAACATCGCGTGCTGGTCGACTTCGAGTCGATCGACGACGCCCTCGATGGTCCATGGCAAGACCTCGCCGCGCGTCTCCATGGTCACGGTGTGCCCGATCTCGACACGGCGCTCGAGGATCTACGCGTCCAGCCGGTGGTGGCCCCGGTGCGCGAGCTGATGCGTGCCGATGTGTGGATCGGACTCTTCCGTGCCGTGCGCGATCGGCGCGTGCATCTACTCGACGAGTTCGAGCACCGCTGGATCGAAGTGTTGCGCGAGGTGGCGCCGCTCTTTGTCGACGTGGTCGAGCCGGTGGATGTGGATTCCGAGGAGGTGGTTTCCCCCGACGAGGCACCACCCGGCGAGACGCGAGCCGACGGCGAAGCGACTCGTCCCGATCCCGCCAGCCTGGTCGCCGCCACCGGTCGAGCTCGTCTCGAGACGTTGCTCGAGCTGGCAGCGGCATCGACCGCCGAGATCGACGAGGCGACGGAGATCACCGAACCGAGCGAGGCGTCGACGCCTCCCGAGGCTCCGAGCGATCCCGTCCACGAAACGCTGGACGACGACGATGAAGACGTACCGACGTCTGCCGCGCCGAGCGCAACGTCCCCCTTGGGCGAGCCGACCACGGAACCAGCATGGTACGCACGGGGCGTGGCGACTCTCTTCGCCGATCTCGGTGCCTTGGTGGGCACACCCAGCTCCGCTTTGGTGACCACCTGGCGTCTCGGCACCGTCATCGAATCTCTGCTTCTCGAGCTCGAGGTCGAGCCGGGACTCGCGCTTCAGCTTGCCGACGCCGCGAGTCTCGAAATCGCGCGACCCACCGTGGTGGCGCCGGTCGCGTCGACCTTGACCGCGCATTCCATCGCTGCGACCTGGGTCGACGCCTGGCTCGAAGACGACGCGCTCTATCGCTTTCTCCAGGTCCACGAATTCGACGAGGTTCTGTGGTTCAACCGTGAGGCGTTCGGCATTCTGTCGTGGTGGTGGGCGCTGTCGGCTCGGCTCGAGGCGGGGATGAGCGTGGCTGGGGTCGGGTCGGTGCTCGACGCGCTCGCCGCCGCCGAGCAAGAATCCGACTACCGACTCGATCGCCTGCTCGCCGGTTTGATCCCGCCTCCTGACCCAGCCGAACCGCCCTCGAAAACACCCTGAATCGTTTCTTCAGCGTCCCTTCAGGGAGGTTTCAGCGACTTCAGCGGGGGTCGTGCTGAGATTCGACGGCCTCGTGAACGACCTCATGATTTCGCTTGAAAGGACCATGATGCTGTCTTCCACCAAAACCACGTTCTTTCTACTCGTCGGTTTCGCCCTGCTATCCGTTCTCGCCTGTCGGTCCGGCGCGTCGCCGATCGAGTCGCCACCCGACCTCGGTGATCAGATCGAGGTCGGTCCGCTCGACGGTCTCGACACCGGCCGTCTCGAGGCTCTCGAACGTGCCATCGCCAGAGAGGAGCTGGTCGCCATCACCAGCGTGTTGCTCGCGGTCGACGGTACGTTGGTGTACGAAGGCTACTTCGATGGTGCCGACCGCGACACCCTTCACAACACCCGGTCAGCCACCAAAACCCTCGCCACCTTTCTGGCCGGAATCGCCGTCGATCGCGGCGATCTCGCCGCCGGGGTCGAGACGCGAATCTTCGATGTCCTCGAAGACCGCTGGCCACCGAAAAACCCCGATCCACGCAAACGCGAGATCACCGTTGAAGATCTCCTCACCATGAGCTCGATGCTCGAATGCAACGACTCGGATCAGTTCTCCCGAGGCAACGAGTCGCGCATGTTCTTGGTCGAAGACTGGGTCGGGTTCTTTCTCGATCTGCCGATCCGAGGTTTTCCGCCGTGGGCATCAAAACCCGAAGACTCACCGTTTGGTCGTGCCTTCTCCTATTGCTCGGCGGGCGTCACGGCTCTCGCCGAGGTGCTCGACGCGGCGGTCGATGAGCCTCTCGAGGCTTACGCCGATCGTCATCTCTTCGACCCTTTGGGTATCGACTCGATGGCCTGGCAGCAGATTCCGCTCGGTCTACCGAATTTTGGTGGCGGCACCGGCTTTCGCAGCCGTGATCTGCTCAAGCTCGGCATGGTCTTGGCCGAGGGTGGTACCTGGCGAGACCAGCGAATCCTCTCGGAAGAGTGGGTGACGACGGCGATCGCCGATCATGCCGAAGCAAGAGAAGCGACGACCTACGGCTATCTGCTGTGGAAAAACAGCTTCACGGTGGGTGACTATGAAGCGCCGGCTTATTACATGTCTGGAAACGGTGGCAACAAGGTGGCCGTGGTGCCTTCGCTCGGAGTCGTGGCGGTGATCACCAGCACCAACTACAACACCCGGGGCATGCACGAGCAGACCGCCGCCGTGCTCGCCGATTACCTGCTCGCCTCGCTTCCGGCGAGCAAATTGGGTGGTAGCCAGTCGGCGGCTTCGACCCGTTGACGTTCACGCGCCACCAGGGCATCGACTCGTTCCAGACGCGAGGTCATGCCCGGGTGGCGCCACAGCGGTTCGAACCCGGGGTGATGACGGAGCAGACCGGTTCGGCGAAAGCCGAGATCGATCGCGATGTCGAGGCTGGCGAGGGCCTCGTCGAAGGCGCCGAAGGCACTGTGCAACATGGCTTCGTTGATGGCGCTACCCGCCCACTCGTTGCCCTCGGCCCGGAAGTCACGCATTCTCGTCACCAGCCTGTCGTAGCGTGATCGACTCTGATCGAGAGCGATCAGGGCGACGGCGCTTCGTCCGTCGCCCCCGTTGGTGACTTCCTCGGCCTGCTTGTAGAGGGTGTGGGCAGCCGCGACATCTTCTCGGCTGAGCGCGACCGCGGCGCGAACGTTGAAGAGCTCCGGGCGCTGGATGCCACGGCTCAACCCGTCTCGCGCCACCTCGTCGGCACGCTCGAGCCGCCCATGGGCCAGATGCCACTGAGCCGTTTCGGCGGCGGCAAAAACGTTGTCGGGTCGCAAGGCCAGCGTGCGTTCGAACCACACGCGAGCCGCCTCCTCATAGCCGAGCAGCGCGAGGGTGCTGGCGATTTGCAGCTCGACATACGGCAGATCGGCTTCACCCGCCAGGACGGTGAGGTTGGCTTGCAACGCCTCCGCCAGACGACCCTTGATCTGTAGCCCATAAGCGGCGCTCGCCAGTGCGGCGAGGTTGCTAGGATCGAGCTCGTGGGCGCGCCGGTAGGCTTCGAGCGCCCGGGTGCCACGGCCACGACTGTCGAGCGCCAGGCCCAGAGCGTGATAGGCGCGTGCGTGGTCCGCATCCCAGTCGATCGCCTGTCGCGCCAGGGCCTCGGCACGAATCGCCTCGGCCGGCGAGTAGTTAAATTTGGTGGCGCGCTGCGCCAGGGCAAAGCTCAAGCTCGCGAGCACGTCGGGATCTCGCTGCGAGGTATCCAGGATGCTGTCGAGCAGTTCGATGGCGAGCTCGTTGTCTTCGGCCCGCTGGCGTTCCAGATAGACCTCGGCGCGGTTCAGAATCTCCTCGGTCTCGGGAGGACGGGTGGTCGTGGCGGTGGGGTGAAGATCGTCCCAGCCGTACCCGGCGCGGAACCATGAGGCGATGAAGAGCACGATGAAACCGACCACCAGCAGACCCGTGAAGATCAGCGCGGTCCGGATCGGGCTCGAGAGCAAAGCCGGCTTGGTGATGATCGCCGAGTCGAGAACCTGCACGGCTTCGACCGGCGGGACGAGCTGATAGCCCCGACCGCGTACCGCCCGCACGTAACGTGGATTCTTGGCGTCGTCACCGAGACTCTTGCGCAACAAGGCGACCCGTTGCACCACGGTTTCATCGCTCACCACCGCGTCGGGCCAGACCTCGCGCGCCAACGTGTCGACCGCCACCACATCGGGGGCGTGCCGGACTAAGGCCAGCAAGAGATCGAATGACAGCTTGGCGATCTCGACGTTTCGACCCGCGCGCTCGAGCCGCGCCGCGCCGACGTCGAGCGTCAGATCGTCGAGTCGGTAGCGCTCCCGGGACATGTCATTCCGCCGCGTCCTCTTCGCCACCGAC
>JBCDBH010000253.1:0-8780 GCA_039184055.1 Acidobacteriota bacterium
GTCAGTACTACACCGGCTCGAGCTTCTTCCTCGTCCTGGTCAACGACAAGGACGCGGGCGCGCTCAACAACAACAGCCGTTTCCGCAACGTCCGGATCTTCGAAGACACCCCGGGTGGTGGCAGCTGCACCGTCGACGACGACTTCGAAGGCGGCGCGGCAGGCTGGAGCACCAGCGGTACCTGCTCCACCGGTACCTTCGTGCTCGGCACGCCGTCGCAGCAGACCAACAGTGGCGTGACCACCCAGGTCGGCGGCGCGGCGAGCGGCTCGAACGCCCTCTTCACCGCCACCAACACCTCGGCCGGTAATGCCGACGTCGACGGTGGTGAGTGTGTGGTGACCTCGCCGAGCTTCAGCGTCTCGGCGGCTTCGGACCTCGATATCAACTACTTCCACGGTCAGCGTGACGCTGGTGACGACGCCAACGACTACTTCGTGCTCGAGTACTCGACCAACGGTGGTTCGAGTTACAGCTCGATCGTGTCGATCGGTGACGTCCAGAACAACGCCGCCTGGACCGCCGCGCCGACGACCTCGATCCCGGCGGGTAGCAACGTCATCGTGCGGGTGCGCGTCTCTGACGGCGCCGGCCCTGGTGACCTGGTCGAGGGTGGTATCGACGACCTGGCGATCTGCGATCAGTGATCGTGATCGGCTGATCATCGATTCCGGGCCGTTCGGCCCGAATCGACGGTAAGACGGCGGGGTGGCGCAAGCCACCCCGTTTTTCTTTGTAGAGACCGGTTCACGGCCTCGAACGCACGAATGAGTCGTGGAAAACGGTACACTCACTTGAAAGATTCGGTGTGGGCAGAATGGGGGGTAGGTCGAATGAGCAATGGCACCGACACAGCCGTGGCCGCGGGTAGCGGCAACACCGGCGACGTCACACAACTTCTACGCGCATATGGTGGTGGCGATCAGGCGGCCTTCGATCGTCTGGTGCCGATGCTCTACGATGACCTGCATCGCATCGCTCGACGCTATCTCCGTCGTGGTCGCCCCGGTCAAACCCTCGAAACCACCGGCCTGGTCAATGAAGCCTATTTGCGGCTCGTCGATCAGCATCGCTCCAACTGGCAAGATCGCGCTCATTTCTTGGCGGTCGCGGCGATCGCCATGCGGCAGATCGTCATCGACTATGCGCGCAAGCGCGCCGCGGCCAAGCGGGGTGGTGGCGAGCGCCCTCTGACCCTCGACGAGCTCCAGATCGCGGTCGACGAACAGGCCGAACAGCTGCTCGAGCTCGACGATGCTCTCAACCGCTTGGCGGCAATCAACGAGCGACTCGCCCGGGTGGTCGAATGTCGTTTCTTCGCCGGCTTGAGCGAGGAAGAAACCGCCACCGCGCTCGGCTCCTCGTTGCGCACCGTGCAGCGTGACTGGCGCCGCGCCCGTGCCTGGCTGCGCGAGGCCCTCGACGGTGGCGACGGATGACCGACGACGAAGCCTTTGCCCGCGCCGACGAGATCTTCGATGCCGCGCTCGATCTTCCGGCGGAAAAGCGCAGCCGTTTCCTCGATCGCATGTGCGGCGGCGACACCCGACTGCGCGCCCGCGTCGAGAGACTGCTGCGCTACGCCGACGACGAGGACGTCGACCCATCGATCGACACCGGTGGCGCCTTTCGCGGGCCGCTCGGCGACGGTATCGAAGCGATGCTCGACGGTTCGAACAACCAGCTCGGCACGCATGTCGGCCCCTGGCGTTTGGTGCGAGAAATCGGCCGTGGCGGGATGGCGGTGGTCTATTTGGGCGAGCGTCAGGGTCAAGGAGGCGAGACGCTACGCGCGGCGATCAAGCTGATCCGCCCGGGCGACGGCGCGGGCGAGCTGCTGCGACGGTTTCGTAGCGAGCATCGCATTCTCGCCGGGCTCGACCACCCGGCGATCGCGCGGCTGCTCGATGCCGGTGTCGCCGACGATGGCCGCCCCTATTTGGTCATGGACTACGTCGAAGGCCTGCCGATCGATCAATATGCCGACCGGAACCGTCTCGGTCTCAACGCACGAGTCGAGCTCTTTTTGCGCGCCGCACGCGTGGTGGCGCATGCGCATCAGCAGCAGGTCATTCACCGCGATCTCAAACCTTCCCACATCGTGGTGACAGCCAACGGCGAACCCAAGCTCCTCGATTTCGGTATCGCCAAAGTCATCGACCCCAGCGCCGCCTTCGGCTCGACGCTGCCGATGCAAACCAAAACGGGCATGCAGGTGCTCACGCCCACGTGGGCCAGCCCCGAACAAATCCATGGCCGTGCGGTAACAGCCGCTTCGGACGTCTACCAGCTCGGCCAGCTGCTCTTCCTGCTTTTGGTCGGCGAGCTTCCCTACCATCCGGCGACCCAAAACCCGGTCGAGGTGGCGCGCGCGGTCTGTGAGGATCCAGCGGAGACACCGAGTCATGCGGTGGGTCGTCTATCGGTCGAAAACCCGAGAGTCGCGGCCGAGCTGGCCCACGCCCGCCGCACGTCACCAGCCCAGCTTCACGCGACGCTCGCCGGCGACCTCGGCAACACCATCCTGCGTGCGTTGGAAAAGGATCCGGCCGCGCGCTACCGGTCGGTGGAGGTCTTCATCGCCCATCTCGAGGCGGTGTTGGCGGGTTCGCCCGTTACCGACCTGGCGCCGACCACGCCTCTCCCAGCCGTGCCTACGAGCTCTCAGCGTCGCCAACCGAAGACGTGGCTCATCGCCACGGGTGCGATCGCCGTGTTGGCGAGCCTCGGGATGGCCGGCTGGTCGATCACCGCGACGAGCGAAGCCCGGGCCCGAGCCACGGCCGCCGAGCAACGTACCGCCCTGCTCCTCGATCTACTCGATGCCGATGTCGACGATCGTAGTGGTGGTGAGACGCTCACGGTGTCGCAACTCCTCGAACGCTCGCGAGCTCGACTCGACGCGACGGCCACCAGCCCGTTGGAACGTGCCGAGGCCCTGGTCATGCTCGGCAATACCTACCGAGAAATCGCCCACTATCTCGAAGCACGCAAGGTGCTCGATGAGGCAATCGCGCTCTTTGACGCTGAAGGCGGGGATCCCGAAGGACACGCGCGAGCGCTCGAAGCCCTCGCGCTGGTCTTTATCGAGCTCGACGACGAGCGGGCCGCGGCCGAGCTACGGGCCCGAGCGCAGTCACTGCACAACGGCCGATCCACGGCGTCTGGAAACTGACTGCACCCGAAAAGCAAGAAACCCGGTGGGCCGAAGCACACCGGGTTTCGATCAGATCGCTACCGTGAATCGAGTCAGTTGGTTTCCGACTCGGGCGGCGGCGGAATATCGACCATGGTCTGCGTGTCGGCCTTGCCACCACCCTGGTTGCCGAGCAGCACAAAACTGAAGGCGTAGCCACGCTGTTGCGCCACGCCGTGACAACCCATACAACCGCCCATATTCCAGGCGCCCACTTTATTGCCGTTCTTCTGGCCATTGTTGCCGCTGATCGTGCTCTGGTGGGTCTTGTCACCGTTGTCCCACGCCGGGTTGTCGCGCGGCGCGATCCGGAACGCAAGATTCGGGGCGTTCAGATCGAAGGTGCTGCCGGTGTTCGACTGCGTGCCATCGTTGCCGACTCGGCCCGAGCCGCCTGGTGGAATCTGCGGGCTGGTGTAGTGATCGATCGGAGTCGTGCCCGGGGGCAAACCCAGGAACTGCTGCAACCCGACGTTCGACTCGACCACTAGATTCGCCAGGAAGTAGGGCTGTCCGGAATTGGCCGGATACTCCACACCGGCTTCGGGTGTCGAAGGCAGAACGTTGGGTGGATTGCTGGTGTCGAAACCCGGTGGTGGCCCATTGACCGCCGCGTATTGGGTACCGATCAGCTCATAGTTACACCACACACTGTCATCCGAGCCACCGGTACATCCGAGTGCCGTGTGCACTTGATCGTTGGCACTGACTGTCGTCGACAGTAGATCGTAGGCACGGTTGAGCGGAATGCCGTCGACCCCGTCCTCGTTGACGTTCGGATACGGATCCGGGCTATCGCTGGTCGTCGGGTAGAGGTTGGCGTAGGTGAAACCTTGGTCATCGTTCTGGGTGTGTTCCCATGACGCGAAGATGAACGTGCCACCGCGCGGATGCGAGTTGGGGAACGGAGTGCCGTTGTCGTAACGGGTCTCGTGAATACGCTGAATGATGTGAAAGCCGACCAGACCGTAGGTCGCGGGCTGTGCGCAGATCCCACCGGTGACGTCGTCGTTCTCGACATAGAAGAGCAATTCGGAGGTGTGGTACTTGCTCATGTCATCACTGCCGCTGAGTGGCATCCAGGCCGATTTGAGATGCACCGAACCCATCGGGCACGGAGTCAAGTCGGAACTCGACGTGGCCTTGCTGTAGTAGTTGTCGATACAACCCTGCGGCGAATAGTTGATCACGCTCGGATTCGGCCCCGGCTTGGCGGTTCCACCCAGGCTGCCAGCGACGGTGCCGGGCGCGGCGGGATTGGTGGCCGAGCTGGTACGGATCGGTAGACGAATATCACCTGCGTCAGCGGCCGTCTTGGCGTTGTCCTCGAACCAAAGAGGCCCTGGATCCGAGAAGGTGGCGACGTAATTGTAGAAGTCCCAATTGACCTTGACCTCGTAGATCAGCGGCATCCCCGCGCTGGGCTGACCCCGCCACACTCGCGGCCCGACCGGTTGTCCACTGACACCACAATCCGGGTCGTGCCCCTGACAGAGAACGTCGTCGGTCTCCCGCGCTTCGGAAGCGACTTCGGCGGTCTCGTCACCTGTGTTGTTGGCGGCATGACGCCCGAAATCAGTGTCACACGTATAACCCGGGCAGCACGGAACCTGGGCGTTGCTCGGACCGTATTGCGGCTCGGCGTTCCACGCCGGAGGGGTTTCGGTCGAAGGCTGATCGTCGAGGTAATCGTAAAGAAAAATCTCACGTTTCTCTTTGAACGTCTCCCAGACCACGAGATCGTCGGACGCGGCGGTCGCGAAGCTCGTCGACAAATCGGGAAAGCCACGCTGGTTGTTGTTGCTGGTCGGATCCAGAGCCGGCCAGTTGAGGGCCACGAAAGAATTCCACGCGAAGATGTCGTAATCGAGAATTCCGCTGGTGATGGTGCCTTGAGCGTTGGTGAACGGCATCGACGGACAATCGAGCTGGAGCGTGGTTCCGTCCTCGGTACAGCTCGCGGTCTCGGCTACCAGCTCGCCATCGGCGTAGTCTTCACCTGTTCCCTCACCGCCCTGTTCGGCGCACGCCAACGTCATCGTGGCGGCGATGGACAATGCCAGCAGCCACCAAAGCCAGCTTTTTGCATGGTTTGTCATCGATCATGTCCTCCGTTCGTTCTCCTGACCAGTTCCCCCTGGATTCGAGCACGACAATGCGAGTCTGCTTTCTCCGGGTTAATCTTCATGTGCCGCGAGAACGCCATGTGTCTCAACTGGACACCGGCTCGACGACACACCCGTGGACTCTCCACGGGCTGTGTAACCAGGAGGAGAAGACCGACACGAGGCCACAAACGCTCGTGCCGAGTACCTTGGACGAGGAGAAAGCCCTCGCCTGTCGCGCTTTGTCTGTCTTGGCGACAGCTCTACTTTGCGTCTACAGTTTTGTGAAAATTAGCATGACGCAGATTCTCGGTCAAGAGAAAACCCTAATAAACAAAGGCGTTTGCGCCTCAAGGCGTGATCGGAAGAAGGAGATGATAGACGTCCTGGCCACCGCGAAATGTCGCGGTATACGCAACGTGAACCCCGTTCGACGCCGCCATCAGATCGTTGTAATCACCGATTTTGCTTTGATTGGGCCAACCGATATGAGGGTCGAAGCTGGGTGTCAGCGCGACGTTTTCGGTCCACGTCATGCCACCGTCATCCGACGTCGACCACATGAGCATCGAATCGACTCCGCCCGGATCGTCACGGCTGTCGTTCCACACCGCGTGGATACGCCCGTTCGCATCGACTTCGATCATGCCGAACCATTGCCATGCGTTGCCACTATCGTCGTTGACCCGCACCGGATCACTCCACGTACGCCCACCATCGCGCGAACGTACAAAGTGAAGGTCGGCGGGATCGCCACCCGGTGGATCGACCACGGCGAGCGCGTAGACCCAACCACGTCGGAATCCTCGGGTCTCATCCACCGCTAGCCACACCTGATCGAGCAAACCGGCGGGATTGGGACTACCGAAAAAACGGACCGGTGCCCCGAAATCGACGATACGCCCCTGACCGAAGTCCATCACCTGGGTATCGTCACGTGCCGAATCGGAACGCATCACCACCACGACATCACGATCCACGGCGGTCAGGCCCGAAACATAGACCTCGCCGTCGGGTCCGACCGCGACTGTGCCCCAATAGGGTCGTGACCGGATACCGATCGGCGGCTCGAACGCTTCCCCGCCGTCGATCGACCGGTTAGCGATCGCTCGAGGCCCACAGCAGGTCGCAGCGATCGACCATGAGACATATACATTGTCGGCACCGACTCCCGCTGATCGATCCACCGCTAGCCATTGTTTGTCACCGCCGTAGCTGTAGACGCCCTGGCCCCACGTCACGCCACCGTCGCTCGATGGAAACGTTTCGAGGGTAAACACTCCACTCGGTAGGTAGAGACTCGAATACAAGAAGGTGCAGTCGGCCTTGACCCCGAGCACGGGATCGGAACGGAACACACCAGGGTCGATCACCGAAGCCATCCACGAGGCCCCCGCGTCCTGACTATGACCGACCCCTGCCTGACGGAAATTGCTTTGAATCGAGTCGAATTGCCGCCACCCGATCACGACGCTTCGCGGATCGGTCGGATCGACCGCGATCGACGGCTCGTTCGCGGCATCACCCGCAATGTCGAAGCCATTGGCGTCGACGTTCACCTGCACGCTGGTGAAGCCACCGCGGGTCACGGGTGTCGCGAGCCGTAGATTGCGTGCGCCAACGGGTACGAAGGCATAGAGATCGTCAGGTTGCTCGGCCCGGCTGTGCCACGACGGCGAATGCTCGGCGGGGCGTACGCCCCGCTCGTTCGACTCCTCACTCTGGCCGACGAGCGGCGCGACCGCCACCAACGCGAGCCCGCACAGCACCCCACTCAACCCACGTGTGGATCCAAGCATCGACCGCTCCTCTCTCTTTCACCCATCTGTTTCTTTACGAAGCATCCGTGCAAAACCTCTCGACCTGGACATGACAATGATAATGGATCGTCATGCCGTACACTTGGCTGGTTTCGTCAAAGCACAGCCAAGAAAGGAGCATGACTTCATGCCGAACCGGCGCGTCTTCGCCTCACTCATTTTTCCTTGCATCGTCGCGACCGCACCCCTGCTCGCGACGCCCACCATTACCGTCGAGCTCGCCGAGAGTCTCGGTAGCGAGCCGATCGACGGACGGCTGATCGTCATCTTCGCGACCGAAACCGATTCCGAGCCTCGCTTCCAGGTCGGCGCGGGAGTCGACGCACCGCAGATCTTCGGTGTCGACGTCGAGGGCGCCAAAGGAGGCGACAGCATCACCATCGACGCGAGCGTCTTCGGATATCCGATCGACAGCCTGCATGACGTACCCGCGGGCACCTACTATGCCCAGGCCCTTCTCCATCGTTACGAGACCTTTCATCGCGCCGACGGCCACGTCGTCAAGCTGCCGATGGATCGTGGCGAAGGCCAGCAATGGCGACGTGCTCCCGGCAATCACTACAGCGAACCTCGTGAGGTCACCTTCCGACCCACTGAGACTCTCGACCTCCTTGTCGATCAGACCATTCCGCCTATCGAGCCTCCAGCCGACACGGAATACATCAAACACATTCAAATCGAAAGTAAGTTGCTTTCCGAGTTCTGGGGCCGACCGATGCACCTCGGCGCGCACGTGCTCTTGCCTCACGGATTCGACGAGCATCCCGACGCACGCTACCCGCTGATGGTCTTCCACGGGCATTTTCCTTCCAATTTCGGTGGCTTTCGCACCGAACCACCCGATCCCGATCTCGAGCCCGACTTCAGCGAACGATTCGGCGTCGAGGGCTACAACCGGATCCAGCAGCAAGAGGCGTACGACTTCTATCAGCGCTGGATCAGCCGGGATTTTCCACGTTTCATCATCATTGAAATCCAGCACCCGACGCCCTATTACGACGACTCGTACGCGGTCAATTCAGAGAACAACGGCCCGTATGGCGATGCCCTGACCTACGAGCTCATCCCCGAAATCGAGCGTCGTTTTCGCGGCATCGGTGAAGGCTGGTCCCGTTTTCTCTACGGCGGCTCCACCGGTGGCTGGGAGGCCATGGCGGTTCAGGTTCTCTACCCCGACGACTACAACGGTGCCTTTGTCGCCTGTCCCGATCCCATCGACTTCCGGGCCTTTCTCCTCGTCGACATCTACAAAGACACCCATATGTACGACCGCACCGGGCCATTTCGCACCGTCGAAATCCCGGCCCATCGTAACGATCTCGGCGATATCGACATCACCATGCGTGATTACAACCACATGGAGCTCGTGCTCGGCACCAAGAACCGTTCCGGCGATCAATTCGACATTTGGGAAGCGGTCTACTCTCCGGTCGGCGACGATGGCTATCCCAAGAAGCTGTGGAACAAGATGACCGGTGAGATCGACCACGAAGTCGCCGAGCATTGGCGTGAAAACTACGATCTCGTCCACATCATGAAACGCGATTGGGCCAAGCTCGGTCCCAAGCTTGCGGGCAAGCTCCACATCTACTGTGGCGATATGGACAACTACTACCTCAACAACGCCGTCTATCTCGCCGAGGAATTTCTCGAAGGCAC
>JBCDBH010000254.1:0-8748 GCA_039184055.1 Acidobacteriota bacterium
AAGCTCGACACGACGTGACTTTCAGGAACGTCGGAAGATCTGATCCAAAGCATCGTGAACCTCACGTTCGATCGCCTTGGACAACCACAGTGTGGATTGTGAAAGGCGCTTCAGACCCGATCGCGCGGCAGCGTAATCGAGATGCCCCTCGACGGCCGCCCAGAGAAGAATCCCGAGAGAGCCGTGAACTTCCAAACTAGCCTCGCGTGCGGCTAGCCGCGCGGCGTTGTCATCGGTGAGAAACCAATTGACGCCAAGCTCTTCGCTGAGCGCGAGAGCCTCTGCCTCGCCGAGATGAAGCCCCTTGTCGTTTTGGAGAGCCGTAGCGCGACTCTGCGCCGATTCGCTCAACTCCAACACCTCGATCCCAGCGAGCAATGGCCACTCGGGTTGTAATCTTTCGAGTTCGGTCGCCACCGCGCGCGGGCAGTAGACCTTCCCCGCGGCCCCGAGAAGCCAGCTCAACTCTGCTTCAGCAAGGTGAAGAATCGGCCCTGCATCGCAGATGATCGATCTCAATGGGTCTTGCCTGGGAGGCCAAGGGCCCAGCGAATATCCTCACGCTGGAATCGCTCGGTCAGCGCCCGATCCGCTGCGTCTTCTTCAGATCGCATGCGCGATGCTTCGTCCATATCTTCTACGAAGCTCTCAGGAGGATTGGCCGCTAGATAGCCGAGCAACGCACGAGCCAACTCCGAGTGGATGAGAGCGCTCTCAGTGGCATCCGCGATGATCTTCTTAAAAAGGTCGCCGAACCGACGGCGGGCGCGATATGCGGCTTTGCGACTGATCTGATCCTTTGACGAGTCGCGTTTCGCCAGATCCAAGCCGTAAAGCTCGATGACGATATCGCGGTCCCGATCAGGGAGATCTTCGACCACTTGCTCGATCAAGGCGGTAATCCTCTGGAGATGCTCCTCACCCGGAAATAGACCAGCGGGAGCCGGTTCCGCTCGCGAGCTCACACTAAATTTGTCGGGCTTGTCGTTCGCCATGACATCCACCTTGCCTCGTGCCTCGGGATTCAATCCACAAAGACCGATGAAGCCTAGCACGTGACTATGAACTCAACCGCTCGCCCTTCTTTGTAGCAGAGGCAAACTGCGAATCGACGTTACGCCAAGTCGGCCCGCACCACCGGCCCGAACCACATACCGCGGCGGCCGAAACGGGTGGTGAGGGTGGCGCCGACGCCGATGAAGGTGGCGACGCTCCAGGTCCAGACGCCGACGTAGGGGATGAACTTGAGCAGCCCCATGGCGAGGAGACCGATACAGGCGGCGGTCATGGGGAGAACGCGTGGCCGACCGACGAGTCGACACAGCGTGGCACCCGCGGTGTGGAAGACGGCGACCATGCCCCAGAAACGCAGGGTCAACGCCGCGACGACGACGAGGACGAGCAGGGGCAGGGCGAGGTAGGGGCCAGCGACCGCGCTCACCAAGAGGGCGGTGAGCACCATGCCGGCGACGGCGGTGATGCCGACGATGAAGTTGCGAAAGGGCTCGTCGCGAACGCTCATCGACGTGCTGAGCAGCTCGCTACCACCGAATCCGAAGCAGATCAGCAGCACCAGGGCCCAAAAGGCGATGAGGGCGAGCTTGGCGCCGAGCAGCACGGGTGAGTTGGGCTCGAGTCCGAGCGTCGGGCCTTCGAGCAGGGTGATCCAGGCGGCGGCGGCGTCGGGATAGGCGACGGAGCGACCGTTGATCACCGCGCCGGTGGCGGTTTCGATGCGACCACCGAGCACGAACACGTCACCCTCGACGCGCGCGGCGGCATCGAGCTGGACGTTGCCATCGAGCACGATGACATCACCGTCGACCCGGCCAGCGACCCGCAGATCACCGTCGATGGCGACCGCGTGGCTGCGCGCCTCACCGAGCACCACCAGATCGCGACCGAGCGCGACGACCCGGTTGTGCGCGATGCTGCCGCTCTCGAGCACGTAGGCCGGACGATCGTCGTCGTCCGACGCGTGCACGGGCGACGCGAAGAGAGCCAGACAGCCGAGCACGGCGATCAACACCGGGCGGACGACGGGCATGGACCTCAGTCTTGTCCGTTCGCCGCATCGGCCGGAATCGGCACGGGACGGCGCAACATGGAAAGCACGAGAAGGTCGAGGCAGACCACGAAGACGACCAGCATCACCACATTGACCGGTGATTCGGCCCACAGGGCGGCGAGCGTGAGCCCGGCTCCCTGCCACGACGCGGTGAGCAGACCGGCGCTGGCCAAGGCCGCGGTCTCAAAAAAGTCGAAAAGAGCGAGCGCGGTGCCCAAGCCGGCACCGATCTCAGCTCCGGCGAGCAAAACGCTGGCCGCGACGCCGAAAAACGCGAGCACCGCGATCGGCACCGCGAGTGCGATCTTGCGGCTTTCCCACGATGCGGCGGGCAAATCGGCCATCACCTGTTCGGTGAATTGGCTGCTGACTTCGATCCGATCGGATTCGAGCAAGCGATGCAGAGCAATGAGCTCGCGGCGTTCCTTGTCGAGCTCCGGGTGGCGGGCGAGCATCGCCTCGACAGTGGGCTGGACGGCGGGCGAGAGAGCGCCGTCGACGTCGAGATCGATCTGCTCGTGAAGAGTCTGGTCATCCATCATGGCTATATCCCCGTTGGCTGCGGGTCCCGTGTCGTCGGACAGGGTCGGTCAGACGTAGTCGGTCGGACACGGGTCGGTAACGACGTGGGTACGTCCTTATCGCCCCTATACGTGCGTTGCGTCGCGAAGTTCTCCCAATCCTCCCCAAACCTCGACATGGTTCAATCCACCAGAAATTCGGCGAGCTTTTCCTTGAGCATCTGACGCCCACGAAAGAGCTTGTTCTTGACCGTGCCGAGTGGCATCTCCTTCAACGTGGCGATGTCGTCATATGACATTTCGCCGTAATGACGCATTTCGATCAGCTCGCGATATTCGCCTGGAAGCTGGGCGATCGCCGCGACGATCGCCTGCCCTCGCTCGACATTGCGCGAGTCGTGGTACGGCGTCGGACCACCCGACGGCAACTCCCAATCGCCGTTTTCTTCGTCGTCGCGGTGGATCGACACCACCTTGAGGCGCCGTTTGCGGATCCGATCGATCGCCGCGTTTTGCGCGACCCGGAACAACCAGGTCGAAAAACGATAGCGATCGTCGAACCGATCGAGCGCCTCGTAGATCTTGAAGAAAACGTCCTGCGCCAGGTCGTGCGCATCGGCCTCGTTGCGCAGCATGCGGAAAAGGTAATTGACCAACCGTCCCTGATACCGCCGTACCAAATCGGCAAAGCGATCTCGCTCGCCGTCCAAGATGGACGCCACGAGCTCTTCGTCGGTCATCTCCCGCACGCTGACAAGCGAAGGCTCCGCCGAACCTGGAGGGCCGCCGTTATCGGGGGTCGACGTACCGGTCGTATCGCGCCCGGGCGCGCTACGCAGCCGCGTCATGACAGAGATACGGCCAACATCGTCCCAGGTTGCGGGTTCGGGCTCATTGCGCCTGGCCCAACTCACGCAGACGCAGAATCCGATCACCTTGGACGATGCGATCGAGCACCTCGGCGCCCGACACCACCCACCCGAAAGCCGTGTAGTCGAAATCGAGATGCGGCTGGGGCGACAAGGCGATGAAGAACTGACTGCCCGCCGTATCGCGCCCGGCGCGCGCCATGCCCAAAGTACCGCGCTCGTAGCGGATCAGATTGAGCTCCTCACGCAGCTGATAACCCGGCCCACCCGAACCGTCGCCGCGTGGATCGCCACCCTGGACCACGAAATCCGGCACCACGCGATGAAAGCTCAAGCCGTCGTAGAAGCCCTGATTGGCCAGCTGGAGAAAGCTCAGACACGTCATCGGCGCCACCGGGCAATCGATCTGCAACGTCACGACGCCGTATTCTGTGTCGAGCTGCATGCGTCGAGGCTCGTGGGTGCGGCGAGCGATGTCGCGGTAAATCTGCATCGTGCGTCGATTCTCGAGCGGTCCCAATGACGGCTCGGGACGACCCAAGGTGCCGAGACCGTCGATCGCCTCACGTCGCTCGAGAAACGACCCCGCCGTCGCCACCTTCTCCAACCGCTCGATGATCGCACCACGCTCCAGAGGCTCGGCCTCGGCCCGCGCCGTCAACGCGCGAATCGCCGCCAGCCGTGCATCGGGCATACGATCGAGCGCTCCGGCATCGAAAGCGCGCAGCAACCGCTCCATCGTCAGCACCGGGCGCTCGGCCAAGACATCGAACGCCGTCGCGCGCACCACGGCGTCGTCGTCCTCGAGCGCGTTACGAAGCCGCTGACGCGCGTCGGGTGAAAGATCACCGGGTGGTTGCGTGCCCATCCACACATCGAGCGCTGTCGCCCGCACCCCGGGTACCGCGTCCGTGGCCAGCGTCTCGATCACCGGCAGCGTCCAGGCCAACCCCGCGGCGCGCGCCGCCTGGGTCCGGGCCACCGGATCGGGCGCCTCGGCGAGCCGGGCGATCAGATCGTCGGCACGGGGATCCTGCCCCGTCGCCAACGACAACACCGCGCTCGAGCGTTCATGCGTCGTCGTCGCCTCGCGTGCGATCCGGTCCAGATCCGTACCCAACGACTCGTCGAGCAGCCACGCCGCCGACGCCTCGATCGCCGTCACCCGCACGCCAACGTCCGGAGTCACGAAAAGCTCCAAGAGCTTCGGCCGCCACGCATCCGGTGGCGCTGCCACGCCCGACTCCACCAGCCGTCGCCCGGCGCGTAGAGCCTGAATCCGTGGTCCTGGGGTCGGATCATCGAGCAAAGGCAACAGCCGGTCCAGATCCTCCGCCGCGCCCACCGCGCCCAACGCCCGCGCCGCCCAGCCACGCACCCACGGATCCGCGTCGGTCAGCAGGCTGCGCAACACCGGCGCCGCGTCCGGTTGCGGATCTCGCGACAGCGCATACACCGCCATTTTGCGCAGCGCCGGATCCGCCACCTCCAAACCACGTGTCGCCCAGGGCAAAGCGTCCTCACCACCAAACCGGAAAAGCGACGGCAAAAGGAGCGGAAAAAACCGCGCCTCCGGCAGATCCGCCAACGCCACCACCACATCCTCCAGCGTCACCCCGAGCCGTGCCAGCGACTCCACCGCGAGCACCGCCGTCTCCAAATCCGCGTCGTTCATCGCCCGCAGCAGAATCGTCGCCGCCTCCACATCACCGACCGGATAACGCCCCAACCCCGCCGCAGCGGCGCGACGCACCGTCACATCATCGTCGACCAGCAGCCCGGCCAACGTATCCCGGCCCCGTGGATCCGCCACCGCGCCAGCCGTGAAAGCCAGCTGCCGACGAAGATCCGGTGGACCGAGCAGCGCCTGCTGCGACGAAAACGGCTCCCACGTCCGTCGATCGGCCATATAGAGAAGAAGCGCCCGCTCCTCCAAATACGGCACCTCCAACACCGGCATCGCCGGAGCCGTAGGACGCGTCGCGGCACAACCCGAGAGGAGAGAGGCGAAGAGCGTAAAGGCGAGCACCGAAGAAATCCGTCGCATCCGGGGAGTCTACCTTGGGGTGGTTGGTGAGTGAGAGCCGTGGGAAAGCGCACACGGCGCTCCAAGGCTGCCGAACTGGGGTAACAACGTAGTGTACGAGTGCTCACGCGAGATCCTCTAAACACACTGATTCCCAATCAGACAACACTTTCTCGTTGAGCGAGGCACCTGCTCCGGGCTGACCCGCCAACAAGCCGGGTACAATCCCCGCCCGTGCACGACGACGACCATCTCCGCTTCACCGATCTGATCCGCACTTTCGGCCGCCTCCGTGTGCTCGACGGGGTGTCGGGCACGGTGAGCGCGGGTGAGCTGTTGTTGGTGACGGGTGCGAATGGCAGCGGTAAGTCGACGCTGCTCCGCTGTCTGGCCGGTCTGCTCAATCCGCAAAGTGGGGAGATCGTGTGCCGGATCGATGGCGAGGAGGTCGACATCGAGACGCGGCGCCGCACGGTGGGCTGGATCGCGCCGGATCTCGCCTTTTATGGTGTGTTGAGCGCGATCGAGAATCTGAATTTCTTTGCCAAGCTGCGTGGGGTGGATCCGGCGCGGGGCTCGGCGTTGTTGAAGCGCATGGGTTTGCCTCCGGGTCGGGCCGCCGCGGCGCTGTCGTCGGGGATGCGGCAACGGCTGCGCTGGGCGTTTGCGTTGCTGCATCGGCCACCGATTCTGCTGCTCGATGAGCCGCTACAGAATCTGGACGCTCCCGGCCGGGCGGTGGTGTTGGAGCTGCTGGGCGAGGCGCTGGACTACGGGGCGCTAGCGGTGGTTGCGAATCCTGACCCTTTGGAGATGCCGCATGTGGCGAGACGCCTCACGCTGGGCGGCTGAGAGCTACGCGCTCTTTGTGAAGGAGTGGCGGACGGAGTGGCGGACGCGTCACGCGCTGTCGACGGTGGCGCTTTTTGCTTTCACGACGCTGGTGGTGACGAGCTTTACGCTCGGGCCGGCGGGTACGGGAAGCGCGATGCGACCGGTGTTGCCGATCATCCTGTGGGTGATTCTGCTGTTCGCGTCGACGGCGGGGCTGCCACGGAGCTTTGTTCACGAGGAGGAGACGGGAACGGCGGCGGCGTTGCGCCTGAGCGCGGGGCCGTTCGCGGTATTCGCGGGCAAGTTCTTCTACAACCTGACCTTGTTGTTGGCGCTGGAAGTGATGATCGTGCCGCTCTTCTTGGTCTTGCTGCAGGTGCCGGTGGCGGATCCCATGCGGTTGATGCTGGCGATGCTGACCGGTGGCTGGGGGCTGGCGGCGGCGAGCACGTTGATCGCGGCGATGGTGGGACAGACGCAGAACCGGGGGCCGCTGTTCGCGGTCCTGGCGTTTCCGCTTCTTTTGCCGCTGGTGATCTTTGCGGTGCGGCTGACGTGGAGCGCGATCGAGCCGAGCACGGCGCCGCTCGCGGTGGATCCGGGTTTGATGGCTCTCCGTCTGCTGCTCTTGTATGATGGGAGTGTGACGGTAGCCGGCCTGATGCTCTTCCCGGTGATCTGGAACCCCTGATCTTGCAGGTGTTTACGGATTCCGGGACCAGGGTACACCGAGCCCTCCGAAACCGGCTGTGAGAACGCGATCTCAACGGTTGCAGGAACCTGAATCGCGTTAGGCTTAGTTGTCGAATAAGGAAGACGAAGACGTAAGGACGATCATGAATCGACGCACCATCCACCACGAGAAAGTCCGATGAGCCGCATGCTCCGCTATGGCTTGTGGCTGTGGATGTCGGCGGTGATCGTGTGGTCGCTCACCGGAGCGCCGGTGGCGCAGGGCTTTGAAGGCCTCTACGGTGAGAGCCCGCAGACGAGCCGGATCGTCTATTTCCACGTGCCCGTGGCGATCGCTTCGTTCATCGGCTTTTTGGCCGCCGGGGTGTGGAGCATCCGCTACCTGATCTCGCGCCGTCCGAGCTTCGATCGCGCCGCGGTGGCGGCAGTGGAGGTCGGGGTGATCTTCTGCGTGCTGGCGATCGTCACCGGCGCGATGTGGGCGCAGGTGCAGTGGGGCGCGGCGTGGAATTGGGATCCGCGCCAGACATCGATCGTCTTGGCGCTGCTCTTTTACCTCGCCTATTTGTCGCTACGAGGCGCGATCGACGACAGTGAAACGCGCGCCCGGCTGTCGTCGGCGTATGCGTCGCTCGGTCTGGTGGTGTCGCCGATGATGTTCTTCATCCTGCCGCGCATGATGGGGCCGTCGCTTCATCCGAAGCCGGCATCGGCCGAGTTCGACCCGGCGATCGGCGTCACGCTGCTCGCGGCGGTGATCGGGTTTACCGCGATCTTTTTCTGGTGTCAGAACTTGCGGCGGCGTCAGCTGGCGCTGGCGAGCGTGGCTCTCGAAGGGAGACGGGCATGACGGGTGGCGTATGGTGGTTGGCGGGAGTCAACCTGGTGATCTGGAGTGGCATCTTCTGGTATCTGCTACGCATCGAAGGCAAGCTCCGCCAAGCGAGCAATGACCTCGCGCATGATGAGCACGGAGAGAAGTCATGAAAAAAAACAAGACCTTGGTCTATCTGATAGGCGCCGGTCTGCTGCTGATCTTCGCCGGTTTTTCGTATTCGACGTTCACGTCGACGCTGACCCCTTATGTGTCGTACGCGGAAGCGATCGCCACCACCGCCACGGTACAGGTGGCGGGCGGCCTGCTCGCGGATAGCTCGTCGTACGACGCTGAGAATGAAGCGTTGCATTTCACTCTGGTCGACCCGGAGGACGCCAGCAAGACGCTGCCGGTGCGCTACCACGGCTTGAAGCCCGCCAATTTCGAAGACGCGGTATCGATCGTCGCGATCGGCGCGTGGAGCGAAAGCGATGGCGAGATGGTGGCCGACAAGCTGCTGGTCAAATGCCCGAGCAAATACCAGGGCATCGAGGAAGACCCGGAAACACATTCCTACGGTTGAACCGTTGACACGACATCTCGCGCCGGCGCCATAGCCGGTCGCTCGGAGCCTACATGGAAGCCTTGTCAGAGCTCTATCTTCCTGGCGCGCTGACCGTTTGGTGCGCCGTTTTCTTTGCCGTCGCCACCCTTTGGGGCTATGTCCAATCGATGCGCGGTGACGACAACGCCCTGATCTTCGCGCGGCGGGGCTACACGTTTTTCACCATCGCCCTGGTGCTCTCGGCCTTTGTGCTCTTCCTGGCCTTGGCGCGACGGGACTTCCGGATCGAGTACGTCTACCAGTACTCGGGGCTCGATCTGCCCTTCCACTACCAGATCGCGGCGTTTTGGGCGGG